>DASUJZ010000075.1:0-2773 GCA_036278995.1 Terriglobia bacterium | reverse complement strand
TGTCTCAATCATCCGCCCTTCATTGGCCGCATAAACCGCTGCCCGCTCCACCAGCGACCGGATTTTAGCGGCGCTTGCTCCCGGCGTCCGCCGCGCAAACTCCTTCAAGTCAAAGTGTGCCCAAGGCTTGCCTGAAAGCTGTGCCTTGAAAATCTTCTCCCGCGCCGGCTCGTCCGGCATGTCGACGTGAACCTTGACGTCAAACCGGCCATCGCGCACCAACGCCTCATCGAGCCCGTCAATCAGGTTTGTAGCTGCCATGACCACAATCCCTGGTTCGGAACGCACCTGATCGATCGACTGCATCAACTCAATCGTCATGTTGTTATATGCCCGGCCGCCACCGCCAGGGTCGCCGCCCGCGCCCGTGTTCTGGCGGAAAGAGCCTAGCGCGTCAATCTCGTCAATAAAGAGCAGAACCGGACGATTCGCCATGGCGCGCGAAAAAGCGCCCCGCATACTGGCCTCGATTTCCCCAATCCACATGGTGATGAACTTGGTAGGCGAAAGATAATGAAAATTCAGCCTAAACTCACCCGCCGTGGCTTCGGCCAGATAAGTCTTTCCGCTGCCGCGCGGCCCGTAAAGCAGAATGCCGTTTCTCGCGATGCCGTAGGCTGCGTATTTCTGCGGGTTCAGTCGGCCTTCGACCACCTCTCGTATCTGTTCTTTCGCGTCGTCCATGCCTCCCACATCCGCGAATCGGATCTTCGGCACACGCAACTCAGGAGCGGATTTAGCGGATGCGGTGACATTTTGGACTGGCTGAGAAGACATGAACTGAACCGGCTGCTTCTTGCGCTTGGGCCGGGAAAAGATGATCCAGAAAAACGAGATCCACCAGCCCAGCAACCCAATGACTACAAGAGGTACACCAATCTGCTCATGTAATCTAAGGGAAGTTGGTCCGGAAGTACCCAACCACATAATCACAAACTCAAAGTCTACAACTAGCCCCGTCATCACCACGATTTTCAGGATTTTCCTCACGAACGACGGCGCATGCCGCAGTGGTCCTAGCAGCACCCACCACAGAAACACCTGGAATGCCACGAGCACGGGAACATTTAGTATCCAATCGGCAGGGAAAAATATGATGAGACCAATCATGGGCAGACAGGCGAGGGAAAGCTTGAGGAGAGGACGATCCTTTTTGGGTTGTGCAGCGGGCTTGCGGCTCACATCCTCCTTCCACTGCTCCCAGCCCCAGCGCCAGGATTCCACAAACCCAGCAAAAAAGCGCCGCGCGCCGTGGGCAACATGCCACGACACCCAATACGTCAGACTAAAGCGACGGTAATAGCCCGGAGGCTCCATGTGCCTCTCCTTCGGGCTTACTTTAACCTATTCCATGGCGTATGGCCACATTATGTAACAGGCATCCTTACGGCTGCGTGGCTGCCGCGGGCTGCGCCGTTGCGCTCCCCGCATTTTGCGAAACGGCGGCCAGTTCCCGCTTCAGCTCCATTAACTCCATCAGCTCCTGCTCACTCGGCAGGCTCGAAGGGTTTGAGACGGGGCGCAAGCTTGCGGGCGCGCTCTTGGGCGTTGTCCCCTGCTCGAGAACCAGGTAGAACCGCGTGTTTCCCGGCACCGTCACCACGATGTGTTGCGTCATGGCAAGCTGATTGAATTGTTGCTGCCCCGCCATCGCCATATTCGCCGCCAACTGCTCTCGCAACAGCGCATCTTCCGAAAACACGCTCGTGCTTCCGGGACTGCCGCCCACCATGTATGCTGCCACCTCGCCCACTCCGGTCAGCGACTGCACCAGAAAACGCAGGCCGCGGTTGCGTCCCGTGACGTGTCCCTTCAGCGGTTTATAGTCAAGCCCCATGGCGCTCGCTGCGATCTTCTGCGTGGTTCCATCCGAAAACTCGAGCTCGTCAAATTCAAGCGATACGTCCCCTTGCGGCGTCGCGCTCCGCAGCTTTCCAATGACCTCGGTCCCGGCGGGAAGAATGATTTGGCCGCCTTGCTCGTAGTTGTACTCAATGACCGCAACGACAGGCGCGGCAAGCGCCGTCGATACCGGAGCTTCCAGGCGCGCCACCAGATGCGTCCCAACCGGCAGTAAATCCATCACCGCGTTGTCTTCGACGGCGGGTTTGACCTGTGGAGCATTCGTGGATTGTTGCTGAGTACGCACAAAAATCAGCGAAACCGCTTTTAAGTCCTCGGCCTCTTTAACCGGCGCCGCCACGCTCGCAGGCGGAGGATTTGTTCCGTGCATCGCATATTGCTCCTGCAAAGCCTGGTCCCGAAAGATTAATCTGGGCCAAGGTACGCTTAGCTGGAGCGCCGGTTGAGGGAGATATGCTTTCGGGCGCGGCGCTATCTGGGATTGGCGTTGCTGTCAGCGCCACATCCTGCGGTGTCGATAAGCCGTTATTCCCGGCCTCTCCGCTCGCTGCTGTGACATTCATCAACGGCGTCACATGCTCTTGCGGCCCGCCCAGGCCGGGCGTCACCCGCCGGCCCAAGTCCGGAGTGCCAGACGGACGATGATTCAGTTGCCTGGGCTTTGGGGGTGAGGAGAAAACGAGAATAAACATCAGGATCATCGCCACCGCAAACCCCGCCAGCGCAAGCAATGACTTGGTCTTGTCCTTCCGCAGTTCCTGGCGGCTGCTCTTGTCCTTCTTCGGATCGCGCTGCGCCTGCCATCCGCGCTCGAAGCTGCGGCGGAACGCCTCAAAGAGTCCGGGCTTTCGAGCCTCCTCCTCGGGCTCGGTTGCCGTAAGCTCGATGTCTCCGACTGGCGATTCAGTCC
>DASUJZ010000074.1:0-55444 GCA_036278995.1 Terriglobia bacterium | reverse complement strand
TGCACCCTTATGGAAACAGGCTGCCCCAAAAGAGTCAAACCGCACCTGGAGACCCAGTCCTATGGCACCGAGATTCGTTCGGTCGATGTTTAATCTGTTCGGAATGGAAGTTGTGAGAAAAAACGCCCTCCCAGCCGAGGCTCGCGTCGAAGGATGACAGGCATCCAGATCATCTACAGCGGTCTCTTTTTAAATGAAGTTCTCCAGCGCGGTCATGATAGCGTGCTTGACCACCCCAGGGTGACGACGGCCAGAATCAAAACCAGTAAGCCCAGCCCCATAAACGCCCTCTCAATTGCGCGCGAGAAGCGCCATTCGCCGGCAAAGATGCCGCACATATTTGCCGTGAGGAGACCGACCGAGAGACTAAGTGGCCAGCCTATGGCCGGACCCAGCCTGCCGAGCTTTGGAGCTGCCGAGCCGTAAACGAAGATGCTCCCGCCCCAAAGCAGCCCCATCAGAAGCGTCAGTCCGTAAAGCGAGGCTGATCCGGGCTGCGCATATTTTGCCCAGCTTCGGTTCTTCTTGAACAGGTACGCGCAGAAGCCGAGATTGGCAATCGCCCCGCCGGTCAGCATCAAAAGCCAGACGACATTGGAACCTGCAAACGCGCTGTTCCCCAGCCGGACCGCGGACTGGACGATCCCTTGGGCTGAACTGTACCCAATGTTGAACACCGCCGAAAGCACGCCCGCGCCCGCACAGAGCATCAAACCAATCCAAAAGGGCCGGGCCTTGCCCACCATTTCCTGGCGAACGTTCTTGTTGGCCTGGCTGCGTTCCTTCAGCTTTCCCGCGTAACCGCAAAAGGCAATGCCCGCGATTGCGATTCCCGTCCCCGCCATAATCGCCTGCCCCTGCCTTTCGAAGAGCTTGCCCGGGTCGAGCACAAGAATGGGTAGGAAAGAGCCCAGCGAGGAACTGATGGCCAGTACGAAAGTGTTGCCCAGAGAAATGCCGATGGCGCTTACACCCTGCCCGAACATCACGGCCCCGAAACCCCAGGCGAATCCGCATATCACTGCCATCAGGATTGCGTGCGTGGGAGCCTGGTGAAGCGCTTCGCCGAGGCGGGAAACCGTTGTGGTTGCTACGACGACCGGCATCAGAATGCAGGCGATCAGAATAAATATCGCCCAGACGTTTTCCCATGACCATCGCCCCAGATAGCGCATGGGCAGGGTAAATGTCCCGTTCATCAGCCCGGACACGACTGCCAGCACGACACCTGAAATCAGCGCGGATGAAGTTGCGTCCATGTGTCCTAATCAGTACATTAGGCGCCAGGGTTCCACCGGCTCACCAGGTGAAATATACTATTGGTCGTTTTGAACAAGAAAAGCACGCTATTACGTTTGAAGCACGGGCTGATTATTTCCTGTCAGCCCCGAATAAAATCTGCGCTCGATCATCCCAGGTTCGTCGCCGCGCTAGCCACCGTGGCCGAACAACAAGGAGCGGCTGGAGTCCGCATCCGAGGCGTTCGCGACATCCGGGCGGTCGCTGGCGCGGTGGATATCCCGACCATTGGCCTTGAAAAGATAACTGATCCCGATTCCGATGTCTACATCACGCCGACCATCGAATCCGTCCGGCGCGTCTCGCGCGCGGGCGCTCAGATTATCGCCATGGATGCCACAGAACGTCCCCGCCCAAAGGGCCAACACCTGGCCAACATCGTCAATGCGGCAAAGGACAATCTCGACGCGCTCCTTATGGCTGACATCGCAACTCTCAAGGAGGGCGTGGAAGCGGCCAAGCTGGGGTTCGACATGGTTGGCACAACGCTTTGCGGATACACAGAAAACACGAGGCATCGCGCAGGGCCGGCCTTCGAACTTGCGCGGCGGTTGGTGCGAGAAATTGATATTCCCGTGATTCTTGAAGGGCGGGTGCAGAAACCTGACCACGTCCGGAAAGCCTTTGAACTGGGTGTGTACGCGGTGGTGGCGGGCACGGCTGTCACTGATTTTGAGTGGCTCGCGCGGCGCTTTATCGACGCTTGCCCGAACGCCAAAGCCGGAAGCGCCGAAGAGCAACGGTCTCGCAGAGAATCCCGGCGGGCGGACGATTTGAAGTCCGGAAGATGGAAGCTGAGACCATGAGGCTTTTTCTCGGTGTCGACGGCGGGCAGACGGCCACCAGAACTGTGGTGGGCAATGAACACGGCGTGATTGTTGCGCAATCGAGCGGCGGCCCCAGCGATCACACCGAGGAACCCGGAGGCCCGGAGCGGCTGGAACGTGTGGTGGTGACGACCATTCGGGAAGCGCTGGCGTCGATCCACATCTCAAATCCGATCGAACATCCTTTTGCGGCCGCCTGTTTCGGCATGACCGGAGAAACGGAAATCAAAACGCGGATACTCAAACTGATTGTTCGTACTGAGCGCCTGAAGGTGGTTCACGATTCCGTCAACGCGCTGGCTGGAGCAACGGCCGGCGAGCCGGGAATCATCGTGATCGCTGGTACTGGTTCCGTGGCCCGCGGCATCAACGCGCGCGGCGCAGAAGCACGAGTGGGCGGATGGGGCCACCAGTTCGGCGACGAAGGGAGCGCTTACTGGATTGGCCGCGCCGCGGTCCGCGCAACGCTTGCGGAATATGACCGCACGGGTCTCAAAACGATCTTGACTCCTCTGCTTTTTGAACGCCTGGCCGTCATCTCGCCGTACCAACTGACGGAAAAGTATTACGCAGGCACACTTTCGCGCGACCATCTGGCGGGGCTTTCGGTCTGGGTGGATGAAGCCGCCCGGCAGGGCGATAAGGTTGCCCTAGAGATATTGCGGGTCGCCGGACGTGATCTAGCGCGCCTTGCCCTTGCTGTTATCTCTCTCGTTTTCCCCCGCCCTGTAGAGGCAGGCCACCGGGCGTCTGATCCTATAATTCCGGTCTGCCATGCCGGCGGAGTTTTTCAAAGCGAACTTGTCCTGTCAAGTTTCAGCGAGACCCTTTCCAGTGGTGAGCCCCACGCCGAGATTCGCAGGGCGCTGTTTCCTCCGGTTCTGGGTTCACTGCTGCTGGCATATCGCGATGCCGGAGTCAAACTGCCGCCCAGTGCAGTGCACGGTTGGCCCCAGGCTGCTTTGTAACTTATCTTAGCGGGTACAACTCATCGCCCTCAGAGGCACCACTTAAAATTCGTTCACGAGTGATCGAGGTTCAATGGGACACACTCAGCAGGCAGAGACAAATGTGAGGGCAAGCGCAACCGACTCGGTTCGGCATGGTTTGTTTTCGAGTAGCACAGCGATTGTGCTATATATCGCGGCGGCCAGCTTCCTTGCCCACATGTTGACCGCTGGACGATACGGTTACTTCCGTGACGAGCTCTATTACCTCGCCTGTGCACGCCACCTCGCGCTCGGGTATGTCGATCAACCGCCGCTGATTGCGCTGGTCACGTGGCTGACGGTCCACACGATCGGAGCCTCTCTCCCGGCTCTGCACTTTCTTCCGGCATTGGCCGGCGCCGCTGTCATCTGGCTGACCGGAATAATCGCCCGAGAGCTCGGCGGCGGCCGCTTCGCCCAGGGATTCGCCGCTCTGAGCATTGCGCTGGCCGGTGTGTTCGTAACCAACGCGCACCTGCTGACCATGAACGTCGTCGAGCCGCTGTTCTGGATGGGGTGTGCGTATCTCATCATTCGCATCATCAAGACCGGAGATCCCCAACTCTGGATATGGTTTGGCGTGCTGGCTGGAATCGGGCTGGAAAACAAATACTCGATGGCCCTATTTGGATTTGCGGTGGTGGTCGGGCTGCTGCTGACAGCAGAGCGCGAGGTGTTCCGGTCGCCGTGGATCTGGTTGGCTGGGGCGATTGCCTTCGCCATTTTTCTTCCCAATCTAATCTGGAATGTTCGGCACCACTGGCCCTTCATCGAATTGATGCACAATATTAGGGCCAGCGGCCGCGACAACCTGCGGGGTCCGCTGGCCTTCCTGGGCGAACAGATCTTCATCATGTCGCCACTCAATTTTCCAATCTGGCTGGCAGGTCTGCTGTTCCTGTTCTTTGACCAAGGGGCCAAACGTTTTCGAGTGCTGGGATGGGCTTTCCTTGCCGTCGTGGCGACAACTATGTTGCTGCACGGAAAAGGCTACTATGCAGCGCCCGTTTACCCCATGTTGCTGGCGGCGGGGGCAGTCGTGATCGAAGGCGTGGCCAAAGGTCGACGGTGGCTCAAACCAGCCAGCATGGCCATTCTGATTGCGGGCACTGCGCCATTGTTGCCGATGATGCTTCCGATTCTTCCGCTCGAAACGTACGTTCAGTATCAGGAATGGCTTCATCGCGTTCCGCCTGTCACGGAGAAAAGCCATCTGCGTTCGCCGCTGCCTCAATACTACTCGGACGATCTGGGCTGGGAAGAGATGACGGCCGCAGTGGCCGAAGCATACCACAGGCTTCCATTAGGACTGCGCTCGGTGACGGCCGTCTATGCGCAGAATTACGGCGAGGCGGGAGCGATCGATTTGTTCGGCCCAAAATATGGACTGCCCAAAGCAATCTCAGCCCATCAGAACTACTATCTTTGGGGCCCGCGCAAATTCAGAGGCTTGTCAATGATCGTCTTGGGGGACACGCGAGAGCACCTGGAACAGTACTTCGGGCAGGTCATCCACGCTGGCACATTCGGAGTCCCTTATTCCCTCGAAAAAGGCCCCGTCTGGGTTTGCACGCAGCCTCGCGGCTGGAATCTACAACAGATGTGGCCGAAATTGAAGAAATGGGATTAGTACTGCGAATGCTGTTCAACCACAGAAATTCGGCTGACTAAATTCCTGGCGACAAGATCTAACCTGCATTCAAATTCGGCAGTCCTGTAGTTCACGCTGGCGGCGAGCAAGGCCAGAAGCGAATTTCATCCTCATTCTATGCAAGGGCACGGTGTGCTCACCGTCTCCTGACATCTCCGCCTTGATCTGAACGAACCCTGCGACAAACCATTTCATACGGCTGCCAGTGACACTCTGTATCCAACGGACGTGAGGCGGGATTATTTTAGCTAAACGGAGCAACACGACAATCGGAAGGCTGTATCATAGTAAAAGCCGGAAACAACGCGCATCCTTTCACCCGGCTTGCAGAAACGAGCGGGGGAGCAGTTTTGTCTCCCGGCGCCGAAGGTGCTGAACATGTTTCGGCTCCTCTTCAAATACCCGACCCCCGTTTTTTCAAAGGGGCAGCTTGTCCTCCTGAGTGGTTGGCCGAAGTGGTTATTGCTTGTCCTGTTCATCGCTGCGGCAGCGGGCCTGGCGTTGATGATCCGGTTGCGCCTGCCCCAGGCCGCGCCTCATCTGCAAAAATGGCGCCTCGCCGTCATCTGGGCACTTGAAAGCGCATTAGTCGGATTGCTGCTTCTCCTGCTGTGGCGGCCGGCCCTCATGATCGCCGAGTTGAAGCCTCACCAGAATATCGTAGCCGTTTTGGTGGATGATTCCCGCAGCATGGGGCTTGCTGAGAGCGGCGTCACGCGCGAGACCCAGGCGACACGCTCGCTGCAGTCAGGCGCGCTCGGCTCGCTTCAGCAGAAGTTTCAGACTTATTTGTACCGGCTCGATCGTCACATCGCCCGCATTTCAGGCCTTGCAGAACTGAAAGGCTCCGCCTCTTCCACCCGAATCGATGATGGACTCAAGCAATTAATGGAAGAAACGTCCGGCTTGCCTCTTGGAGCTGTGGTGCTCCTCAGCGATGGCTCCGATAACACCGGTGGAATCGAGCGCGAGACGATTGCAGCGCTCCGGGAGCGGCGTGTTCCCGTCTACACCGTCGGCTTCGGGCCGGACGAGATGGCGCGGGACGTTGAGATCGAGGATGTCCAGGCCGAGCCCCGGGCGCTCGCCGGCTCACGGATGGCGGCCACCGTCAGCTTTCGCCAGCGCGGTTACTCAGGCAAGAAGTCGGTACTCCGTGTGAGCGACGGCGAGAAGGCCGTAGGCGAAAAGGAAATTACCTTTGCCCCGGACGGCGAACTCGAGACGCAGACTGTGTTGTTTGACGCAGGCGCCGCAGGACACAAGGCTTTGCAATTTTCGGTTAGTCCCCAGCCGGGTGAAACGAACGCGAATAACAATGCTCTGACCCGCAATGTCCAGGTGGAGTCGGGCAAGCGCAGACTCCTGTACGTAGAAGGCGAACCACGCTGGGAGTACAAATTCATCCGGCGCGCAGAAGATGAGGATCCGATGGTTGAATTGGCCTCGATGGTCCGGACGACGGCAAACAATGTCTACCGCCAGGGGCTCGATAATCCCGGCGAACTGGCCGACGGATTTCCTACATCGAACGAAGATCTCTTCAAGTACCAGGGTCTCATCATCGGGTCCGTGGAAGCTGCTTATTTTACGCCAGCACAGCAGGAGATCATCAAAGAGTTTGTTGACCGGCGTGGAGGCGGGATTTTGTTCCTCGGCGGCCGCTTCGCGCTGGCGGACGGTGGCTGGGGCGCGTCGAGCGTGGTTGATTTGCTTCCCGTTATCCTTCCGAACCGCAAGGATACATTCCAGCGCGACCCCGCCAGAGCGGAACTGACCCCCGCGGGCGCCGACAGCATCATTTGCCGCCTGGCGGAAAGCCCGGGTGAAAATGCCACGCGCTGGAAGAAACTGCCGTACATGCTGAACTATCAAGACCCAGGCAAGCCGAAGCCGGGCGCGGTAGTTTTGGCCAGAATGTCTACCGGCCGAGGGAAATTGCCATTTCTCGTCGTCGAAAACTATGGCCACGGCCGCACCGCCCTACTTGCCACGGGCGGCACCTGGCGTTGGCAAATGCAGCTACCCCTGGAAGATCACAGCCACGATATTTTCTGGCGGCAATTGCTGCGCTGGCTGGTCACGGGTACACCCGGCCAATTGGTGGTCTCCGTCACAAACCCGATTTTGTATGATAGCGGCAACGTCCAGCTTTCCGCGCAGGTCCGGGACAAGGATTACTTGCCCGAATCCAACGCCAGAGTGGAAGCGCACATTTCTGGGCCAAGCGGCGACTTGGCCGCAGTCGAACTTGCGCCCAGCACGACAACTCCCGGTCTTTATCAGGGCGAGTGGACAGCGCCTCAGCCCGGTAAGTACCAGGCGCAAGTGTCGGCTCGGCTTGGCGATGCCATTGAAGTCCAGGAGGAAGTCAGCTTCGAGCGGATGGATGGTGTCGCGGAAAATTTCCACACGGAGCAGAATCGCGAATTGCTTCAGCAGCTTTCTCGACAGACCGGCGGGCGTTACTGGAGGCCACAAGACCTTTCCTCGAAGTTGGCGAGCGAGATTCCCTACTCCGAAGCAGGAATCACAACTCGCGAAGCGAAGGAGCTGTGGAACATGCCGGCAGTGTTCCTACTGATCATCGCCCTGAAGGCTTCTGAGTGGTTGCTGCGTCGCAAATGGGGGATCCTGTAATGACCACCCGGCTGGCTCTGTGTCTGGGTCTCCTGATCCTGTCGGCGCCTTTTGCGCGCGCGACGGTGTACTACGTGACCATCGCCGGCCTGGGTGGTGAACTGCAGTACGAACAGCAATTCACGGCGCTGGCCCACGATCTGGACAAGACCTTCAGGTCGTCGGACCCTGACGCCCGCGTTTACACGCTAATCGCCAACAATGCGACACGGGCGAATCTGAGGGAAACTCTCGGGGCCATCTCGCATGAAGCCAAACCCGAAGATGATTTTGTCCTTACTTTCATCGGGCATGGAACTTTCGACGGTATGGAGTACAAGTTCAATCTGGTTGGCCCAGACATCTCCGGCGAGGAACTCGGCAAGCTGTGCGATCGGATTCCCGCCAAGCGCCAATTGATCGTCAACACTTCCAACGCAAGCGGAGGTTCAATCGGGATGTTTGAAAGGCCTGGGCGGGCAGTGATCGCCGCCACGAAGAGTGGCACGGAGAAAAACGCCACCGTCTTTGCGCGATATTGGGTCGAAGCGCTGCACAATCCCGATGCAGACACTGATAAAGATGGCTCGGAGAGCGCGCTTGAAGCCTTTCAATACGCACAGCGGAAGACTGCGGAATACTATGAAGCGCAGAAACGCCTGGCCACCGAGCACGCAGTGTTCGAAGATACGGGAAAGAGCGAACCTGTTCGCGAAGCTTCCGTCAATACCGGCGAGGGTCTACTCCTTTCGAGCTTCACAATCCATCGGCTCGGTCCAGCGGCGAAGATCGCGAATACTCCCGCCAAGCGTGCGTTGCTCGCCAAGAAAGACGAACTGGAGCGCCGGATCGACACTCTAAAATACCAGAAGGCCGCAATGTCGCTAGAAGAATACAAACAGGAACTCACGACCACGCTTGTGGAATTGGCGCGCATCCAAAAGGAGTTGGATAAGTGAGACGGAGCTTGCAAGCCTGCGCACTCTGGGTCGCGGTCATTGCGTGCGCTGCCGCCAACTACGGAGCGACGCCGCAGGAATGCAGGGCGTTGCGGAAGCATGGGCGCCGTGCCGAAGCGCAGCACTGCTTCGAAAGCCTCAGGCTCTCATCCGATTCCTACCTCCGCGCTGAAGGTTATTGGGGCCTCGGCGAATTTGAGAGAGCAAACGACGAATTCCGCACGGCCGTGTCGAGGTCAGATCAGAACGCAGTTTACCGAGTCCGTTGGGGACGCCTGCTGCACGAGCGGTTCAACGATACCGACGCGGAAGGTCTATTCAAGGAAGCGCTCCAGAGAGATAACAAAAACGCCCAAGCTTATCTCGGTCTTGGGCTCGTGAGCGCGGACGGCTTCGACAGCAAGGCGATTGAATATGCCGCCAAAGCCCTGAAGCTCGATCCGAAATTGGTTGAGGCGCACGAGTTAATGGCCAACCTGGCGCTGGAAGACTCGAATACTCAAAAGGCTAGCGAAGAAGCTGACGCGGCATTGAAACTGGCTCCTGACGTACTTGACGCAATGGCTGTCCACGCGGCTATCGAGGTGCTGGCGGAGCGCCCGCCGGATGCCTGGTTTAATAAAATTCGCCAGGTAAATCCCTATTACGGGCAGGCATGGGCAGTGGTTGCTCACCACCTCGTGCTGAATTACCGCTATCAGGACGCGATCGCCTACTACCGGAAAGCAGTCGAAATCGATCCCCAGCTCTGGTCGGCCCGCTCGCAACTTGGCGTCAACTTGATGCGCGGCGGCGAGGAACAGGATGCGCGGCGGCAGCTCGAGATGTGTTACGACGCCGGGTACAGGGATGCGGCCACAGTCAACACTCTGCGCCTGCTCGACAGCTACAAGAACTTTGTCACGATTAAAGATTCAGGAACAATCCTCAAGCTGAACAAAAACGAAGCCGAGCTGCTGCGCCCCTACTTGGAACGACAAATCCAGCAGGACGTCGCTGACTACCAGAAAAAATACAAGATGACATTGCCGGGGCCGGTGCAAGTGGAAGTTTATCGAGATCACGAGGACTTTGCCGTGCGCGCGATGGGTATGCCGGGCCTCGGCGCGCTGGGCGTCACCTTTGGCGAAGTGGTGGCACTGGACAGCCCGTCCGCCCGGGAGCCCGGCAGCTTCAACTGGGCCAGTGCGCTCCGGCACGAACTAAGCCACGTCTTTATTCTGACCGCAACCAGCGGCCGCGTGCCGCGCTGGTTCACCGAGGGCCTGGCTGTCCACGAACAGGCAGCGGCATCGCCGGCATGGGGTAACCGACTCACGCCCGATGTCCTGGCTGCCGTTCGGGACAAGAAACTGCTGCCTGTCACGCAACTTGATCGCGGTTTCGTTCGCCCCGAGTACCCGACCCAGGTTTTCGTCTCGTACTTTCAGGCAGGGCGCATTTGCGACTATATCGAGAGCCGCTGGGGAAAGGACAAGCTGCTGAGCATGGTGAGTTCATTTGCCCATCACAAAATGACGAGCGAGGCAATTAAGGAAAACCTGGGTATAGCGCCCCAGGAGTTCGATCAGCAATTTGACGCCTGGCTTAGCAGCCGAATCGGTAAAACCGCCTCGAATCTCGAGGAATGGCGGAAGCGCATGATGGAACTCGCCCAGCTTGCCAAGAACCATCGTTACGCTGAGATTTTGAAGAAAGGTGACGAGGCGCGCCAGATGTATCCCGAATACGTTTTCGGCGACAGCGTTTATGAATACATGGCAGAAGCAGATCTTGCCACGGGAGATCAGCGAGGCGCTGCCGCCATGCTGACACAGTACGAAAAAATGGGTGGGCAGAGCCCCGCTTTGCTCAAGGAACTGGCGTCCCTTCAGAACAAGCTTGGCGAGGCCCAGGAGGCCGCGGCGACTCTGAATGAGCTGAACTTCATCTACCCAATTGACGAGGATCTTCACCACCGGCTTGGAGATCTCCGGCTTGCCCTGAAAGACTACGAAGGAGCGATTCGTGAATACGGCGCTTTGGTTGCGATGCGGCCGCTGGATGTAGCCTCAGCGCAATTCGATCTGGCACGCGCGTATCTCGCCGCCGGCCAACGCGACAAGGCTCAGGACCACATTCTCGCCTCGCTCGAGTCCGCCCCGAACTATCGTCCGGCCCAGAAATTGTTGCTGGAGATTCAAGACTCAGAAAAAGGAACGCACTAGCTATGGCCACTTTCGCAGAGCTCAGCAATGATTCGGAAGCCCTGATGAGCCGTATCAAGCGGTTTCAGGCGGTGCGCGAGAGCATTCTCTCGCAGGTCAGGCAAGTGATTGTAGGACAGGAAGAGGTCCTTGATCAGGTTTTGGTGGGCCTGTTTGTGGGCGGGCACTGCCTGATTACCGGCTTGCCTGGAACTGCCAAGACGCTTATGGTCCGCACGATTGCGCAGACGCTCGGCCTGGCCTTCAATCGGATTCAATTCACGCCGGACCTTATGCCTTCAGACATCACCGGCACCGATATCATCGAAGAGGATTCTGTTACGGGTCACCGGCGCTGGACGTTTGTGCGTGGCCCGATTTTTGCCAATATTCTGCTGGCTGACGAAATCAACCGCACACCCCCCAAGACCCAGGCGGCGCTGCTGGAGGCCATGCAGGAGCTTGCTTGCACTGTGCGAGGTACGCGTTACCAACTGCCGTCGCCCTTCTTCGTGCTTGCCACGCAGAACCCTATCGAACTTGAAGGCACCTACCCGCTGCCCGAGGCGCAGCTTGATCGGTTTCTCTTTAACACCGTGCTCGATTATCTGAGTGCCGATGATGAACTCAAGGTGGTCGACCTGACAACCTCCACGCACGTGCCCCAGGTCGAGCCAGTCACCAGCGCCGAGGAAATTCTAGATTTTCAGCAACTGGTGCGCATGGTGCCGATTGCCGAGCCGCTTGCCCGTTACGTCGTGACGCTCACCCGCGCTACTCGGCCCAACAGCGGCGTCGCTCCCGAGTTTATTCAGCAGTACGTAAACTACGGGGCCAGCGTTCGCGCCGCGCAATTTATTGTTCTTGCGTCAAAGGCCCGGGCGCTCGCGCAGCACCGTTATCACGTCACCTACGAGGATATCCGCGCCCTGGCAATCGCCGTCCTTCGACACCGCATCCTGCTCAACTTTCATGCCGAATCGGACCGCGTGGATACGGATGAGATTCTTCGCCGGCTGCTCGAACACATGCCGCCCCCTTCCGGAGTGTGATCGTGGAACGCTTTCTCGACCCGACCATGCTCGCTGCCATTTCCGGCCTCGACCTTGTGGCGAAAACCGTAGTTGATGGATTTGTCTCCGGACTGCACCGCTCACCGAACTACGGTTTCAGCCAGGAATTTGCCGAATATCGCGCCTACGCCCCGGGCGACGATTTGCGGTTTGTCGATTGGAACGTTTTCGCGCGCACGGAGCGTTGCTATCTGAAGCGCTATCGTGGCGAAACCAACATGCTGCTGACGGTGCTCTTGGACGCCAGCAATTCGATGGGGTATTACTCCCACGCTGTCAGCAAAATCGATTATGCCCGCTTCACGGCCGCCTGCCTGTTCTATCTCACAATTCACACGCAGCGCGATGCGGCGGGACTGATCGTCTTCGATGATCAGCTCCGTGAATATATCCGTCCCACCACGCACTACGGGCAGCTTTCCCGGCTGTTGAGCGCGCTCGAGCGCGCAGAGCCCCGATCGCGCACCGATTTTGTCAACCCCGTTCAGCAATTCCAGCAATTGCTGCGGCGCCGCGGGATTGTGGTTATTGTTTCGGACTTTTACGAAGTACCCGACCGTGTGATCCGCATCATTGAGCCTTTGCGCTTTCGCGGCAATGAGGTGGTGCTCTTTCATGTTCTCGACCCACAGGAAATCAGCCCACAGATCGGCGAGGCCGCTACGTTAATCGACCTCGAAACGCGTGAGACCCTTGAGGTGAATTCAGAATACGCTCAACACAATTATCGTATCAGGATCGACCGGCACCTGAAGGCATTGCGCGACAGTGCTCGCTCCGCGGGCATGGACTACTTTCCATTGATAACCGATCGGCCGCTTGATGCCGCTCTTCGCGAATTTCTCAGCGTGAGGCAAAGGAGGTTTTGAATGGGCTTTCTGGCCCCGTGGTTCCTGGCCGGCGCGGTTGCAATCGGGCTGCCTGTCTACCTGCATCTGCTGCGGCGCCATCGCGCGGAGCCGCGCCCGTTTAGTTCACTCATGTTCTTCGAACGGCGGCTCGAGAGTTCGACCAAACATCGCCGCCTGCGCCATCTGGTATTGCTGGCGCTGCGGGTTGCGCTCCTCATCCTGGTGGCAGTCGTGTTTGCCGAGCCGTTCATCCGTCGCCCGGTGGCGAGCGCCGCAAGCCGTAAGCTGCTGGTGCTGGCTATCGACAATTCCTTCAGCATGAGAGCCGGAACGCGGCTGGCCGATGCCCGCCAGGCTGCCCTTTCCGTATTGGCTTCCCGAAAGCCGAACGAGCGCGCGGAGGTCATGTCCCTTGGCTCTGAAGTGCGCGTGCTCACGCAGCCCACCGCTGACCCCGCCACTCTACGTGCTGCAGTTGAAAGCGTACAGCCGACCGACTCGCGCGCGACTTTTGGCGGGCTTGCGCACAGCGTTCGCTCTCTCGCAGAGAACACTCAAAGCCCGGTCGAACTTCACCTGTTCAGCGACATGCAGCGAACTGCGATGCCTGCGAATTTCAGCCAGATGGCGCTGCCGGGCAATGTGTCACTGGTACTGCATCGTGTGACGGAAAAAGCCATTCCGAATTGGACCGTAACAAGCATTGAGGCGCCCGGCCGAGTATCGAACCCGAAAAATACCCCCGTCCGTGCGGTCATTGCCGGCTACGACACTCCCGCGGCCACCCGCACGGCTTCCCTTATTGTTAATAGAAAGTTGATTGCGACGCAGAGGGTTGACGTGCCTGCGGGCGGTCGTGCTACCGTCGTGTTTCCCGCCCTGGATGTTCCGTACGGCCTGAGTCGCTGCGCGGTGAAGATTGATTCAGCAGACGCTCTGCCCGGAGATGATGCTGTCCGGTTTGGCGTCGTGCGCTTAGACCCGGAACCGGTACTCTTTGTGCATGAGCGCGGTGACACACGTTCGCCGCTTTATTATCGTGCAGCACTGGAGTCGGCCTCGAAGGATGCCTTTAAGCTTCATGAGGTGACTGTGGACGGACTGGCCGGCATCAAGCCGTCCGCATATGCTTTCGTGGTGGAATCCGACGTTTTTTCGCTCCCAACGCCCTTTCAATCCGCTCTGCTGAAGTACGTTCGTGGCGGGGGTAGCCTTTTCGTAGCCACAGGGACGTCCGCGGCTCGCAGTTCCCGGATTCCCATTTTCGGTGGAAGCGTGCGGGGCGCCACGGACTACTCGCAGAATGGATCACAGTTCATGACCATCGGCCAGACTGACCGCTCGTATCCGTCTGCTCACAATACGGACGGCTGGGACAAAGTAAAATTTTACTTCGTGGTCCGTGTCGACGAGGCGAACGCCCGAGTGATTGCCTCTCTTGCCGACCATACCCCCGTGCTGCTCGAAAAGCGCATAGGGAACGGGCGCGTTTTGCTGTTCGCATCCGGCCTGGACAATCTCACCAGCGATTTTCCACTGCACCCGGCGTTCGTTCCCTTTGTCGAAGAAACTGCTCGCTATCTTTCCGGCCTCGAACGACAAGGCGGCTCGCGAGTTGTCGATTCTGCGGTTGAGCTTAATGCCGGTAGTGGAAAGGCCGCCAGCGTGGAAGTCTTCGGCGCAGATGGAAAACCGGGACGCTTTTTGAACCCGGCGCCCTCGGCGGACCTTCGATTGGCAACAGCCGGCTTTTATGAACTCCACCGTGCCAGCGGGCGTCCCGAGGTTCTCGGTGTGAATCCGGACCGCCGCGAATCCGATCTTGCCGTCATACCGGCAGATCTGGCCTCACTTTGGCGCGGAGCCCACGGAAATCAACAGCAGAATTCTCGGGGCGGAACGGCGCCGCAGACGGAGCCTTATGCGCTCTGGTGGTACGCAATGATACTTCTCCTGGTCATTGCAGTTGCGGAGTCGCTATTTGCAGGTCGATACTTAAAGGAACTGCGGGAGGAACCATGAGCAATCGGGACCGACTCCACTCCTACCTCAAGCAAGTTGAGAAACGTCTGCGGCTGGACGCTCTCTTGCGCGGCGCCGTGCTCTTGAGTTCGACTGCGCTGGCTGCAACTTTCGTCCTTGTTTTTATCACCAACGGACTGGCCTTCTCGCCTGCAAGCGTTGTAATTGCCCGTGTCGCTTTGTTCTCCGTGCTTGCCCTTGCG
Source organism: Terriglobia bacterium (assembly GCA_036278995.1). Lineage (GTDB taxonomy): Bacteria > Acidobacteriota > Terriglobia > UBA7540 > UBA7540 > SCRD01. The sequence continues at coordinate 40,765 of DASUJZ010000074.1, read as the reverse complement.
CTGGTCCTTGGGCTAGTGCGCCCGTTGCATCGGATCAACGACCGCCGCGCCGCCGGCAGGACTGAAACCGCCTTTCCGCAGTTCCAACAACGCTTGGTCACCTTCGTCGAGCGCGACGCGCGGAAGGCGGACCCATTTGTGGAGTTACTCGCGGCAGACACTCTCAAACTGACGCAAGACGCTAAACCCGAATCCCTGGCATCCCAGCGCAAGCTGATGCTCTCGCTCGCCGGCAGTATTGCCTCCCTTGGTGTTCTCATTTGGACGATTGCCGCTGGGCCGGGTTACCTCGGTTACGGCGCTGCGCGGCTATGGGCTACTTCTTCCCGCGAAACAGCCGCTTTCTATGATATTCACGTCACCCCCGGCGATGCAGCGGTTCGCCGCAATACCAGCCAGACAGTGAACGCACAACTGGTTGGATTCGAAAGCCAGCATGCTCGGCTTTACGCGCGTTACAAGAGCGCCTCTAAGTGGCAGAGCGCAGAGATGCAGCCTCAGCCGGAAAATTCCGGCTTCCAATTCGAATTTGCGGCGCTGCCGGAGGACGTTGATTATTACATCGAAGCCGGCCGGGTGCGCACCCGACACTTCAAGCTCCGTGTTGTCGACCCGCCGCACGTTAAGCGTATTCGAGTGACCTATCATTACCCGTCTTGGACCGGATTACATGACAAAGTTGAGGAGTCTGGGGGCGATCTTCGCGCCGTCCAGGGAACCTCTGCCGAGCTCGCGCTCCTGACCGACCGGCCGCTGCGGGGCGGCGCGCTGGTGCTCAAAAGCGGGCAGCAGATCACGCTATCTGGTGGTCCAGAGAACCTTTACAGAGGCAAGATTGAGATCGATAAAAATGGCGCGTACCATATCGCCGCGCTTGACCGGGGCCAGCTTGTGCGCCTCTCGGACGACTTCTTTATAGAAGCGAATAAAGCCAATCCACCGGAAGTAACCATCAGGAGGCCGCAAGGAGATTACCGGGCCAGCCCGATCGAGGAAGTTACGGTCGCTGTGAAAGGCAGCGATGATTACGGCTTGCGCGGGATGAGCCTCCACTACTCCGTCAATGGCGGGCCGGAGCAGGCCGTCAATGTTTTGAAGAAGAAGGGCGCCAAGGATGCTGAAGGATCGGCGGTCCTGTACCTCGAAAACTTCAAAGTGGTCCCGGGCGACGTGGTCAGTTATTACGCCCAGGCTCGCGATGGGCGCTCCAGTGCCCGCAGCGCCATGTTCTTTCTCGAGGTTCAGCCGTTTGACCGGGAATATTCCCAGTCTCAGGTTGCCGGCGGCGGAGGCATGGGTGGCCAGCAACAGTCTGATATCTCGCGGCGGCAGAAGGAAATTATTGCGGCCACCTGGAAGCAGGAGAGCGATAAAAACGCAGCTCGACAACGGGCGGCTGGCACGGCGAAATTTCTCTCAAGCGCTCAGAACAAGCTGCGCGACCAGGCGCTCATGTTGGCCGCGCGCGTTCAAGCTCGCGGCCTGAGCGAGGCTAACGATGAGTTCAGCGCCTTTCAGCGCGACATGAACGCCGCCGCCAGCGCCATGACGCCGGCCTCTGAGAAACTGGGACGAGGGAAGTGGAAAGACGCGCTTCCGAACGAACAGAAGGCACTCCAGCAACTGTTGCGCGCTGAGGCAACGTTCCGCCGGATTCAGGTGGCATTCGGCAGCCAGGGTGGCGGCGGAGCCGGTGCCGGCCGCGATCTGGCGGACCTTTCGGACCTCGAGCTTGACACTCAGAAGAATCAGTACGAGACGGGGCAGACCGCGCAATCCGCCGGCCAGCGCGCCCAGCAAATGGACAAGACTTTGCAGAAGCTCGATGAGCTTGCGCAACGGGAGCAGCAACTCGCCAACCAGCGCAGCAACAGCAGCGTCCAAAACTTTCAGCAGCGCTGGCAACAGGAGATGCTCCACCGTGAAGCGGAGCAATTGCAAAAGCAGCTAGAACAACTGGCGCAGAACATGGCGCGGGGCCAGCAGGGTAATTCGCAAGGGGCCAATCCGTCTTCGCCCGCTTCATCAGCGAACAATGGCGCTTCACAAAATACGGCAAACGGGAGCTTGCAGCGGGCGGTTGATCGGCTGCGCGAGGCGAACTCGGCGATGCGCCGGGCGCAGTCTCCAGGGGCAAACGCGGCGGACGCGCGTCGCGCCGCCCAGGAGCTAGCCGAAGCTAGACGATTGTTGAACGGACTCGGTCGCCAGCAAGCGTCTGGGCAGCTTGACTCGCTGGCGCGCGAATCAGACCGGCTGGCGAGCGAGGCGCACAATCAGGCAGCCCGCCTCAAGAAGATGTTTGGAGCCCGGCAGCAAAGTCAGCGAGACTGGCCTCGGTTCGATGGTGGCAGCCAGCAGGAGTCAAAACTTGCTGACGATCGCCAGTTGCTCGCCAGCGATTTATCGCGCTTGAAAAAGGAACTGCAGGATTCCGCCCGGCAACTGCAATCCTCGCAGCCCGGCGTGGCTTCCAAGCTGTCTCAGGCGCTCGGGGAGACGGAGCGCGCCGACCTCGAAAACAGACTGAACCGCAGCGCCGAGTCGATACGCCGGGGCACGGATCCGAATTCGAGGACGCTGGGGCCAGCGATCACCTCGGGGATTGATCGCATGAACGAGCAGGTCCATGAGGCTCAGCAGGCCTTGAAGGCGCCGTCCGCGAACCCCGCCGAGGAACAACTCGCTCGCGTCGAGCGACTTCGACGCGGGATCGAAGCTCTCACCCGCAATTCAAGCGCGTCGAGAAATGGCCAGCCAGGCGAACTGTCTCGCGGCGGACCGGCAAACCAGCAAGCCCAGAATGGCCAGGCGAATCAGAGTGGCGGTGAGAACAACGGATCCCAATCAGGCCAGCCAGGCGAACTCTCTCGCGGCGGACCGGCAAACCAGCAAGCCCAGAATGGCCAAGCGAATCAGAGTGGCGGTCAGAACAACGGATTCCAATCAGGCGGGCCAGGCGGTCCGCGTGCTTGGCGGAGTGGGCAGAACCCGGGCCTCGGCCGCTTCATAGAAGGGCCCGGAAGTGGGCGCGAAGGTTCAAGCGGCCCCTCGGCATCCGATGAGCTTGCGGTTCGCGAAGCTTTGCGGCAGCTCGAAGGCCTGCGCCGCCAGCTTCGAAGCGATCCCTATTCATCGGCGGAGATCGAGCAGTTGATGCGCGATTTGCCACGACTGGGGGCAGCCGCCTACGGGGCCAAGCCAGCGGTGGTTCAACAACTCGCTGCGCAAGCTCTTGCGAGCGTGGACCGAATTGAGCTGCAGTTGCGGCGCCAGCTCGACGGGCAGCGGATCGGGCAGGTCCGCAACGGCGATTCCCTTCAAGTGCCACCGGGGTACGACGAGCCGGTTGCGGCGTATTTCCGCCGTCTTAGCCAGAGCCACTAGAGACATTGCTCTCTGCAACGGGAACTGTGTTCACCGGATTTCGGCGATCATAGATTGCGTCGAAGGGCAATCGGCCTTGGCTTAAGGCCGCAGGAGCTTGTCTGTTTGACGGGGCTGAAGGCCAGAATTAATGTGTCATCGCGTAGACAACGTAATTGACGCCGATGCGGATTCCGAGGTCGGAAAACTTTTCAGGGTAACGGGGGTCGTTAGCCCACTCCCACGAATCGCCGACATCTGAATTGTAGCAAATCGCGATCATCAGCCGGCCCTTGTCATCGTAAATGCCCCGCCAGTGAGCCACCTTCCCGCCGTTCTTGTATCCCAAGGACAGGTGTTCGGCTCCCGTGATTCGGTAACGCTTGCTGAGGTCGTAAACCGTGTGGAAGATCGGGTCGGTATCAGGAATCTCGACAATCGGGCGGTCCGGAAAAACAAGCTTCATGCTGTTCTCAAACACTTCCCATTCAAGGGGCCCATGGAAATCGTCCGCCATGAAAAAACCGCCGCGCAGAAGATAGTCACGGAGCTTTTTGCCTTCGGCCGGCGTTATGCCCCACTCGCCCACCTGAACTGCGTAAAGCCAGGGCCAGTTGTAAACTTCATTTCCATCGTCCAGACTTACGGTCTCCTCCACCGGACGCACATCGATGCGGGTCAAACGCGCAACGGCTGATGAAAAGTCCCGGTCTGCCAGCGGATAGTCCTGCGTCCACAGCGAAAGCCCTAGCCTCCAGTCTCCGTCGAAACGCCCCCGATAGCCATCGTTAGGGCCGGGCGGAAACATGAGACGCGCGAAGGCGAATTCGGCGTTCTGACCGTGCCAGTTCTGCGGCAAGGGTACCCATCCGTCCTCGACGGAAGGATATTGGTGGAAGGGACGTTGGAAGGCGCAGATCGCAGCGACGAAGATGAATGCGCCGCCAATCAGCCACAATGCCTTCAGCTTTTTCACAGCACACCTTACCCCAATCATAGCATGGCTCGGATTCAGGATAATTCATTTCGCTTTAGAATTGTCTGGAATGCGCTCGCTCGCACCGCAGCGATTTGGACCAGCAAACCGAGGCGGATTGCAAGATTCGAAGTACTCTCTGCTTGCCAAGGAACGCATTCCCCGGTTAACTCACTCGGCGGGGCAAGGTAGCAATGCGGAGGTAGGATGGCTCGCGTTTTGCCGTACTGCATCTGCCGCGGGCCGAAAAGGCAACCCACCAAACGGCACCTAATCAGGTGATGAATGCCGCAACTGATAGGCCCCGGAGAAATGCATGGGCGTACGTCGCAAAAGCCAGCGGTGTCGCCGAGACGAGGTGAAAACGGAATTCCGCCCGCTGCGTTGAATGCCAGAATGGAAAACGGCTATCGTGAATCAGTCCTGATATGCCTCCAGCGGCGTTCCCTGAGCAGGTCGTATTGCTGGCGGATATTGCCTCGACAGGCTTTTCTGCAGCAGAGAGTGCCGACGTCCAACTGGGAGACACTGTAGCGGTTTTCGCTCAAGGCCCAATTGGCCTCTGTGCGGCGAGACGGCGTGATCAAGGTTGCAATCACGCCGTAATATCCGTCAACCCAGCAGTAACACTGGATGACTCGCGAAACCGTAAACGGAAGATTTCCAATTAGAGTATGAATAAACGCCGTCAGAATTAAAGAGCGGGATCTCGCCGGGGCGCATAGCTGTAATTGTCGCAAGAACACGTACCGGTGTTTACTTTCCAGAACTACATCGAGTTGCTGTCACTGTTCCACAAAAAATACATTTCATTCATCACATGCAAGAATACGCGCCCCAACCGATCCACATCGACCGCCCTGATTTTGACCGGAGTATACTAGCACTCAGGTTTCTGTAGTGACTAATTCGCGAAATGACACTATGAGTTCCGCTCCTGGCCCTGCCGTTGAATCCGTTCACGATATTCTGCGACGGCGGCGTCATCCGCTCGACGTGTTCTTCAAGCCTGGCACGGTAGCTGTCGTTGGCGCGTCGGAAACCGGAGGGAGTGTTGGCCGGTCCATTCTCTGGAACCTTATCAGCAACCCCTTTGGCGGTACCATTTTTCCTGTCAACCCCAAACGAGCGAGTGTAATCGGGATCAAATCCTATCCCACCATCGGGAGCATTCCCGAACCCGTCGATCTTGCCGTCATTGCCACTCCTGCCCACACTGTTCCCCAAGTTGTAGGTGACTGCGCTGCCGCGCGTGTTAAAGGAGCCGTCATTATTTCTGCGGGTTTCAAAGAATGTGGCCTGGAAGGCGCCCGACTTGAAGCTGAAATTCTTGTGCAGGCACGCCAAGGGCGAATGCGCGTGATCGGGCCGAATTGCCTTGGCTTGATGAGCCCCTTTGACGGTCTCAACGCGACCTTTGCAGGTGCTATGGCGCGGCCGGGAAGCGTCGGATTCATCAGCCAAAGCGGCGCGCTTTGCACGGCCGTCCTCGATTGGAGTCTGCGTGAAAACGTTGGTTTCAGCGCGTTCATCTCCATTGGCTCAATGCTGGACGTTAGCTGGGGCGACCTCATTGATTACCTGGGTGACGACCCACACACGCGAAGCATTATTCTCTACATGGAATCTATCGGCGACCCTCGCGCTTTCATTTCGGCGGCCCGGCAAGTGGCGCTCTCAAAACCCCTGATTGTGATTAAAGCCGGGCGCACGGAAGCGGCGGCGAAGGCAGCCGCATTGCACACGGGGGCGCTCGCCGGCCGCGATGAAGTTCTGGATGCCGCTTTCCGGCGGTGCGGCGTGCTCCGCGTCAACACGATCGCCGAGCTTTTCTACATGGCTGAGGTCCTGGCCAAGCAACCGCGCCCCAAAGGGCCCCGCCTGGCCATTGTCACGAACGCCGGCGGCCCTGGTGTACTGGCCACTGATGCTCTGATTAGTAAAGGCGGTGAGCTTGCGGAGTTGTCCGAAGAGACAATCGAGGATCTTAACCAACTTCTTCCAACTCACTGGAGTCACAACAATCCTGTGGACATATTAGGTGATGCGAGCGCGGAACGCTATCGCAAAACCGTTGAGATTGTTTCCCGTGATCCTAATAGCGATGGCGTTCTAGTGATTCTTGCGCCCCAGGCGATGACCAATGCGACCCAAACTGCCCATCAACTGAAGGATTATGCCAAGCTTGAAGGAAAGCCTATCCTGGCAAGTTGGATGGGTGGAACTGAAGTGAGCGCCGGAGAGGAGATTCTCAATCGAAACAGCATTCCAACGTTCGCCTACCCCGACACGGCGGCCAGCATTTTCCATTCGATGTGGCGGTACACCTATAATTTGCGCGGATTATATGAAACGCCAGCGCTCGTACCTGAGCACAGCCCGGGCCTCATCGAAACCGGAAGCGCCGAAAAGATAATTCAGAACGCTCACCGCAGCGGCCAAACCATCCTGTCTGAACTAGACGCCAAGGAATTGCTGAGGGCCTACGGCATTCCAGTGGTTGAGACTCGACTAGCAGGCAACGCAGATGAGGCTGTAAAGGCAGCTGACGAGATCGGCTATCCGGTGGTCTTGAAGCTCTTCTCGAAGACCATCGCGCACAAGACCGAGGTGGGGGGTGTACATCTTCATTTGGAAGACAGAAATTCCGTCCGCCATGCCTATCTGGAGATCGAATCCTCTGTCAACGAGAAAGCGGGGCCGGGCCACTTTCTTGGAGTTACGATTCAGCCGATGGTGTCATCCAGCGGCTACGAACTCATTATTGGTAGCGCGCTCGACCTTCAGTTTGGCCCGGTCTTGCTTTTCGGCTTGGGTGGCCAACTCGTCGAAGTGTTTAAGGACCACGCTCTGGCACTCCCTCCGCTCAACACCACGCTGGCGCGCCGATTGATGGAGCAGACACAAGTCTACAAGGCGCTCAAAGGTGTTCGTGGGCGCAAAGCAGTGGGCTTTGAAAAACTCGAAGAGTTGCTCGTTCGATTCAGCCAACTCGTGGTGGAAAATCGTTCGATCAAAGAAATCGAGATTAATCCGTTGCTCGCGTCGGCCGACGGTCTTATGGCGCTGGACGCGCGCGCCGTTGTGCACCTGCCCGGCATTGCAAAGGAGCAACTGCCAGAGCTTGCGATTCGGCCCTACCCTTCCCAATACGTCTCAACTTGGATTAGCAAGGACAGCCAGCCACTAATCATCCGTCCTATCCGCCCTGAAGATGAACCATCGATGGTGAAGTTTCACCGAATGCTTTCTGAATCGACGGTTTACATGCGTTACTTCCACATGCTTAGCCTTGACCATCGAGTCTCTCACGAACGGCTAACGCGGATTTGCTTTATCGACTATGGCCGTGAGATGGCCCTAATTGCTGTTCACCACAATGCTCAAGCGGGTGATGAATCGATTGTCGCCGTGGGCCGCTTGACCAAGATGCAGACAGCAAATGAAGCTGAAGTCGCCTTAGTCGTGGCTGACCCGTTCCACCATCAGGGCATCGGGACGGAGCTGCTCCGGCGACTCGTCGAAATTGGTCGCGACGAACGCCTCGATTGTATCGTGGCTGATATCCTCGCTGAGAATACCGCCATGCAGCGCATCTGTGAGAAACTCGGCTTCAGCTTGAACCGGGCGTCCGGTGACTCTGTAATCCACGCAAGCCTCGACGTCAACGCTTCGTAACCCGCACGCAACATATCAGCGACACTGAACTGAATGGGTCCGAGCGCGACGTGAAAGAGTCCGAACAAGCTCTCATGGGGAGGGCAGATAGCGTCCCGGTAGCGCCATGGCGTTTACCGCCTGCTGTGGCGGCCATAGGCGTTTGCTTCGGCTGCTTGGGATACTCCCGGAGGGAATATCGCCCCAATCTCTCAGGTCACGGCCAGAATTTCTGGCTCCCGGAGAATCGCCCTATAGGACAGATGTTATGTCCGCGAGCACTTTCTTGCTCCGATCACCTGTGTCATGCGGAAATAGTCGTGTCCGATTAGGTGTCCCGTAAGTGACAATTGGGGTGGTTTGGCAGCACCTCTCATTAGCTCGTACGCTTTCAAATCCTTGAGCTCACATGGCGGCACATTGGGCCAGAGAATTCCTAAACCGCGGCTCAGGCGGGAAGGGTTGAACACGACTACGTGGGGAGCGAGGCCTTCGTCGCCAATCGACGCCGCAGCATCTGAGTAAATGCTGGGTCGTGGCGGATGTGGCGGTTTAGACCCGGCTAACGCTAGACGATCACGATTCTGATGAGCCTGGTGACCGGCAAGTGCCTCAAACATCCTGGGGCCCGCTGTGTGTGGCGCTTGAACTGTAATCAGGATAAGTTCTCTGGATTTAGTGGATAATTACAAAAATCCAGAGCAGCAATCTAAGTTGGCCCGCAAAATTATGCGGGCGTAGCCCTACACCCTCGGTATTATTCTGGTATCAACCTTATAACTGCCAGGGTGTAGAAAAGCCCGCAGGAAAAGCGGCCCGTGTTACCCGGGTCACGTGAGCCCTGCCCGGCCGGTGCTTCCAGAAGGCGGTTTGGGATCACAACCGGGCTCGGTTGCACGATGCGCCGCTGAAAACCTAATGAGATGTTTCGGTATGAGTTGAAAAACTCAAGGCTGCTGAATTGCTGAAGAAGGACGACGTGTCCTGACCTCAAAAGCCTGTGGATAGGAATGGGTACTTTTTAAAAATCTTGGATTTTCGGTTAAGTCCTTTAGAAGGTTTTGGTCGGGGCGCCCAGATTTGAACTGGGGACCTCTTGGTCCCGAACCAAGCGCGCTACCAGGCTACGCCACGCCCCGAAAAACTGTCACAAGTGGCGAGTGCTCAGTGACAAACAAGTGGCCGGAGCCGCGCACCCGATCCCCGAATCGAGCCAGATCTGTCCGCTATACGGGAACTTCGCCGCCGTTGAGAAGTTGTACCAATTGCAAATTTGGTTTCCACCGGCGCTTGCCACTGTTCACTGCCATTGCATTAATGGTCGGGACGGCCGGATTTGAACCGGCGACCACTTGCACCCCAAGCAAGTGCGCTACCAGGCTGCGCTACGTCCCGGCAATCCGCGCCTTCACCTTATATATGGGCTGAACGGCACGAATTCAACGCTAGCATCATCGGGAAACGATTGTCAAGATTCCGAGGAGCTCACGCTTGATAGCTTTCACGTGAGATTGACTGAGGGTGGGGGAAGCGTTCGATTTAGTTTCCACAACGGCGCTTGAAGTCCCTGCCAGGTATTTGCGGGCGCCTTCGATGGTGAACCCCTGTTCGTAAAGGAGGCGTTTGATCTCCAAAACCATTTCGACGTCCGGCCGCCGGTACAGTCGATGGCCCGTTGCACTTTTGGTCGGCTTCAGGGTAGGAAACTCAGTTTCCCAGTAGCGGAGGACGTACGGTTTGGTGTCAGCAAGCTCGCTGACTTCACCGATACGGAAATAAAGCTTGTCCGGGATGAGGAGCCAGCCGGATGAGTTTCGAGCATGGCGGTTGTTGCGTGCCTTGCGCTGCTTCAGCATAGCCCTAATCTAGAATCTGAAAGATACGCCTCCGTGACATCTTAGAAAACCTCCAGCCCTTCGTCAAGGAAATGTGCCAGCACACCTGGGAATTATCCAAGATGACTGACAGTTCCGAGTCGGCCCCGGAGAGTTCTATGGCGCCTTTTCAGCCACAGGCCTGGGAACCTCGCCGGCCTGCGCGCTATCGGCGGGTACTGCCGAGAACAGAATCATTGCCCCCTGCCATCGTTCAAGCACGACTCGCCAATGCGCCGCCTCCAATCCAGGAACAACCCAGCCGTACTGATGATCCGGATAGTTGATCACGTAAACGTAACACCTTCGCCCGGAAGCGATAAACTCGCGAAACTTTTGCACGTTGAGTCCAGCCCAGGACCTCATCTCCACCAGACCTTTCTCCGCGTCATCTGAACGAGTGTACTGAAGGGCCAGCCTAGCGTCCGCCAGGTAGGTCAGCCGCCGCGCCAGGCTTGTGGGAGCATCATAGGAGAGTTCCATGAAGCCGGCAGGATCTGAGATTACGATCGGAGCATCACCTCCCGCATACCTTTCAAGAAAACTATAGGTTTGCGTACGCCGCAAATCGTCCACGGCAACTCGCCGGTAGGTTTGCACTTCCTTGATGGCCAGAATTGCCAGAAGAAGCAACCCCAGTGCGACCGCTGGCGCCCGCCGAGCTTCCAGCGCGCTGTGAAGTCCCCATGCAATAGTTATGGCTAAACCAATCACCGCCGGCAGCGCGTAGCGGTCCGAAAAGGCTCCGATCACCGTCTTGGCCAGGATTACGCTAACGACAGGTATCAATAGAAAGCCAATTACGGCGGCGATTTCGTGTACGGGGACACTAGCGCGTAGCGGCGTGTGGGAAGCGTTGGCATCGGACCGACGAAGTGTACGATAAGCAACAATAGCCAGAAAAATCACCAGCAATGGAATCGCAGATGGAGCCAGCAGAAAATGGTCGTAGAAGTACGCCATGGATGACCACTGCGGCTTTGCCCAGAAGTGCGGAGCAAATTTTCGGGCACTCTGGATTAATGGAAGGAACATCAGAAGCGGAGACAACGACAGTCCCAGGGCTAACCAGACTGCCGCGTCCAAACTCTGGCGACGGAGGGAACGGATCGCTTCGCCCAAACCCAACGGAAACAGACTGAGCACCGCGTAGTAGTGGCAGGACATCGCCGCGGCGAGACTGGCGGCCAAACCAATCAGCGCCCAAATGCGGTGGCGACCTTCCGCAGCCCAGACCCAGCAAAGCAGCCCGAAGGCAGAAAAAGCCAGGACCATCGCGTAAGCCCGCGCCTCGAACACATAATTGAAGGCGGCAGTCATGAATGGGAAAAGCACAGCCAGAAGGCCATAGGCGGCGGAACTTCGCCGGGCGACAACGTGGAAGACGCAGACGCACATCAGCGCGAAAGCAAGCAGCTCGGGAAGACGTAGGCCGAGCCCGGACGTGCCAACTAGATGAATGTCGGCTCGCGATATGGCATAGAAGAGCGGCGGAGTTTGCTCCGCCCCTGTCGCCAGAGCGGCCCAGATGTCTCTGAAGTGCGGAAGGCGCGCGATGTACAGGGTAAAAAGCTCGTCGTTCGAAACCCCAGCCTTTGCGGCGATCAAGCCAAATCCGACGAAATAGACGCAGGCGAAGAGCAGCAGGAGCACGACCGGCCTGCCGCCGAGTTGATGGAGCCGGGCCACAATCCGGCAGCAGAATGAACCCCGATAATGGGCGTTTATTCGTGCTTCGAAATGCGTGGAAGCGAATTCAGAGCCGGTCGGCATGTGAGATAGTCTTACATAGCGCCTGTTGGTTTGTGAATAGGCGGGAAAGCGCCATACGGCCATTGAAGCCAGGTGGCGGGGCAAAGGTCATCAGCATGAACTCCGGTATTCGCCGCGCCAATTCCGCCATGCGGTTCGGAGAAGCAGGCGCAGGTAATCGGGACCAACCTTTCGCAGGTTGAAAGAGGAGTTTCCCATCTCTGCCGTACGGTTGATCCAGGAGATTGAAACTTCCTGGATGCGGTAACCCAGCAGCAGCGGTTTCAGGCCCGTTTCCACATTGGCCGCAAAATGGTTCTCTTCAATGTTGAGACCCTTCAGAATCTCCGCCCGATAAAGCTTGAGATTGTTTGAGACGTCTCGCACCCGCCTTCGCAGCAGCAGGTTGAGCAGCAGGTGGTATCCGCGGTTGCAGACAATCTTAAAGAATGGATAACGGACCAGTGCCGACTCGGCTGAAAAACGGCTGCCGATGGCGCCGTCACAGCCGGCGGCTACGGCATCAAACAGCCCCTTAAATTCCGGTGCGATATTTACGAAATCGCAGTCAATCGTCAGGATGTATTTCCCGACGGCCGCGGCATATCCATCTCGCAGCGCGCGGCCAACTCCGGAGGGAGGTTTGCGCATCACCAGTGTGACGCGCGGTTCAGTGCTTGCCAGGGCAGCAGCCACTCCAGCTGTTCGGTCGGCACTGTTATCGTCCACAATCACGATCTCCTTGATATAGTCACCGTAAAGGCCGAGGAGCGTCTTGACCAGCCGCTCGATATTCGCCTCCTCGTTATGGCATGGGACCACGACTGAAACCGCGCCAAAGAGCTGCGGATGCGTGGCCATGCTCACCGGAAGATCTTCGTCGTCTGTCGCGTTTCCCGGTTTCCCGCCGCACAGGCATACCGTGTTCGCAAGTCGACGGGCGATAGGCGCTCGCTCCAGAATTAACCCAATCGCCTGCCCTGCAGAGGAATGCAAAGGCGGGACAACTTCACATGCTGTGACCTCGATGTCGGAAAAGCCTGTGCTCCGTGCCTCATCGGTCCAAACCTGCGGACTGATATTTTTGCGGATGCCGACGGCCCGGTCAGCCCTGCAGGCACGATTTACGGTTTTCCGGAGTCGCGCCAGTGGGTTTGAGGAATTTGGGACGAAGAAAAGGAATTTCCCGCCGGGCTTGAGCCATCCCGAAACAACTTCGAGCGTCGCGGAACCAAGCTCCGACATCGAGATGTCTGTCCCAAGTATGTAGTCAAAACTTTCCCGAGCAAAAGCTGACCGAATATCTTCAATGTACACAAAAGCTGTAGTAGGGAGATTTTTCGACCGCGCTAGGTATTCCAGTTCCTTATTGAAAACCGCCGCGGTAATAAGGTTCTGCCCGCCAAATACCAGGGCCAGATGTTCAGTCCATTTTCCGCTGCCGGCCCCGAGTTCAAGGACCTGTCGGCCGGGAATCACGGGCAAAGATCTGGCCGCAAGGAAGGCGCGCCGACGGAGTCTAGCCGCTCGCCACCTGGAGGGCATATCCCATGCCGTTTCGCGGGACAATTCCACACTGCGCCACACCTGCAAAAGCGGGTACCCGGTGCGCCGTGAGCCAAGGCGGACCATTTCACTCGACTGATGCCGTACTTCAGCCATACTACGATCTTCTTTAGTTTCCGAGATAGGTACACCCACAGCGCTCGCCACCCTACAGGAGCACTCCAGATTTAATTCCCCCGGTTCACCCGCTTCTGCTACAGCACTATTGGCGGTCGTTGGCAGTGAGAGTCTCTGAACCGTGCAGTTTGAATTTCAAGCGCGCCTCGGTAATCTCGGCAATCATTTGAGGCAGACTGTATTTGAGTTCCCAGTTCGGAAAACACGAGTGCAGCTTGCCCAAATCAGTTATGTAGCAGATGTGGTCGCCCAGCCGGTTTTCAGGATCGTACTTGTATCGGACCGTTAGTCCCGTTTCCGCCAGCAGATCGATCGTCTCGAGGATCGAAATGCTATTCTGCCTTCCGCCGCCGAGGTTGTAAATTTCGCCACACCTGGGCGACCTGAAAAACTCCAGCAGCAGGCGGGCCACGTCGTTACAGTGGATCTGGTCGCGTACCTGCTTCCCTTTGTAGCCAAAAATGGTGTATTCACGCCCGGTGACTGCGCATTCGACAATGTACGCCAAGTATCCGTGCAGTTGAACAGCCGCGTGCTGGGGTCCGGTGATGCAGCCAGCGCGAAAGACTCCCACCGGCATCTGGAAATACCGGCCGAACTCCTGGCTCATAACATCCGCGGCCACTTTGGATGCCCCAAAGACTGAGTGCAGGGAGGAATCGATGGACATCGTCTCATCGATACCGTCCCGGCCGTCGGCATAGTCGTAGCGCATGGATTGTTCGACCAGAGGTAGAGAGTTAGGCCGATCACCATAAACCTTGTTCGTGCTGAGAAAGCAGAAGGGTGCGTCGCGGCAATAATCCCTGGCTGCCACCAGCAGATTCAGAGTCCCTACCGCATTCACATCAAAGTCCTCGTATGGAATCGAGGTGGCGCGGTCGTGGGATGGTTGCGCCGCCGCGTGAATGATAAAATCCGGATGCTCCTGCCGCACCAGGTTGCGGATGGCTTGACGGTCGCGTATGTCCAGGGCGCAATGTCGGTACTCCACAAAAGATTCCTGGAGAGATCTCACGTTCGGCGCAATGGAAGCCTGCGGGCCGAAAAACTCCTGCCGCATGTTATTGTCGACACCGACAACCTCCCATCCTGCTTCGCTCAGAAGGCGCGCGCATGCCGAGCCAACGAGTCCCCCCGATCCTGTAATCAAGGCCTTCATTCTCATAAGAATCTACTACGGGTCGCCGCAATTGCAAGCCTTAACTGGGCTATCCGCGTCAGGCTCGCACGTCCGATGGTGAAAATGACCGGACCGATCTGTCCGCAACGGGCTCCCCTCTCAATCGAGGTGAAACACCTCCTCGAGTTCTCTCATCATCTCGTCCGGGCGGGACCCATCGAGGGACTCAAAGTAAGGCGCCATCACTTTCTGCCATCGCGCGTTCACTTCTTCTTTTGACATTCCATCCACGGCGGACTCCAGATCAGCGGGTGTTTCGAAGTACCCGAAAAGTGTGCCGTCGCTTCGCATGAAGAGCGAATAGTTGTGCCAGCCCGTGCGTCGAAGTGCGTCCAGCATTTCGGGCCATACTTTTTTGTGATGCTGCTTGTACTCCTCAGTCAGTTCAGGTTTCACTTTCAGGATGAATCCGACTCTCTTCATCTCGCCTCCTGAATTCTTTTCTTGGCCAAACGGCAATTACACCATGTGACAATACTAATTCCACTCTTCTCGAATGGGCTAGTAAATCGCCACTGCAGACGGCCGTTTTTAACCCGGCATGAGCACACGCTGCGCCCCTGGCTGTTAGCCCGTGCGGGTTGCGCAAAGACAGACCTGATACAATGGAGGCCTCCCATATGAACGAGAAGCCGCATCTCGCGCCTGAGCAATTTACACGTTAAGGAGCCAAAGGTGACTCTCCGGGCGCCAGGTTCGAACAATGGCGGGAAACACTCTCAGAAGATGAGCATCAGGGTTCAATCCTGGTACCTCTCTGTACCGCTCACAGTTCTCTGCGTGATCCCCTCGCCTCTGCTGGCGCGCGCAAGGCAGGAGCCGCCGTTGCCCGCTCCCAAAATCCACCAGATGGTCAGGAATCTAACCTGGAATGAATTGCACGCGTCGGAACATCCCTCGCATTACTACAGGTATGTCGAGCGTAACATTATGTCGGACGGGTCCCGCACGGTCGAGGAAATCGCAACTCCATACGGCAGCGTGGATCGCCTGATTCAGGTGGACCGGGATCCGCCGGGCCCGCGGCAACTCGCGCAGAATCAGGCACTGCTCAAACAGCTTCCGGGTGACAGCCAGCTCCAACAGTCGCGTTTCAAGGACCAGCAAAACGAGCGTCGACGGCGTGACAATGTGCTCAAAGATCTTCCCGATGCGTTTATTTACACGTACACCGGCCGAGATCAACAGGGACGAATCATGCTAAAGTTCCAGCCCGCGCCTGACTTCAAGCCTAGTTCCCGCCAATCTCTGGTGCTTCAGGGAATGGCAGGAGAACTGTGGGTTGATCCTTCCTCCCAGCGGATGGTGAAAATCAGTGGGTCACTCATCCAAGATGTGAAGATCGGGTGGGGATTTTTGGCAAGGCTTAACAGGGGCGGTACGTTCCGGCTGGAGCAGTCGCCAGGGCCCGATGGAACGTGGCACCAGATGGTGCTTGCCGTCCACTTTGATGGGACGGTTCTCGTTTTTAAGCGCATCCACATCCGCGTAAAGCAAATCCGCTGCTGCTTTGAACGCGTTCCGGATAATCTGAGCATCGAGGGTGCCGTGCATCTTCTGGAGGACGGAACCACACTGCCCAAGGATTGGCAGGCCCGCCTGGAAGCTATTCAGAAGGCCGCTCCGCTTGACTGAGCTGGTGACACGCGATGCGCTGAATCGGTAATGAAAAGCCGCGCCGCCGCCGAAGTTTATGGTTGAAGGGACTGGTCATCCCATGACGAGTGCGACAGCAGATCCCGGAAGCCCTGGCAGGAGCAGAGGCGGAACCAGCGTTGATCGCTTCTTTGCGGTGTCCCTTCTTCTGTTGCTCGGAACCAGCTTCGTAACGCTCGCGTCAACTGGAAAGCTGGACATTATTTCTGTCGCGCTGGTTTTCATTGCGCTCGGAGTGCGTCTTTGGGGCTATTCTTCGGGGCGGAACCTCCAGATCTCGTCAAGAGCTGTGACCCGTTTGGCCATCCTGTATATCCCTTTTTTCATCCTCGATTTTCTGTATCTCTCCGCTGGAGCAACTCCACTTGAAAGCATGCTCAATACCACGGTCCATCTGGTTCTATTCGCCGCCGTCACAAAGTTTTTCTCGGCCGTAACCCGGCGGGACTACGCGTATCTGGCAGCACTTTCCCTGCTGATGGTGCTTGCCACAGCCGTGCTGACGGTCAACGCGACATTTCTCGTATTTCTGACGTTGTATGTTCTCTTCGCTATCTCAACCCTTATCAGCTATGAAATCAAGAGATCGCTTGAGACCTCCCGCCGCTCCGCCTCTGCCCAGCCGCGGACTCCAGACGGCCGGCCTGGAATTGAACGCGCGCTGATAAGGGCTGGAGCGGGCCTCGGCCTGGTGACCCTCGCCACGGCTTCGCTATTTTTCTTTGTCATCCCGCGGTATCGCTCCGGCTATCTCACCGGCCTCGGCACTCGCCCGGAAAATATCACGGGGTTTTCCGGCAGCGTAATATTGGGCGACGTCAGCCGCATTATGCGTTCCGGTACTGTCGTTTTTCGCGTGCTGCCCGAGGACAACTTTCGCAACTATTCCACGGTCAAATGGCGGGGTGTGGCGCTTGACAGCTTTGACGGCGGCCACTGGTACAATGATAATACAAAGCAAACTGCAGTCCAATCCGCGGCAGACGACCGCTTCATCATTCCCCGCGAATCCGCCGCCGCTACTCGGCCGGAGAAAACGTTGCGTTACAAGGTCCTGCTATCCCCCATTTCTACCGATGTACTTTTTGCCGCTTCCAGGGCCCGGCTCATCTCCGGCCGGATGCGTCTATTGACGCTGGATGAAACGGACTCCCTTCACGACACGCGGTATGGTTTCTCATCGTTCCAATATGAAGTGGTTTCCCAGATAGGATTGCCATCGCCATCCGTCCTGCGAGCAGCTTCGGATATCTACCCGGCGCAGATTCGAATGCTTTACCTTCGATTGCCCCCGGCGCTTGATCCTCGGATTAAGGCGCTGGCGGATAAGGTCACATCACCCGCGGTCAACAGCTATGACCGAGCGGTACAAATCCGCAACTATCTTCGCGATAATTTTGTCTATACGCTGGAGGAACAGCCGGTTGACCGATCCGATCCGCTTGGAGACTTCCTGTTCACATCCCGCAAAGGCGATTGCGAATATTTCGCGTCGGCCATGGCCATCATGCTCAGGACCATCGGCATTCCGGCCCGGCTGGTGAATGGCTTTCAAAGGGGCTCATACAATCCCTTCGGCAAAGACTTTGTGGTGCGAGCGCACGACGCTCACAGTTGGGTGGAGGTCTATTTCGTGGGCTACGGCTGGATACCTTTCGACCCAACGCCCCCGGACCCGAACCCGGTGGTCGCTTCCAGACTGGATGATTATGTGGATGCGCTCACGCTATTCTGGAGCGAATGGATCGTCAATTATGACTTCTCCCATCAGTTGCGCCTCGCAACGGAGGTGGAGGCACAGTCACACGAGCTCCAGAATGACGTCAGCCGTCATTTCCACCGCCTGCGGACTCAGATGGCGGGGCTGGCCTTGAAGCTGGAGGGAGGGCTTGTCGCCCACAAATTTCTCCTCCTCCTCGTTTTGCTTGGCTCAGCAGCAGGGGGCATGGTAGCGGGGGGCGACTGGAACCTCCAGGAACTCAAATTTATCTGGTCCCTTCGGTTCCTGCGCTCTGACCAACCGCTGACCGCGGACGACGTAACGTTCAGCTATCGTCGCTTTATGAAAATCCTGCGAGGGCACGGCTATCGCAAGCTTCCCTCCGAAACGCCTGAGGAGTTTGCCAGGAGATTACGTCCGCCACTACTGCGAGGCACAGCCCAGCAATTTACGCGCATTTACAATGCGGCGCGCTACGGCGGCCAGCGCCCGTCACTTCCTGTTCTAAAAGGTATGCTCAACAGAATTTCGGCAGCGAGCGGTCAGGCGAGTTGTGAGGCTGTAGCATCTAAGGAATGGACTTCCCGCCATCCACAGGGAAAACCTGTCCCGTGATGAACTCGCTGTGGCAGGCAAGGTGCAGAACCATTTGTGCTATGTCCTCGGCCTTGCCTGCCTTTCGCAGAGGCGTGGATCGAATCACGTTTTGCATTAGCCGGCTTCGCTGTTCCCCAGGAAACAATATCATGCCGGGAGCAATACTGTTGACGCGGATATCAGGCGCCAGGGCCCTGGCCAGACACCTCGTCAGCATGATCAGTCCTGCCTTGGAGGAGCAGTAGTGCATGGTATCCGGCCACGCCTGCAGCCCGCCGAGAGACGAAATATTGATGATCTGCCCGCCCTTTTTGCGCTGCATCAATCGTGCTGCTTCCTGTGCGCAGAAGAAGGGACCTTTTAGGTTTACGCCCAGAATCTGGTCCCATTGCTTTTCGGTCAGTCGATCCCATCGTTCTCGAAAGAAAATGGCCGCATTATTAATCAACAGGTCTAGCTTCCCAAATCGTTTCTCCGCCGCGCGAAACATGCGCCTTACCTGAACAGGACGTGCAATATCAGCCTGCAGCGCAAGCGAGTCCACCCCGTATGACCTGATGTCTCGCACCGTTGCCAGTGCTTCGGATTTGGACCGGTTGTAGTTCACGATGACGTTGGCGCCCGAGCGGCCAAGCGTTAGAGCAATCTCCCGCCCAATGCGCCGACCTGCTCCGGTGACCAGAGCAACCTGGCCTTTTAGAACGCTCTCTTGAAGTCCGTCCTGCATCGTCATCTTAAAAAAACAAGGATGACTATTTATGGCATCCCCGGCCGCCAGAATCAAGAACAACCAGCCGAATTCCCTGCCCTAAAGACTGGGTCTCGCTTGACCGTTCTCGCAACTTAACCCTAGAATCGATGCGTCGGCAACGAATTGTCGTCTCCAGGGTGGGGCATGGGCAAGCCTCAAATCGTGATCTATTCGAGACCGGGCTGCGGTCTTTGCGAGCAGGCCAGAAAGCAGGTTTCGGCACTTCAGGAGCGGTATGAATTTACGTTGCGAGAAGTGAATATCCTGCAAGATCGGGTGACTTACGACATGTTCAAGGACGAAATCCCAGTGATTTTCGTCGACGGCAAGAAAGCTTTCAAACATCGTCTCGACGAGAAGCGGTTCGTCCGGATCATGGAATCATCTGGGCGCAAGCGGCGGGCGGAAAGTTCACCCGCGGCACAGCGGTCGAGCGACCAACTCAGGTCTCTGGAAAGGACGCGGAATTAATGGAACTTGATGTTCTCTCAGTTGCTGCTCATCGCGACGACACCGAACTAACATGCGGAGGAACGGTCATCAAAATGGTCCAGGCAGGCTATCGCGTTGGTCTTCTGGATTTGACCGCTGGAGAATCTGGAACGCGCGGCAGCGCAGCCCTGCGCGAACGTGAAGCACATCGCGCTACAAGCGTGATGGGCATCGTACACCGCGAGAACCTCTACATGCCCGACGCGGGCATCGAACACGTCCGCGAATACAAGCTGAAGATCGCGCAGAAAATCCGGGATTTGCGGCCGCGCACCGTGATCCTGCCCTACTGGAAGGGCCGCCATCCCGACCACTACACGACTGGGCAGATCGGTTACGAAGCCTGCTTTTTCGCCGGCCTCGCCAAGCTCCCGCTAAAAGGCAAGCCCTTCCGGCCGCACAAGATTATCTATTCAAGCCTCTACGTACCCGCGCTGAGGCCTTCGTTTGTGGTGGATATTACAGCGCAGTTTGAAAAGAAGCTCAAAGCCATCCTCGCTTACGGTTCGCAGTTCTCCGCCCAGCAAGACATGCAGAACCTTTTTCCGTCTCGCAAAGACCTGCGGGAGCGCGTGGCCTCTCTATCTCGCCATTTTGGATTGATGATCGGCGTCCGTTACGGTGAGCCGTTTGTGATGCGCGAGGTTGCGGCCGTTGACGATATTGTGGCAATAGCGGTGAAATCGATTTGACCGGGCGCCATCCGCTAGCCGCTCCGGCATCTGCTGGGGAGGAAGCTCGAGGGCTGATCCGGTAAATGGCGCGCGGATTCAGATAATCAGTTGGCGGGCAATCTATTCTTCCACCGATTGCGTATGAACCAGATACCGCCCACAACGAGTAGAACCAGGAGAACTGTATCAAAACGGTGGAAATAAGGCCCCAGAGTTTCCCATCGTTCGCCGAGCTTCATGCCCACGTAAGCCAGAGCAAAACACCACGGCAGCGAACCCAGAAAAGTAAAAATATTGAAGCGTGCGAAGTTCATCCGGGCAATGCCCGCTGGCAGTGCGATAAAAGTTCGGACGACTGGAAGCAGTCGCGCTATAAAAACCGCCCAGTCGCCGTAATGGGCAAAAAACCGGTCCGCCATCTCCAGGTCATGCCGTGTGATCAGGACGTAGTGGCCGTAACGTTCCGCGAGCGGCCGTCCTCCCGCCGCGCCGACATAGTAGGCCACGATTGATCCCACGTTGCAGCCCAGGGCTCCGGCCAGCGCAACACCCCACAGGCTGAAGTGTCCGGCTGAAACGAGGTAACCGGAAAATGGCATGATCACCTCGGAGGGCAGCGGGATGCAAGCTGACTCGACGGCCATCAGGAGAGTGATTCCCGGGTATCCTGCCGCTGAAACGAAGGCCACAATGAATCCGCCGAGAATCCTGACAACGGTTGAAACCATCGATGAGTGAATCCTTTTTAGTTTGCCTTTTTGCCCCGCACGCAGTTCCGATGCAGGGCTGGATGGCTAGCCTAGAATTTGTCGGACTCCTGGAAGAACTTGAACCCGGAAAGAGCAGTTCCACCCGCAGATTTTGAAATTTTCAGCCGCCGCGGATCATCATCGCCACCGCCGATCTTGCGGAGCATCGCGTAGGATGCGAAGGCTTCTGAATAAACCTTGGTAACCAGCCATCTCTCACCAGTCTCCTCCAGCAGCCATACCTGGCCAGGTCGTACCCCCGAAATTGCCATGACACCGCGACAGACCTTTCTGGGGCGACCTGGGCAAATCCCAGGCCAGTGCCCCGGGTTCCGAACCGTCAATCTAACCTGCTGGAGGTATGCGAGTCAACGCCACGGCGCTCCGCCCCATCATGCCGCTACAGCAAAAGTCAGGGATTCCATGCACCATTTTGACAGGAATTTTGCAAACGCGGATGCCACCAAGAGTATAATGAAACCTAAGGAGAAGAGCCATGAAACTGCACAGGAGTGCCCCCCTTGCTTTGGCTGTCATGATGGTTGCGGCATCACTGTCCGCCTCGGCTGCTGACAAGAAGAAAGATGTCGATGCCATTGGTGATCGCAAGGTCGCGCACCGCAGCATGATCTCCGAACAGAAGGAAATTGCGATTGGCAAAAAGTATGCCACGGAAATTGACCGCTCGGCGCGAATCGTCAAGGACCCGGTCATCAACGAGTACGTCAATAGGGTCGCGCAGAACGTGGCGCGAAATTCCGACCTGAAAATACCGCTCACTGTGAAGGTGCTCGACGACCCGTCCATCAATGCGTTTGCCCTGCCGGGCGGATTTCTCTACGTGAATTCCGGACTCCTGCAGGCCGCCAACGAGGAAGACCAGGTCGCCGGAGTCGTCGCGCATGAAATTGCTCATGTGGCGGCGCGCCATTGGGCAAGCCAGATGACCAAATCAACAATCCTGCAATATGCCATGATCCCGCTCATGTTCACGCCGATGTCGTTTCCGGTTTACATAGGCCTTTCTGAGGGGCTCAACATGGGGATCCCTCTCGCCTTCCTCAAGTTCAGCCGCAGCGACGAGGCCGAGGCTGATTATCTGGGCATTCAGTACATGTACAAAGCCGGGTATGATCCCAATGCATATGTCGCGTTTTTCGGCAAGATTCTGCAGGAACAGCGCAGTAACCCTGGTTCGGTTCCCAGCATTTTTGCCGACCATCCGCCAACGCCGGGGCGCATTATCAAGGCGGAGGAAGAAATCAAGTCCATCCTGCCCAATAAGCAGGAGTATCTGGTCAGCACGTCGGAATTCAACGACATGAAAACGCGGCTTGAGAGCGTCATGTCAATGCGCAAAAAAATGGAAAAAGCGGAGGGCGGTCCGACCCTGCAGAAGCGCCAACCCAAAACATCTCCTACAGCGCAACCCGGCGGCACTCAAAACCCGGATGACGACAAGCCCCCAGTGTTGCAGCGCCGCGACTGATGCCGAACACAAGAGCTTCCTCTCCGATCCATTGTCCATTATTCCTGCGACTATGGCGCACAGCCGCGCCTGAACGCCGCGGCGACGTCAAAGTGAAGCCCGGCCAGGCGCATCCACTTGTGCAAATTTAAGTCAGTTAACTCTGAGGCGAAAGGGGTGCAATGCCGAGCTTGCGAAGCTCGTCCTGGTAATACTTGCGATAGAGGATTTCCCACTCGCCGCCACCCTCGGGAATGGTCCGCTTGTGTGTCGCGATCCGTTGCCGGACCGTTTGCTCCATCTTCTCTTCTTCGTGGAGCAGGTCCGTCAGGATCTTGACCGCTTCCTGCCGAATCACATTGGGTTCTTCGAAAATTTCAACTTCGTCCAGGGCCTCAATGGCAGACATAATGCGGTGGGAAAGCTGAATGATTTTTTCGTGGGAGAGTCTCATGAAGTCATGGCAGATACAACACTAAATAACGATCTTCCGCTCGCGGATAATCTGTTTCTTAATTGCCTTAAAGGCATCTTCATACGTTGCGCCAAAGCTCTTCATCTGGTCGGCGTGTTGCTCCAGAATCCTGCGAGCCTCATCGTTGATTCGGTCCTCCACGCTGAGTTCATCCAGCACCACTTGTAACATCACTTCGTTCACATATTCCGGCTGGTCAAACTGGACCAGCCCCTCATCCGTAAGGCGCTTCATTAGCTCCTTGCTCATGTACGTTACGTATTCTCGTGTTAGCTGCATGGCAGACGACTGCGGGAGTTGACCGTCCCAAATTCGTTAGTGTATAGTTTTTGGGTTGGGAGTGTCAAGGCAGGCGTGCCGTATCGTGTGGCGCTACTGACGCGCCAGCAGCGTCAAAAGGGCGGTTAGCTCAGTTGGTTAGAGCGTCTGCCTTACAAGCAGAAGGTCATCCGTTCGAGCCGGATACCGCCCACCATGCATTCGGGCTCGGAATCGCTCTCGCTGCTTGCCACGCCGCGTGCAACACTGTGCCAACCGTAAGGGGCTCCCCTTGCGACAGCCAATCGGGGACGTAGTTCAGCTGGTTAGAACGCATGCCTGTCACGCATGAGGCCGCGGGTTCGAGTCCCGTCGTCCCCGCCAGCATTTCGCATTTTACAAGGGCTCATTCCGAACTTAGCGAGCTCCCGCGAACGTCTCTTTCGGCAGTTTTTCATATAAAAAGATGCGGGATCACAAGCACGGATATGGTGTGTCAGAATCCAGAAACAGTCAATAGGCGAGCGTGCCGGATTCACGGAGAATCATTCCGTAGACCTGCCCGCAAGCCCGATTGTGCCCGCCCCCGTAGCCTACGTGGGCCACTCTGAGACCCCTCACTCGGGGCACTCCAGGTTGATATAGCGAACCCATTCCAGAATACCGCGAGCGAAGTCGGAACGCTGCGATTCTGCCGCCGGCGACACATGGCGCAGCTCACCGAAACGGTCAATGACGCAAATCACCGGGAAAGATTGCTGGTCCGGCTGTGGGAAGCCGAACAGTTCGTGGGCGTGACTCGATTTATCCGAAAGAACAGGAAATGGCGGGTTGCAACCGCGGTCAAGGTCCTCAGCCTGATCACCAGCGTCGTGAACCAAGGCTAAAACTTCCGCCTCTTCGGCGACAAACTCTGGGTATTGTTCTGAAACCTGGCGAACCAAATCTCGCACCGGCGCGGAGCTTCCGGTCCCGCAAAAAACCAGAACCAGATTGCGCCTGCCCCGGTAATCGGAGACGCGAATGCACGCTCCCGCCGTGGAAAGCAGGCTGAATTCTGGCACGATGTCGCCTACCGCAAATTGCGGCATAGCATAGCCCTCCTCGAATGTTAGTATGACTTGAAGTGGTTTTTCCAGTACCGGTTGGGGCATGAAAGGCGGGCAGGCGGCAACCATGAAGCGAGAGCCGCTGGTGATCTACACGATTGGCCACTCAACCCGCGCACTGCCAGCATTCCTCGAATTGTTGCTCGGCCTCGGAATCAAGCAGCTTTCGGACGTCCGCACCATTCCCCGTTCACGCAAGAACCCGCAGTATAACGCCGAGACGCTCCCGCACGCTCTCCGCGAAGTTCGAATCCGATACGCCCACCTTGCCGCGCTGGGCGGGTTGCGACGTGCGGCGCGCGACTCGGTCAACACAGGGTGGCGGAATGCATCGTTCCGCGGTTTCGCCGACTACATGCGCGGGGCAGAATTCGGGAAGGGGCTGGAGCAACTGATAAGACTAGGTTCGGCCCGGCCAACCGCTATCATGTGCGCCGAGGCTGTTCCCTGGCGCTGCCATCGCTCGCTGATCGCGGATGCACTTGTCGTGCGGGGCATCCGTGTCAGGCATATCCTCAGCGCGAGTCAAGTCCGGGAGCACACGCTGACGTCGTTCGCCGAAGTACAGGAGGGGCGAATTTCATATCCCAAAAGCCTTGACCCTTCGACGTAGTATCGCAATTCCGCCGATGGGTATTACGGCGATTCGCTACCACCCGTCATGTCGCATGGTGAACACCGGTCCGGCTGAACTATACTGATGACCGCCGGAATGGAATCCACTTGACGGCGAAATCCTGTCTTCGGAGTTCTAAGCGTGGAACGTCGGCAATTCATCAAAGATCTGCTGCTTGCGGGCGGAGCGCTGGCCTGCCGTCCGAGTACTGAACTTGCGGGGGCCACGCCGCCGTCTTCCAACCAAGTCAAACGCGTTCTGGTCGCCTTCACCTGCCATCTGGACGTGGGCTTCACCGACACGCAGGCGGCCGTCCTCGCCAAATACTTTGACCGCTATTATCCCGCCGCCATCCAGACAGCGAATGCTCTCCGAGACATCGGCGAAGACCGCTATGTCTGGTCAACCGGCTCCTGGCTGATCTACGAGTACCTCGAGCACGTCCGCGGCGCCGCGCGGACGCACGCCGAAGAAGCGATCACAAAGGGCGACATGGCCTGGTACGCCGTGCCATTTAATCTGGAGACGGAGATGCTGGACCGCTCCATCCTGGAGGGCGCGCTCGGAATTTCCCATGCGCTCGACCGGCGATTCGAAAAGAAGACTACGGGCGCAAAGATGAGCGACGTGCCGGGTCATACCCGCGGGCTGGTGGCGCCATTTGCCGCGAACGGCGTGACGCTGCTCGATATTGGCGTGAATGGCGCCAGCACCGTGCCCGAAGTTCCTCCACTGTTTGTCTGGGAAGAGCCGCAGGGGGCGTCGGTCGTGATGATGTATCACCATGGCTACGGTGGTGTCCTGCAGATTCCAGGCTCAGACCTGGCGGTGGCCATCGACGTGCGAAATGACAATGCTGGACCGCATTCCGTCGCCCAGGTGAAGAAAATCTACACCGGCCTGCGACGGCAATTCCCCAACGCAAAAGTGAGCGCTGCCAATCTCAGTGACATCGCCCTCGCCGTTGAACCCCACAAGGCCAACTTGCCTGTGGTGACACAGGAGATCGGCGACACCTGGATTTACGGCGTGGCCAGCGACCCGGTGAAAGTGGCGCGATATCGTGAAGTGATGCGCCTGCGCAAGGAGTGGGTCGGCGAGGGAAAGTTTCAAGGTGGCGACTCAACGGACCTCCGATTGTTGATGCGGCTGCTGCTCCCTCCCGAACACACCTGGGGCGTCGACACAAAGCGGCTGAAGGATTACGCGCATTACACTCCGAACGCGCTTGCTACGGTGGTCGATCATCCCCGGTTTCGATGGGCGGAAGCCAGTTGGGCGGAAAAGCGGAAAGACATTGACCAAGCGGTCGAGAGTCTGCCGGCCGAATTGGCAAGCGCGGCCGAAGCCCGGCTTCTCGCCCTTCAACCGAAACCTCCCGACAGATCCGGCCTAATTCCGCACGCCGCAGATTCGGAAATTGACACGGCCCATTACACCGTCGCCCTTGATCCCGAAACCGGAGCCATCCATCGTCTGCGGGCGAAAGATGGCGGCCGCGAATGGGCCTCAGCAGACCATCCGCTCGGACTGTTCAGCTATCAAACCCTTTCCGCGAAGGACTACGAAGATTACCGGGCCGCATACATCATCGCGAAGACCTGGTGGGCGCCGATGGATTTCGGCAAGCCCGGCATCGAGAAGTTTGGCGCCGAGAGCCGAATCTGGCTGCCCCGAGTGGCCGGTTGCTGGGCCGGAAAAGCCGGCGACGGCTTTCGAATTCTCACCGAACTGCAGATCGTTGACGCTGAAGCGGAGCGCGCCGACCGAGTGGCATGGCCGAAGCAGATTTATTTCGATCTCCTCTTCCCTGACTCAGAACCCGCAGTCCACGTGGACTTCACCTGTCTCGCAAAAGCGGCCAATCGCCTGCCGGAGGCCATATGGCTCAGCTTTCTGCCAATGACGCCGGAGCAGCACGGATGGACGCTCGATAAAATCGACCAGCCGATTTCTCCCTTCGACGTGGTGAAGGGCGGCAACCGCCACATGCATGCGGTCACACGAGGCATCCAATACAAGGACTCGCGGGGAAGCTTTTCAATCGAGACATTCGACGCGCCTGCGGTGGCGCTGGGCGAGCGGTCGCCAATTTACTATTCGAATGACCAGCCTGATCTCACCAAGGGCTTTCACTTCAGCCTGTTCAATAACGCCTGGGGCACAAACTATATCCAGTGGTTTGGCGACGACACTCGCTTCCGGTTCGTCCTGAGGACATGATTTCCCCTCCCTTAACTCTCTCCCGTTTTTTTCCAACCCGCTACGCCCTGTGCGGTGATCGGGCTGAGACCACGGCGAAAGGTTTCCACTTCAGGTCCGGCTGGAAGGGATAGCTGGGAATGCGATGGTCGTTGCTAAGATGCACGATGTCCTGGTCGACGGCGCCTCCAGTGAGAGCCATCAAGTTGGGGTTGGCCATTTTGTTGATTTCGGGTTCCAGATAGCCGGCCTTCACCACAACCATCTTGAATCTGGTGGGTTCCAGTCCCAGTGAAGTGAAGTCCTTGATGTGGTGGAAAGGACGACGATGCTCCGTGAGGACCACTGAGATGCTTTCGGTCTCAACCACAGCCTGACGTCCGAGCGGATCATTCATGTGCGACAGAAATCGCACCTTCGCCTTGGCGTGTACGGGTTTGCTGGCTTTGGAATCGAGGGTCGCGCCGATGCTGAGCGGGAGCATTCGGCCCACGCCGGCTCGATAACAGGCATCGGTGGCAGGCTGGTCGCAAATGCCCGCGATCACCACCTCTCTAATGTGGCGATCGAGCAGCGCCGTCAGCACGTCCGCGCGGTCGTCGGTGCCGCCCGCTGTGGGGTTATCGCCCGAATCGGAAATCACCACCGGATGTGTTTGCAGGCTCACGGCCTTGTTGATGACTTCATCGAGCGACCCGGTAGGCACGCCGAATTCGAATTCCTTTCTCGCATCCCAGTACTGCTGCGCGAGCGATAGAGCATCTTTCTTCAAAGTGGCCGGCTGCGTGCCGGTCAGAACCGCGCTGGCCGTACACTTCGGCTCGTCGGCCCATACGTATCCCACCAGCAATGAAGCATCCAGCACTCCTGGGTGGGTGTTCATGGCGGGTAGTTGCGCCCAGAGCCGCTTGGCGGGCTCGTAGCGCGTACTGCTGCGTTCGCCCGACATCAACACGGGAATGGGCGACCAGACCATGGTGGGCCGAATATGCTGATCGAGACAACGCACCAGCATGTCGCAGGCGCGCTGCGTAGTCTGCTCGCGGTCAATGTGCGGAGCCGTCCGGTAGGCCGAAAGCATGTCGAGGCTGTTGATGATTCTATGGCTGAGGCTTCCGTGCAGGTCAAAGCTGGCGGTGATCAGGCAGTCCTTTCCGACAACTTCCCGCGCGGAGGCGATCCAGTCCCCGTCGCCGTCCTGCATGCCTTCCACAGACATGGCGCCGTGCATGGCCAGATAGAGGCCGTCGAGCGGGAGCAGCGCTTTAACACGGTCGAGGAATTCAGTTTTCAGCCTGCGATATGTCTTCGCCTCCACCGCGCCGCCGGGCACCGCATCGGCCAGGAGAGTCGGCTGAAAGGGATAAGGATACCTTTTTAACATGCTGAAAAACGGCACATCCGCCAGCGCCTGTCCGCGGCTTACGACAAAGTCTTCCATGCGCGTAAGTATGGGAGTGTAGGTACTGCACTCGATTCGAATGCCTCCAAAGGCCACGCGTTTGCGTCCCGCGCCCCGGATGACTTGAGGCGCCGCGAGGTTTCCCAGAGGGGCCCCCAGCGCCGCCACCGCCGCACTCTTCAAAAAGGTTCTGCGTTTCAAGTCGAGTCCTCCCCTTCCGGCAGATAAACCGATGCGTATACCGCCTATGCGATTCCAAGCTTCTTTTGCATCTCCTCGAGCGTGATGCCTTTGGTTTCCGGGTAAATGAAAAGTACCACCAAGAACTGCACCACCATCATTGCCGCGAAGAAGGCAAACGGGTAGGCGCCGGATGATGCTGCCATCAGAGGAAAGCTCCACGAGATCAGCGCATTCATAAACCAGTGCGAGAAGCTCCCCAGGCTCTGGCCCTTGGCCCGCACGCGGTTGGGGAATACCTCGCTGAGGTAGACCCAGATAACTGCCCCTTGCGAAAACCCGAAGAACGCGATAAAGCCCATCAGCAGCCAAAGCAGCAGATTCTCATGCGCCGAAGTGAAGAAAACGGCCGCCACTCCCGCCAGGCAACCAGCCATGCCAACCGAGCCGATCAACAGCAGCATCTTGCGCCCCAGCCGATCAATCACCAACATGGCGATGATAGTGAACAGAAGATTGGTGGCGCCTACGGCTACAGCTTGAATGTCACCCGACAGCCCGACGAAACCCGCGTGGGCAAAGATGTCGTTCAAATAATAAAGAATAGCGTTGATGCCGGTAAGCTGATTGAACACGCCAATGGATACAGCGAGGAAAATCGGTAGCCGATATTTTCGGGTGAACAACGGCTCCTTTTTACGCTCCAGATGCATCGATTCCAGAATGTCATTCAGTTCCTGCTCGGCATTCTCTTCTCCAACCTGCAGGAGCACCGCTCGAGCTTCCTCGATGCGCCGTTTTTCCACCAGCCATCGCGGGCTGCGAGGAATCCCAAACAGCATCACGAGAAAAAGCGCTGCCGGGATGCCCGCAACGCCCAGCTTCCAGCGCCACGCAATTGGGCCGAAGTGCATCAGAGCGATGATGTAGTTGGAAAAGTAAGCGAGTAGAATTCCAAACACGATGTTGAACTGGAAGAAGCCGACCAGCCGCCCGCGCCACTTTGCCGGTGAGATTTCTGCGATATACATCGGGCCCAGCACGGAAGAGCCGCCGATGCCCAGCCCGCCCAGAAAGCGGAAGAACAGCAGCGGGTACCACCCCCAGGCGAAAGCGCAGCCCAGCGCCGAAGCCAGGTACAGCACCGCCAGCACACGCAAGCTGTTGCGGCGTCCAAAGCGCTCACCAGGGATTCCGGCGGTCGTCGCCCCAATGATGGCGCCCCAAAGCGCCATGGCCACCGTCATTCCCAGCAGCCCGGGCGTGAGTCTATAAGTGACAGTCAACGCCTGGGTGGTTCCGGAAATTACGGCAGTGTCAAAACCAAAAAGTAGCCCGCCCAGCGCGGCCACGACGGTGCTCTTGATCAGGTATGGATTCAGCTTCATGTCATTCGCTTGAAAATTGGATTGGACAGTCAGCCATGGTTTCTGCCAGCGACGGTCCCGAGACGGCCAAGATATCAGGTCAGCTCGCTACTTGCCCAGCGTTTTAATATCGTCGATTGTCCAGGGGGGAATCGCGCCCGGGCGGCTTGCGACCAGTGCTCCCACTCGGTTCGCAAAATCCGCTACCTGCCTGGCGGGCCATCCGCTGCCCAGGCCGTGCAGAAAAGCCGCTGCAAAAGCATCGCCTGCGCCTACGGCATCCACCACTTTGACACGATAACCCCTGGCACTGATAAATTCTTCGCCAACCAGCAATACACAGCCTTCAGCTTCCCGCGTCACGCAGATCGCTTCCCAGCCAAAGAGCTTGGCGTACTCACGACAGAAATCTTCCAGCGTGGAATGCGACCGGCCGCACAGCCGGTCAACCATACGGACCTCTTCTTCGTTGAGCTTCAGCACTATGGCCTGTGACATCAGATCCCGGACCAGGTGCGGCGTATAGCAAGACGGGCGCAGGTTAATGTCATAGAAGCACCGGGCGCCGCTCTTTGCTGCCAGCAGTCCATCGGTAATTTCACGTACTGCCGAGCTCTCTTGGGCCAACGTCCCAAAATAAATCCAGTCCGGAGCAGGCGAAAGAAGGTCCTTTAGGTCTGCCGCCGTTAGTTCCAGAAAGTCGTATGCGACCGGGTGTTCGATGCGGAAGCTCGGTTGACCTCGGCGGTTCAGCGTAACGGATGCGGTGCCGGTTGGAAAACGCTCCACCCGGCGGACGAACCCGGTGCAAAGCTTCATCTGGGCCATACGTTCGAGCACCCAATCGCCCCGCTCGTCGCATCCGACCGCGCTGACAAAATAGACCTCGTGCCCGAGCCTGCTGGCATGCACGGAAAAGTTGAAGGGCGCGCCGCCAAGATGCTCCTCGCCACCGATTACGTCCCACAAGACTTCACCGATGCTGACGATTTTCATGAAGAGGCTTCTCTACCGAGTTGGGTCTGCAACAATCTTCCTTAGGCGTGCTTCGTTTCACTGCCGACTTCAGTTTCCAAACATAAGCCCCACAATCTTTGCACCACCTCCGCACGAATACAATTCAATATTCCGGCTGGCAAGCAGTAGGGACGGCCAATGCCAACCGCGGTTAGCGAGCCTTAACTGTGTGAGTGATTGCAGCGAAGAACCGGCCTTTGCCAATTGGCGATTCGCGGGATGGACGCGCCGCTACTCGTATCGCAGCGCCACCATGGGATCGACTTTCGTCGCACGGCGGGCGGGAATGTAGCAAGCCACCAGAGCCACAACCAGTAGAATGATCGAGACAGCAACGAACGTAAGCGGGTCGGTGGGCTTAACGCCATAGAGCAAACTCGACAAGAAGCGCGTCAGCGCAAGCGCCCCGGCAATGCCGATCACGACGCCCGCCAGCGCCAGCTTCAATCCTTGTCCGATAATCATCCTGAGAACGGCGCCCTTCTCCGCTCCGAGCGCCATGCGGATTCCGATTTCGTGCGTCCGGGTTGAAACAGAATACTGGATCAGCCCAAAGATTCCGATTGCCGCCATCAAAAGTGCCACGGCAGAAAAAACGATGAGCAGCGAGGCTTGGAATCGCCGCGGCCCCAAGAAGGAACCCAGCCGATCCTCCAGCGTTGCCACGGCGTAAACGGGCACCTGTTGATCCACTTGCTGCACGGCCGCCTTCACCGCCCCGGCCATCTCCAGCGGATCACCGCTTGAAGTACGAACCAGAAGCGTCTCAAGCCGTGAAGGGTCCTGCGCGAGGGGAACAAACATCTGGGCGACCGGCTCCTTTTCGAGCCCTTCCCGATGCATCTTGCCAACTACGCCCACGACCGTGAACCACTCGCCGGCGCTGGTTGCCGGGCCCAATTTGAACCGCCTGCCCAATGGATCGAGCCCCGGCCAAAGGCGCTGCACCATCACGCTGTTCAGGATGGCCACCTTCTGAGAATCCGGCCCATCCGCTCCGGAAAAGAAGCGTCCCCTGAGCAACGGTGTGCCGAGAGTCTTGAAAAATCCTTCGCTCACTTCATCTCTGCGGAACTGCATGCTCCTTGAAACTATTCCGGACCTTCCTTCCACCGTGAGTGGGTATTCCTGGACGCTATTGATAAAAATATCTCCGATGATTCCACTGCTCTTTACCCCGGGAAGCGCCGCCACGTGTTCCAGCATGCTGTTGTAAAGGCTGACGCGCTGCGCCGCTGTCATCGAAGCAGGCGTGCAAAGCTGCGCGCACAGAACCTGTTCCGGTCTGAATCCCGGATCAACGCTTTCAACCGACCACAGGCTGCGTATCAGCAGCACCGCGCCAACCAGCAGAAGGATCGCCAGCGCAAACTCCGTCACCACCAGCGCGTGCCGCATACCGCGATTACTGATCCCGGGCGAAGCGACTCTGGCCCCCTCCCCCGCCTCAACCACGTTCCGCCTCGCCATCGATATCGCCGGTGCGAGTCCAACCAGAATGGCCGTCAGCAGGCAAAGCACCATGGCGCAGCCTAGTGCTCGCGGTTCGAGCCCGATCTCGGTGAAGCGCGCCAGGTGAACAGGCCTGATCATCAAAATCAGCCGGATTCCCGCCCAGGCCACCAACAGTCCGAACAAGCCCGAGACGGCGGCCAGCGTCAAGCTTTCAGCAAGTAACTGCCGAACGATTCGGGATCGCCCCGCCCCAAGCGCCACCCGAATCCCAATCTCGTGCCGGCGGCTGGCGCTCCGTGCCAGCAGCAGTCCGGTAACGTTGCTGATGGCGATGAGAAGGACAAAAAACACGGCCCCGGCCAGCATCCACAATGCCAGCCGCAGATTCGCTCCTGTCTCTTGCAGGCTCAGCGGCACCACACGGACGCCCAGTTCGCGCTCTGACGTCGGCATCTGGCTCGCCAGCCGCCCCGATATCGTGCTCATCTCCGCCTGCGCCTGCCGGATGGTTACATTCGGTCGCAGTCTCCCGATCACAAACCATTGGCCGGCCCCGCGATTGCTCCGGCTCGCGTCCCAGTCGGGCGACAGGGTATCCGGCTCCCAGACGTCGGAAGCATCCTGAAGAAATCGGAAACCTTCGGGAAGAACACCGATGACCCGCCGTGGAACGCCGTCGATCACCAGATTCGCGCCAATCGCGTCCTGCGAGCCGCCAAAGTGCGTTTCCCAAAAACCGTGGCTGATCAGGACCAGCCGCTGGCGCTGCTCGGCTTCCTTTGCGGAAAAGACGCGCCCTTCTGCGGGCTCGATTCCCAGCAGGTGAAAGAAATTGGCGGAAACGCGGGCCACGCTGATGCGTTCGGCATGTGCGCCGCCCGTCAGCGTCACCGATGCCGGATCGGAGATCGCCAGTTCCGCAAAAGCCTTGCTCTCCCGCTGCCACTGTTCCACATCCCACTCGGCGGTTCTCTCTTCGCGCAGATTCTGGCTGGGGTCTTCGGTCCATAGCATCACGAGTTGCGAAGGCGAGCGATAAGGAAGCGGCCGGAACAGAACGGCATTCAGCACGCTGAACATTGCAGTGTTTGCCCCAATGCCCAGCGCCAGCGTCAGCACAGCCACCACCGTGAATCCCGGATTGCGGCGGAGCTGCCGCAGGCCATACCGAATATCCTGCCCAAGCTCGCTGATCAGTCGCACGCCTCGGGCATCGCGGACTTCTTCCTTTACCTGCTCAACACCGCCCAGCCTGATGCGCGCCTGCCGCCGGGCTTCTTCAGGCGTCATGCCGGAGCGCCGGTTGTCCTCAATGTGCATCTGAAGATGGCTCTCCAGCTCCTCCGCCATCTCGCGCTCGCCCCGCTGCTTGCGGAACAATCCGCCCAAGCGAACCAATGCTGCCCGTAGTCGTCGCATGGCAAACCTCCAGCCGCGCACGCCTCCACGTCATCCTTCAGAATTCAAAATTCACAATTGGGTGCAATCGCCAATCACAAATCACCAATCACCGCCGCTTCACCCCGCTTCCTCCGGTGACAGAAACTTTGCGACGATGGCGGTTGCCTGTTCCCAATCGCGCGCTTCCTTTTCGAGCTGCCTGCGCCCCGCGCGTGTCAGCCGGTAATACCTGGCGCGCCGATTGTTCTCCGACACGCCCCATTCCGAGGTGATGTACCCTTCCTGCTCCAGCTTCGTCAAAGCCGGGTAGAGCGTGCCGTAGTTGAGGGCCAGCAGGTGGCCGCTGGTCTGCTCGATGCGCCGCGCGATGCCGTAGCCGTGCAGCGGCCCCAACGATTCAAGCGTCTTCAGCACCATCAGCGCCAGCGTGCCCTGCCAAACATCCGTTTTGCCGCCCATGATTTCTCCTATGGGAAACCTATATCATGGCACCTATGGGAAAGCAATAAGAAAATATGAGGGTCAGCCTGAGCCGGTTCATGCCTTCACCCGAGCGGTGGACTGACCCCTATGGAGATCGAGGGCGGAGAATGCAGCGGGGAGTTTGAGGTCCAGTAATGAGGAACAATATTCAGGAGCTGAACGCCAGCGGTCCACTGTGCCGGCACAGGATGTGCTTCGCCTCCTCGTACATCCGTCCGCGGTCGACGTAAGCCACATTCTCGACGATCCACCCGCGCATCTGCTTTCCGTCAACGGTTTCCTGCGGTGCGCAAAAAAAGTCCAGTTTCACACCCAAGTGTTCTTCCAGCGCACAGGCGATCACAGGCCAGGCGGCGCCCGCGTCCGCTGTAACGGGAATGCTGCCCTCGAGCCGCGCAAATCCTGACATTTCCATGCGAAATGGTATTCCTGTTCGTTTGGTTTTTGGCAGACCCTGGTTCACAGCGCTTTGCACTTCTGATGCCTCGCGCTCACACTTCCAGACGGCTTCAAGGTTGGAGTCAAGATCGATCCGAACCAGCGTCTTGTTCTCCAGGGTATAAGTAGGAAGCCGGTCCCATGCGGCCCAAATGCCGTGGCCGGTGTAAGTTTCGAAGGGACCATCATGGATTTCCTGCGACAAAGCGATGGCTGACTCGATGATCACATCGGCTCGTTCCAGCAGAGCCGCTACCAGGCGCGCCCGCCGGGTGATCGAGATGGCATCCCCGATGGCCAGCCCCACGGCTCCGCCTCCCACCAGTTGTGGAATCGAAACCAGGACGGGCACACCGCACCGGGCTGCTGCGCCGATCATCGTTTTGGGGTCGGCTCCGAGGCCGGCAACGTGCTCGACCGTTGTGCCAAATTGCTTTGCCAGTTCTTGCGCCTCACGGGCCAGCCGCTCCGTGCGCCACCCCATTGGCCACGCCATGTTGCCAGCAGCCTTGATGATGGTATCGCCAGGCCGCCCCTGGAGACGATCGTACAGGTCCCAGCCCACACTGAATTCCGCACGGAGTTCAGCACCTTGTTGGTGCGATAATTCCGTAATCTCAAAAACTCTGCCCCGAGGCAGGATGCCGGAGGGAATTCCCACATCCTCACCTTCCTCGACTCGGATTCGCTTAACCCGGTCCAGTGTGCCGGCCATCTCATGTGCCACCACTGCGGAACTCGTGATGACACCGTCCACGATGCCCTTGTGGATGAGCTCGGCGATAAGCGTCGTGACACCTTCGTGGATGTTCGGGCCGCTGCCTGTCACCACTACTACACTCCCATTCCGGCGCTTGACTTCAACAATCTTGCGGATTGCAAGATCTAGATTCAGTCGCGCACTCTCGGGCAGGGACGCACGCAGCTCAGCGATGAGCTGGGCACTTGCCTTCATTGCAAGCTCCCTTCTCTCCACGATCCGGCCATGATTTTGCGGACTCGCTCCAGGTCCGCAGCCGTATCAACTGAGATCGACTCAAAGTGGCGTTGTGTTTCCACGACCTGAATTGGTATTCCATGTTCCAGCGCGCGGAGTTGCTCCAGTTCCTCCACCTCTTCCAGCGTCGTCGGCGCCAGCCGCGAGAGTTTCAGCAGGCACTGCTTGGTGTAAGCGTAAATGCCGATGTGCTCGAATACGGCAAAATCATTCGTCATAGCCCGAGGAAACGGGATCAGCGAACGAGAGAAGTACAGCGCTCTCCCGGACAAATCTCGCACTACCTTCACCACAGCCGGGTCGGTATAAGTCGATTCTTCCGATAGACGCTGCATCACGGTCGCCATTTGCACGTGGGGATTGGACTCAAACGGGCTAAGGCATTCGTTGATCAGGCCTGGGTCCACCATCGGCTCGTCTCCTTGAATATTTACCACGACTTCCACATCCAGGTTTGCCACTGCTTCGGCTACACGGTCCGTTCCCGTCTTATGGCGGGCACTCGTCATTATGACCTTGCCGCCGAATCCTCGGACCGATTTTCGGATCCGTTCATCGTCGGTTGCAACGATAACTTCGCTTAATTGTGAACTCTGCGCCCGCTCGAATACATGCTGAATCATCGGCTTCCCCAGGATGTCCATCAGCGGCTTTCCCTCCAGGCGACTGGACATGTACCTGGCAGGTATTACTCCAACCATTCGCATTAAATGATTCCCCCCATGAACACCTCAACCCTGGGTCTCCCAGCCAAGCTCTGATCGAATGATGGGGCGGGACTTCTCTTCATAATTAGCATGATCTCGGCCACCCAACAGCCGCGGCCATCCCCTGCCAATCTAGATTGTCGATGCCAGATCAGAGTCAGGGAGCAGGATGTTCATAATTTTCGTTTTCTGCAAACTAATGGCGCTTTTATTTTTGTATTGACAATAAACAGAAATTATTATATTTGTCAACCGTCGGGTTCTTGGGGCTTGAATCTCATAGCATCTCGGAGGCTGGTTGTCAGCATGGCGTCTGCCTGTCCCGTGGATTTCTCTTGCCTGTTGCATTGACGTTGACGATCTGTAGGCCGGCAGGCAGTGAAAGCCGCATGGCGACTCTCCTGCGGGGATGCCCGTCGAGGAATTAGTTCATAAGGAGGTATGGCGATGGGACGACTATGGTCATACGCATTGGCTGGCATACTGCTTGGCCTTAGCATGGTGGTTTTTTGCATTATGGGGCAAGCCCAGGTGGTGACAGGATCGATCACAGGGCAGGTGCTCGATCCCTCGCATGCTGCCGTGCCCGGGGCCACCGTCACGGCAACGAATGTGGAAAGCGGTGCACGAAAGACCACAACCACAGGCTCCAGCGGCAACTATACAATTCCTTTCGTAGCGCCGGGCAACTATACGGTTACGGTCAGTGCTCGAGGCTTCAAGACCCTTACCCGGGAGGGCATCCAGGTTTCCGTTGGTCAGCCGGTATCTCTGAACCTTGGCTTGGAGGTCGGGACCACCACCCAAACCGTATCCGTCACCGCGGCAGCGCCCCTGCTGAACTCCGTCAATGCGCAACAAAACTTCAGCCTCAACACGATGAAAGTAGACCAACTCCCAGTGAACCAGCGGGATATCGTTGGTCTGCTCAACCTCGGTACCGGCGTCAGCACGCAGGGTGAGGGTGAGATTTCGATGAATGGGCTCCCTTCAGAAGGATTCTCGTTCACGATCGACGGGGTCAACAGTACTCCCGATTCCGAACGATCAGCGATTTCCCTCTACCAGGGATTTAACGTCATCAAAGGCACCAGCATGCAAGCCATCCAGGAAGTCCAGGTCGCCAAAAACATCTACTCCGCAGACATCGGTAATGCCCTTTCGGGCAACGTCAACATCATCACCAAAAGCGGGACCAACACCTTCCACGGGGATGCCTTTGAAAATTACCAGTCTGGCGGCCTCCGAGCGGTAAACCACTTCGTGGCAGAGAAGGCTCCTCAAGTGTTTCACCAGTTTGGCGGCGCAGTTGGCGGGCCCATCGTCAAAAATAAGTTGTTTTTCTTCGGAGACTATGAAGGATATCGGCAGACCGGAACCGTACCGGAGTCGGGCAGCGTGCCGTCCCGGTACATCCGCAATGTGGTGGGCGCAGCAATTCCCTCATCCGTGACGTACTGGGAAATTTGGCCCCTACCGACGGGTTCCGAGCAGCCGGGTGACGTTTCGGCGTTCTTCGGCGGGGTCGCTGACTCAACTGAAACCACGGACCAATACGACGCCAAAATTGACTGGGACATCAATCCGACGAACATCTGGTCGGTTCGTTTTAGCCGGGGCCGCCCCACTTACCTTCAGCCGAGACTGGCGATTGGCAACTCACGCGACCGGGTGGGAAAAACGGACAATATCTCCAGCATTTACACCCATGTCTGGAGTCCCACACTGAGCTCACAATTCCTGTTTGGATATAACTATTCCTTTGTGAACCGCATCGATTTGCAATTTGCGCACCAGGATATCCCGGCGATTTCGCTACCGGGCCTCCCTTCGACCGAGGGAGATTCTGAACTCTTCGTAAAGTTCGGTAGCAATACCAACTGGAAGAGCCAGAACGTCTGGGTTCACGGCCGCCACACCGTCAAGTTTGGCGGTTCCTGGCAGATCAACACGGCTCACCGCCAGAACGAAGAAACCCCCGGCTATGATTTCGCTACGCTGAATGAGCTCTTGAACAACCAGCCGAGCGCCGCAAGGTACGGCTTCGCGCTCCCGATCTTTCGGCTTTCACAGAACTTGTTTGGAGGGTACGTTCAGGATGACTTCCGCATCAAGCCGCGCTTCATGCTGAACCTCGGCTTTCGCTACGATTACGGCCAGGTGCCGCAGGAAATTGACGGCCACTTCTTCAATCGCGACGGCCCGTTTGGACCGTTCCGGGATCCCGATAGCGCCTGGAACGCTGATTACACCAACTTCTCGCCTCGTATTGGTTTTGCCTGGACAGTGGATCAGGCACAGAAAACGGTTGTCCGCGGCGGCGTTGGAATCTTCTATATCCCGCAGAACATGTTTGCTGGGCCGGTCGATCTTGTGGCGTTCGATCCGTTCGCGCCCAACGGGGCCACGCTTACTGGCGATCAACTCCAGGCCCTTGGCGTGAGATACCCCGACGGCAATGACGTTGTGCAGCCGCTGGTGGCATCAACTGGAATCATCAGCATCAATGCCATCGACCCGAACTTCAAGAACGCCTATGCAGAACAGTGGTCGTTGCAAGTTGAACGGCAACTCTCATCGAATACGGTCGTTGACGTCGGCTACATGGGTAACCATGGCGTGCACATTCCCATGAGCCCGCTCGTTAATCGCCCAAGCCGAACCACCGGACTGCCTCCCTTCTCGAACTTTGGTCAGTTTAATTATTACCAGAGCGCTGACATGAGCAACTACAACAGCTTGCAGTTGTCACTCAGGAAGCGTTTTTCGAACAGCCTGATGTTCGATACGTACTACACGTATTCAGACGACACCACATTCTGGGCGGACGACATGAGCTGCTGCGGCGAAGAAAATGGTCC
The DNA here is from genome assembly GCA_036278995.1 of Terriglobia bacterium. GTDB lineage: Bacteria > Acidobacteriota > Terriglobia > UBA7540 > UBA7540 > SCRD01. Next base: position 1,199 of record DASUJZ010000074.1, on the reverse strand, counting down.
TCAAGAACTGAACGATCTCGCTTCGAATCACGGCCCCGCATCTGTGATGCAGCGGCACGTCTTAACGGGAGATCTGATTTATCATCTGCCGTTTGGTGAAACAATGTTCGGCACCAGCAATTCCGTGGCAAAGGCGATCATCGGAGGCTGGCAAGTTGCCGGCACATGGAATTTCCATTCCGGTACCCCTTTGCTGATCGGCCAGGGCGGGACCAATTCTCCGGGAGCCAGGCCAGATCTTCTGGCAACCAGCCCTAACAGCACCATCCGTGACGGTTATCGAACTCCATTGCCAAATGGTGACATCATGTACCTGGACACCAGCATGTTTGCTCAGGTACCGTTGGGTCCGGGCGACACGACCATACGCCCCGGAACTCTGAGCCGGAACGGAGTGTTCGGTCCGGAAGGCTGGACGATGGACTCGTCTTTGTTCAAGAATTTCCAGATCAAGGAACGGGCCACGCTCCAGTTGAGGCTGGACGTGTTTAATCTCTGGAACCGCACCAACTACGACAATCCCGAAACCGACGTCAGTTCCAGCGACTTCGGGAGAATCACCAGCAGTGAGCAAGGCCGCGTGCTGCAGTTGAGCGGAACGATTAACTTCTAATCTGTAAAGCAACAAGCTGCTGCTACATGGAGGGGTAGGAAAGCCTTCAGCCCACCTTCCCCTCCTTATCTTTTACGGAGATCTTATTCACGTCCAGCCTTTAAACTACTCGAGGGATATCGATGCCACTTCGGCCTTTTGCTTGTTGGGCGCTCCTGCTCATCTGTAGCTTTTCTGGATTTTCAACTTTGGGTTATAGCCAGTCAGATGCTCCTGGAAATGGCCCCATTCACTGGGGCGTTCCCTGGCCGCAGGAAGGCAAAGAGGCGTATGGCTATCCGATCCTTCAGGGTGTCGAAAGTTTCCTCATCTACCATGCAACTCCTCTGAGCGGCGTTTACAGCCACCATGCTCAAATTGGCCATTACGCCGATACGTTCTTCGCAAGCTGGAGCAACCAGGAGTGGGGCGAGGACGGGCCGGGTCAGCGTGTTCTCTGCTCCGTTTCCCCGGATGGCATGAAATGGAAAGACCCGTTTGTCTGCTTACCCTCGATCGGCGACATGCGGAAGCCGGAACGCTATGGGAGAGTGCTCACCGCTGAGGCCTGGGTGGAAGTCGGCGGCAAAATGTATGTTGTTGGTGA
>DASUJZ010000073.1:0-83003 GCA_036278995.1 Terriglobia bacterium | reverse complement strand
CGCCCGGGCGGTATTTGCTTTTGGTTCGATGAATTTTTGCCTTTCACGTGTTTTCAACAACAGTGTCCCGATTCGTTTCCGGTTTGTTTCCGCTTAGTTTTTTCCACAGGCACGTGTTTTCAACAACTTCTCCGCTTTGTTTTCCGGTTTGTTCCGGTTTGTTTTTCGGGCCGATCCTTTGTTTTCAGCAACTTCTCCGCTTTGTTTTTGAAAAAAGGTATTCTTTTGTCCCATTTCCCTCGACACCACAATATGTAGGCTGTTTCGGAGCGACTAATTGTCCCTTAGGCAGTCCATCCAGACTATTGTCGAACCCCGGACGTGACCGCAGGCATTATCAGCAAGGCTAGCACGGTAGCTTAGCGACTGTCAAGCTTTTTCGGCTAATTCGGCTCGTTGTCGCCGGGCGCCATCCCAGTCTTGAAACGCAGGCCTCTTCATCTGAGGCCATTCTTAAAACAAAGAACTCAGATGCAGCGCACACCGGCGCGGTTGCGGTCTGCTGTGAATGGAGCGGGGCAGGAGGGTTTAGCCTGCTCACAGCAGTTGGAAATAGTAGAAGGATTATGTGCCGGGCTTCAGTAGCCCCCGGGAAAGAGGCGATCCACCAGCTCATTCTCGTGGATTGAACCGCCCTCAGCAGCGGCCTGCTTCACGGCCCGCCGGATTTCATACACACCCTTGTTAGCAGCCTGCAGATAGGCACGCGCCGCAGCCTCGATCACGTTATAGCTGAGTGACTTACCGGAAAACTCCTTCTCCCGGAACCGGGCGCGAATTGAGACCTCGGCGGTGCTGTCCGCTCCTGCCGTTATCGAATGCACAGAGAAATCCACCACCGTACCCGGCATGCCCGTAATCCGGTCGATGGCACGGAAGGCGGCATCGCAGGGACCTTCAGCAGTAGCTGATTCGCGGTAGGATTGCCCCTCGCGCTCCAGTTCCACGGTAGCCGTCGAGCGCCCTTCGCTGCTTGACACGCTTTCCAGAAGCTTAAGCGTGTAAAGCTCAGGAATGTGCTCGAAGCTCTCATTTACGATACTGATCAGGTCCTCGTCGTACACATTCTTTTTGCGGTCCGCCAGCCGAGTGAACGATTCGTAAGCGCGATCGATTTCCGGCTTGGTCAGGTCGTAGCCCAATTCCCGGTAACGGTTTGCCAGCGCGTGGCGGCCGGAGTGCTTACCCAGCACGATGTGGTTGGCAGGCATACCGACGGTTTCCGGCGAAATGATCTCGTAGGTGGTGGCGTTTTTCAGATAGCCGTCCTGGTGAATCCCCGCTTCGTGCGCGAACGCGTTGCGGCCTACAACGGCTTTGTTTCTCTGCACCTGCATGCCGGTCAGGTGGATCAGCAACTGGCTGGCAGCGTAAAGCTCTTCGGTGTGGATATCGGTGTGCACGGGCTCGACGTCGCGCCGCACAAACACCGCCATGACCACCTCTTCGAGCGCCGCATTCCCCGCCCTCTCACCAATTCCATTGATGGTACACTCGACCTGCCTGGCGCCACCGCGAACTCCCGCCAGCGTGTTTGCCACAGCGAGCCCCAAATCGTCATGGGTGTGCGTGCTCAAAATCACGCTCTCAATGCCGGGAACCCCGGCCTTAACATCAGCAAACATCTTTTCGTATTCAGGCTCCAGGCAGTATCCGACGGTATCGGGCAAGTTCAGCACCGTCGCGCCGGCCTCCACAGCCGCGTGGCAGCACTCGCTCAGGTAGCTGCGGTCGGTCCGACCTGCATCCTCAGGAGAGAATTCCACGTCTCGGCAGAGGGAACTGGCATGGCCAACTGCCCAGGAAATCATTTTGAGAACTTCTTCCCTCGTCTTGCGAAGCTTGTATTTCAGATGGATATCCGAGGTGGCAAGGAACGTGTGGATCCGGGGTTTTGCAGCATCCTTCAGGGCTGCCCAGGCACGATCAATATCAAGCTGGTTCGCGCGGGCGAGCGCGGCGATTGTGGGGCGGCGCAACTCAGCGGCGATGGCGGAGACGGCATCAAAATCTCCCTGGGAAGCAATCGGGAAGCCGGCTTCAAGGATGTCCACTCCCAGGCGGTCAAGCTGGCGGGCCATTCGCAGCTTTTCTTCAAGGTTCATGCTGCAGCCGGGCGATTGTTCGCCGTCGCGCAAGGTTGTATCAAAAATAAACAACTTTTCGGTCATTCAGATTCCTCCGCCCGTGGATAAGGCGTGAATTGCAAGAACCCCAAATCAGGCAGCTTGGGCCTGCTTGGCAATGGGATTATTGTCCAACCGGCCGGTCCGCAAAGTCAAATCAATCTTGACCGTCACCTCCGCAATTGCATAGCAGCACACGGGTGGGGAAAACCCGTAATTGCCTTCATCGGCTGTTAACTGGTAGCATTAAGGGTTAAACCCTTGAGGCGGCGCCTCATCATTCACAGCGGGTCGAGCCAAAGCAAATGCCTATGGGAATCTGCTGTTTGAGCATTAGCTACTTTTAGGGATTTCGAATTTCCTATTTGACAAATCTCACTCAGTCCCAGCTTAACCGTCGACGCATCTGTTTTGCCATGGGCTTCATCTCATCATGTGCCAGGTTAAAAGCAACTCAAGACAGAGGCCGTCAGCCAGGAACCATCACCCACATCGAGCACCAGAAACTATGAACAAGTGTTTTATTGAAGGGTGGCCTGTAGCCAGGGTTCAGTTTGGAAGCGGAAGCCGCAATCGATGAGAGTGCCGCCGATATTCTGGCAGCGTGGCGGAGCATGGTGAAGGCTTTCAGAACTGCTCAGGGCCGGAACGGGCACGCTGGCGAGTATTTAACTCAATAGCCAAAGGAAAGGAATTTCGGGCGAAAAGTTACCGATGCGAGAATTTTTGCAACCTATCCTGATCCAAAGGGATCAGCGGGTCCACAGTAAACTACACCTGTCGTCCTGCTTGCAGATTCGTCTGCCGGAAAACTGGAACCGCGGGTTATCGGCCCGGCGGGCCGCACTGGCGACGGCACTGTTATTCACGCTTATCCTGAGCCCGGCCTTTGCTACCGCGCAGGTGCAGACGGGCACCGTTCGAGGCACCACGACTGCCCCGAATCCGCAGGGACAGCCGATCCCGCTCGGCGGTGTAGCCGTCAAGCTGACGGCCAATGCTCCAGGTCTGCCGCCCCAAACGGCTTATTCCAACGAGCAGGGAGAGTTTGAACTGAATAACATTCCGGCCGGTTCTTACACGCTGGAGGCCAGTGTTCAAGGATTCACACCGGTTACCCGGAAAATCACGATCACGGCAGGCCAAACCCTCACCGAAAACGTTCAAATGCAGCTCCAGGAACTGAAGCAGAACATTGAAGTGAGGGAATCCGCGCCCATCGTCTCAACCCAGGGAACCAGCCCTGCGGCCCAGACCTTACAGACAAAGCAACTTCTCACCATCCCTGTCGTCCGGCAGGAATTCAAACAGGAACTGCCGGTCACCCCTGGAGTTCTTCAAGTGCAGAGCGGAAAGCTCTTCATCAAAGGCGTTCCGGAGAGCCAGAGCATGCTCCTTCTGGATTCGACACAGGCGGTTGATCCGGTTACGGGGACATATTCCATCGATGTGCCAATCGACGCCATCCAGAGCCTTGACGTCTTCAAAGCGCCGTTCGGGGCGCAGTACGGAGGCTTTGTCGGCGGCATGACCGACATCGAGCTGAAACCTCCGCCCAATCAGTGGCACCTCAGCATGCACGACCTGAATCCCAGTATACGAGGCAAGCAGGGCCACCTTGTCGGCTTTGCCAAAGCGACGCCTCGCATCGGTTTTGGCGGCCCCGTGTGGAAAAACAAAATCAACTTCGCCGAGTCATTTCTGTACGAGATGAGAAAGCCGGACGTGCGCGGTCTCCCATGGCCGAACGACTCCCAAAAAATCCAGGGCTATAACTCGATTTCGCAGTTTCAGTTTCTTTTGTCACCGAGGCACTTTGCAAACCTCACCGTCAATCTGTTTCCAAGGCGTTATCAGTGGGCCGATCTCAACGTCCTGATTCCGCGTCCCGCGACGGCGGACACGGGCCAGAGAGGCTACTCTATCGACGGCAGCGACACCTACCAGTTCAACTCGGAAAACATTCTGCACACCGTTCTCAAAGTCCTTCGCATGGAGACCTACGCGCACGGGCACGGTCCCGAGGATATGCTGCTGACTCCCACCGGCATCGGCGGCAATTATTTTAATACGTGGGGCAGGAACAGCCATCAGGAGGAAGGTCTGGCGGTGCTCAACCTGGCCACCAAACAGTGGGCGGGCAGCCATGAAATGGTGTTGGGTTCCGATGTCATTCACCGCGACTTCACGGGCACCAGCCAATCACACCCAGTGCAGATTCTTCGGAACGACGGATCTTCGGCAGAGAGGATTGACTTCAGCGGGCCGGGAAATCTGAACACCAGCGACACCTCTGTTGCCACCTTCGCCCAGGACCATTGGATTTTCAATAATCGCCTGGCGGCAACCCTCGGGCTGCGCTACTACGGCGAGACCAACGGAGCTCCGGTAAATTTCGCGCCGCGCCTCGGTGTGGTTTATGCCCTCGACCAATCGGCACGAACCGTTTTCCAGGGCGGCGTCGGAATGTTTTATGACCGCACGCCGATGCTTTCAGGCGACTTTAATGACAATCCCACGCGCATCGTCACGCCGCTCGATTTCGCGGGATTTCCCCAGGGGCCCTCGGTAGCCTTCCGTAATGAATGCGCCCGGATATCGTCCGGCAGTCCTGAAACGCTTCCCGACTGTTCGGACCTGGGCAGCACACCGCGCAATCTCACCTGGCGGCTGCAACTCACCCGCCGATTTACGAACAAGCTGACGGCGAAAGTCGGTACGCTCTACAGCCACACCACTCGCCTCTTTGTCATCGACCCCATCACGCAGCCGGATGGCGCCGGTGTCATGCTGCTGTCGAACAGCGGAAGTTCGCGCTACCACGAGTACGAATTCACCGTGGATTACCAAGCGGGCGAAGGCGCTGAGCTGAGCATGTCATACGTCCGCAGCGAAAGCCGGGGCAATTTGAACACCCCCGATAACCTTTTTGTGCCGCTCGAAGTCCCGGTGATCCGTCCGGACGTTTATGCCAACCAGCCCTCCGACGTTCCCAACCGGCTGACAGGTTTTGGGATCTTCAAGCTTCCCTGGAAAATGACATTCGCCCCTTCTGTCGATTTACACTCGGGCTTTCCCTACTCGAACGTGGATGTGCTCCAGAATTATGTGGAAGAACCCAACGGACAGAGATATCCCATCTATTTTTCGCTCAACTGGCGGCTCTACAAAGACTTTCCCCTGCCCTTCCACATCCATCGCGGCCATACGTTCCGGTTTGGCATCTATTCGGTCAATACCACCAGCCGGCATAATCCCACGGCGGTCTACAACAACATCACCTCACCGATGTTCGCGCAATTTACAGGCTTCGACAAACGCATCAACGGAATCGTTATCGAGTTTACCCAGTAGCTGGATCGTCGTGCAGCCAGCAGCAGCTGACACATCAGTGCAGGTGCGGCTGAACAGCGGATTGTTCCCCAGCTTCTGGGCATCAGACAGCGAGCACCGGTTTTGCTTGACACGATCCTATTCTGCGTCGTATAACCCAAGACATTAGGTAGCACGACAAACCTCAATTAGACGGTATGTCAGGTTCAGGTGGGTGAGGAGGCTTCTCGGAGTCATCATAATTGTCTTCGGTTTTGCGGCCTCAGTCACCGTCACCTGAAAAAGGCGTCACAGAAAGTTACCAGTAAGGTTTTGCCGCACTTCGATCAACCTGTTCGGTGGAGCGTGGCAAGGCCTCACTTCCCAATGGCGGCCAGCAGGTGCTCGTGGCAAACGGTTCGGCCCACCAGCAAGTGCCAGTGGAGGACGTAGGGCCATTGGGCGGGTGGCGCAGATACTCGCCTTGTAGTATCTGCGTTCTCGGGAAGCGAGAGGCTTTTGCTTCTTATACTCCACGCGGTCCAGTGCGATCCACGAGGCGTGCGTCCGGCAGTAGAATCGCCAGCTTACCACGGCCATCCGATCGCAGAGACAGAACCGCCTCTGCGCCAAAGTCGTATTGCGTGCTAACTCTCCGTCTGAATGTGTAATGCCCTGTGATACGCGGGAACACGCGCGGCCACATACACTCCGATGGTGAGGTCGACCGCGAGACAGGCAATTACGTACCAGTCTGGGATGTAAGTCGAGTTCCGGTAGTGCCACGCATCCCACGCAACTCCATGCAGTACCATTCCGATGGCGAGCAACCAGGGCGAGCGCTTCACACCGAGCACGGCAAGCTCGGCAAAAGCGAGTGCGCCTAGAACCTCGACCCAAAGCCAGTAGCTCGTCGCGCGTCCTGTAGCGGCATACAAATAGCGCGACACATAGACAAGTGGCATGGCCACGAGGAACCCTGCAAGCAGATTTCGCTCAAATTTCACTCCGCGCAATCCGAAACGCGTCAGCCAAAGGCAAGCGACGACCACCGCCGTTCCGGCTGAGGCAACCAGGCAAGGGTCTCCGGAAACTTGCCACGGAATTCTGTAAAGAGCTAACCATGTGCCTGTGACCGAAGCGATAATCAGAAGCACCGTCTGAAGGGTCTCTTGTGGGATGCTTCGGCCAGCAGGCGCATCGGGCGCCGTATTCATATTGGGATTCTCTTCCTTGTTACCTTGACACCCTACGGCATCGCGAAGGGTGATGCAAGGATTTTTCTGCGACCAACCTAGCCCTGCCGTCGCGCATACATTCCAAACCCGAAACGCATGTGCGCCCCGTGATTCAAAGCCCAAAAGCCGCAGAGTCTGAACCCCACCAGACTCTGATGGCATAAGGTGGTCGGTTCCTCGATGGTGAGAGTAAAGCTACCCGGCTCTGTGCTACTGCACTTTTTCAGGGAATGAAAAAACGGGGTCGATATCGACGGGCACGTCGCTGGTTTTGGCAAGCGCAGACTGGAGGGTTTGCGGCATGCTGCCGTAGCGCTTGAACCAAGCTTCGGCGCGGGCTCGGTCGCCGGTGTTCTCGATTTCGAGCAGCTCACGGGCCAGCTTTGCCAGCGCGCCGGGAATGCGGAGATAATCGATGCGATACTTTCCGTTCTGGTCGTTCCAGGTGATGGCATTCTGCTCGCTGAGGTAATTGAACTCCATGATCTCCGCTTTGCCGTGAGCCTCGCCCACCCCATATCGCACCGTGCGGAAAATTCCGCCCACATAGGAAGCGGAACTCTCATCGAGCGCCGATTCCGGCAGCGCGTGGTGATCCACCAGCCACTTGAGCCCGTACATGCCAACCACATCGGCCTTGGCTTCTTCGAGAGCTGAATAGATGGGGCCAATCGCCTCGGGAATTCTCGCCTGCCTCTGGCCGGCATGCGCGAACGCTGGACCGAGACCATGCGAAATCTCGTGCATCACCACCATGGCCATGAAACCATTGCCGGTGACCTGGGCCGCCTGTTTGGGATCCATCAGATGCTTGACCAATGGAAGAACCACGTATTTGACACGGGCATCCATGAAGTTCTTGAAGAAGATCTTCTTGGTGCCTTTTGTCTGGTGGATTCTGGGATCGTTCGGCAGATTGTCGGCTATGGCCTGGTACCCATGCCGCAGGTCTCCGCCGCGGAAGGGCGAATCCACAACTTCCATGGGCGTAAGATGGCCGCTGAGCGAGGGCAAATCCGCGTGCGGCAGCGGCAGATCGCGCTGGATCATGGGAATGTACTTCTCGTAGAGAGCCAGCTTCTGGCTTTCGGCGTCGTTGCGGATCAATACCGCTGCGCCGTAGGACGTCTTGACTCCGAGAAGCCCGTCCAGATAGGTTTCGTATGGGGCAAAGATCACGTCAATCTTCGGGTTCTTCAATTCAAGCCACTGCACGTCGCTCGGGTAGTAATTGTCACTCAGCAATGCGTCGGCGCGCGCGGCGAGGAACTGAGCGAACATCTTGTCGTCGGAAAGCTTGGCGGCCTGGCGCAGGTCCGCGGCAGCCTTTTGTAGAAACGGCTTATACGCCACGGTGTAGGGGACGGCGGCCAGGTCGCGGTCTTCGTGCTGGACGACGGTGTAGGGATTGTAGATTTCGTCTTGTGCGGCGTGGTGCGATTTGATGAAGCGAGCGATCTGCGCGCGCGTCAATTTGGGTGGGTAAAGCCAGTGTCCCGCCGGCATGGGAGTGGTTCCCACGAAAGGTTTATTGTCATCCAGCAGATCAAACCGGCTGCCATTGATCATCAGAAAGCGGCGCAGATCCATTTCAGCCGGGTCCTTACTGCCTTCGAGAGTTTGGTAAAGCTCAAGAGCAACCGGGTCGCTCTGGCGCCAGAAAATATCGTCGAGATAGCGGCAGGCATCGACGAGCTTGTCGACAACCTGGCGCTCGCCCTCGGTCAAGCCTGACGAGTTGTACGGCATTTCGACGCGGCGCCATTTGGCCAGCCGTGAGGACAAGTCAGGAGCTACAACCCCGAAGCGGGCCGTCTTGCTGGCGTCAGGTTTTCCGGGCACGGTGCATGCCATCGAGCACCCGATGAAGAGAATGATAATGCCGAGTGAGGTGCTTCGCCTCATCCTGCCTCCAATTGGGCGCGGGCGCCAGCGACGTTTTGTGCAACGGCACAGCCGCGGAGAAGCGAGCGCCATCGACCGCCAATTCGCGGCATCCCACGCGATTGTTCACCCTACGCCCTCATTCCGAGGGCGGGAGCTCTTCCGGCCCGAGGAATCTGCTTCTGGGCCAGAGCAAAAGCAGATTGCTCTCCCGCTCCGCGGGATCGGAATGACAGGTGCAATGCCACGTTGTAAAAGTCACCTCGGACCTTCTTCTACTGTTTCGCATCATCGCTCCCAAGGTAATGATCAAAAAAGTCAGAGGCCGCATGATAGGCGCGCAGCCAGGTAGAATGCAGAAGGAAGTCGTGAATTTCATCCGGGAACACGATCTGCTGAAACGTCACGTGTTGCTGACGCAGCGCTTCAACCATGCGTACCATTTCCTTGAAAGGCACGGTTCGATCGTCGTCGCCCTGGATGAGCAGCACGGGCGACCGCCAGGTTTTGACATAGGCCAGCGGAGAGGACTCGAACGCCACGCGCATCGTGTCGGGCTGCCGCTGATCGTTATAGGGCGGCACCCAGTCGGGAATTTCAAAGTTCCAGTTGTGCACACCTGACATGTCAACTCCCGCGGCAAAAAGGTCCGAGGAGCGGGCCAGCGCGAGCGCCGTCAGGTAGCCGCCCCAGGAGCCGCCCCAGATGCCGATGCGGTTTGGGTCAACGTCGTTCCGGCTGCGGAGATAGAGACCGGCGCCTTCAACGTCCTTGAACTCGCTGCCTCCGTTGGCGCCGTAATCGGGCGGTTCGCGGAAGTCGAGGCCATAGCCAATGCCGCCGCGATAGTTGATGGAAAGCACGACGTAGCCGCGGCTGACCAGATATTGGTCAAGCGCGTAGGCGTTGCTGTAATAACCCATGTAATGCCAGCCGAGAAGCATCTGGCGTTGCGAGCCTCCGTGGACGAACACAACGGCCGGATGCTGCACGCGGTCGTGACTCTTGGTGGGAAGAAAAAGCTGGGCGTGGATGCGAAGACCGTCCGCAGCGGAAAGCATCACAGGCTGCGGCGTCACCATTTGCTGCGCCGGAAAGTCGGCCGGAATTGCTTTCGGGGTGAGGTCGCGGAGTTGACCGGAGGATTCGAGCACGGCGGGCCGCGCCGGAAGTTTCGCATCCGAGTGCAACAGGATGATGGCGCCGCCCTGATGGGTGACGACCGGCGTCCACTCAATTCCATCACCTCGGGTCAATGGCTCAGGACGGTTACCGGTGACGGATTCCTTCCAGAGATGGCGGCGGTCAACATCGTCTTCATTGGAGTTGAAGACCAGCTCGCGGCGGTCGGGCGTGAGCGCGACATCCTCCACGATGTAGTCTCCCGGCGTCAGCAGGCGCGAGGCTCCTCCGCCGGCAGGGACGGTATAGAGGTGCAGCCGGCCATCTCGCTCCCACGGAAACACCAGAAGATTTCCATCCCCCCAAAGCAATTGGTTGATGGCATGGACCCCGCGGAATACGCTGCCCGCACCTTCCTGCGCCTTCCAGACTTCCTTGCCGACGCCGGTTGCAACATCAGCAACGCGGATGGACCACGGCACACCGGTGCGCTCGGGTCTGAAAATTCTCTCATGCTCGGAGGCAGGAATCCGGATGAAGGCAACCTGTTTGCCATCGGGCGACCAGACCGGATTCGAATCAAGATCGACGCTAGGGTCAAGGTAGTGGACGCTTTGCTGCGCGAAATCATAAACGGCGATTAGCCAGTGGTCGCCGCGGTTACTCACAAAAGCGAGCTTGGAGCCATCAGGCGACCAGCGCAACGATCCTGCCGAGCCCTCGCCATGAATCAGTTGCGCCGCCTTGCCCACCGGATTGAGGTTGACGAGCCACACCTGGCCTTTATTAAGGAATGCGACGCTTGTGCCTTTGGGTGAAACTGCGGGCGCGTAGCCCTCGCCCAGGAGCTGCGGAGCGCCGCCACTGAGTGGCATGAGCCATATATTCTGCTCGACGCCTTGCGGCGCGCTTGCGGGGTTCGGATAAGGCGCGCCTGCATTTTCAAGGTCGCCGCCGCGCACGTAGACGACCGCGGAAGCGTCGGGGAGCCAGGCGATATCTCCGAGGTCCTGGCCGTCATCCCCGGGATAGCTGGTAAGCTGGCGCGCGGTGAAATCGCTTCCATCGGGCTGCCCTTCCGCCAACCAGATGTTGCGCGCTCCCGCGGCGTTAAACACCCACGCGGCTTTGGCCGAGGCTGGCGCGGCCGTCAACTCGGTGGGAAATGGAGCACTCATCACCTGCTCGAGCGTAAAAGGGCGCGGCCTGGCCGCGAGGCAGGCTGCCGGGACGAAGGCAAGGATGAAAATCAATGAAACGAGCGTGCAGGTCAGTGTGGGCTTCATGACGGAGTTTTCGCGGTCTAACAGGTTGATGAAAAACTGCTCGCCCGCGATCCCGATGGCAGATGTTCTTACTCGGCCCGTGGAACCTGATTCATTTTCAGTACACAGAGCCGAAGCAGATTCCTCTCTCGCGCTGCGGGATCAGAATGACAGGCGCAACCGTCGCGCGCTCCAGGACAGCTCAACTGAGACGGCCCGGAAGAAATTGCCGCAGGAAACGATAGGCCAGAATGAACCCGTCCTTTCGGGCCTGCGGAAATTCCGCAGCGCTGTCACTGGGATGCGCGTCCCAGAACTTGTCTTCATGTTCAACCGCTGCGCCGCCGTTGAATCCGGTCTGAAGAAGCACGGTGAAAAAACGGGGCCAGTCGATCAAGCCCTGGCCGGGAATGCGATAGCGCCACCAGCCGTCTCCATGAATGCCGACCTGCTGGAGCACCGGCTGGGTGATTTCCGTATCTTTCAGGTGGATGGCCAGCAGGCGATCGCGGATGTTCCACACGGCGGCGTAGGGATCAATGTACTGCCGGACCAGATGCGAGGGATCAAATTCCATTCCAAAATGATGATCCGGTATCAACTCGAATACTCTTTCCCAGGCCGCCGGGACGGTGGCGAAATTGATCCCAGTGGGATAATTCTCCCAGCCCATTGAGACGTCGAGCTTCTGGCAAACTGGAAGGAATTTTTCGTGGAACACTTGCGCAAGCTCTTTAGCCTGCCGGTCAAAACTGGCTCCGGGAATTCCTCCGCTGAAGGCGCCGACAAACTTGCAGCCCAGGCGATGTGCAAACTCGAGGTAACGAATAAACTTCTCATTTGATGAGCGGCGCGCCGCGGGGTCCGGATCAATATGGTTGATGCCCTTACCCTGAAGATCATAGAAGCCTTCGACGCTGATGATCCGGCAACCTGTTTCGCGTGAAGTCGCCAGAATCTGGTCGATCTGAGAATCACTCAGGTCAGGATTGAACTCCTTCCCCGTCTTGACCACCACGCCTTCATATCCCGTTTCGGTTGCGAAGGCCAGCTTTTGACGCGAGTAATTGGTGATGATTGCGATCTTGGGAAACTTGGTTGCGGGAGCAACTGGAACATCAGCATGTTTCGATTGTTCTGTCTGGGCCCCAAGCGTTCCAGCCGCCCCCAGCACCGCTGCAGACGCGCCAGCCGCTCTAATGAAGTCACGCCGTCCAACTGGTGATTTTGCCATAATCAGCTCCCCACAATTTGAAGGGTGAAGTATAGGCCAAGGGCAATAGGGGTAGCAACTGAAAACGCCACGGACGCTGGACCGCAAGCGCGCGCAACATTCAGAGCGAGAACACAGTCAGCGCCCGAAAGAGCGCCGCGCCGACAAGCCAAGAGATTCTATTCTTCGAAGGAGGCTTCGGCCGAACGGCCTTCTCCCTCGGGCAGGATATCAGGAGGCGAGGCTTCTTTCGACGGAAATGGCATCACCATGTGAAGGAAGGGAGGCGCTACAAGAGTGGTGACGATGCTCATCAACAGAACAATGGAATAGACGGCTTCGGAAATCGTGTGCAAGGTGAGGCCCACGCCGGCGACGATCAATCCGACCTCGCCTCGCGGAACCATTCCAATGCCGACGCGGAGCTTGTCCTTGAAATTCATGCGGAAGGCGCCAAACCCGCAGCCCACAAGTTTTCCGATGATCGCGAGAATGCAGACGATGGCGGCCAAGCCGAGAATGCTGGGCTTTGCAAGGGTCCCGACATTCACCTGGACGCCGAGCATCACAAAGAAGAAAGGCGCAAGGAATTCGCTGAGCGGGTGAGCGTTCTCCTGGAGCTTCCACCGCTCGCTGTGATCGGCAAAGGCCAGCCCGGACAGAAATGCTCCGACGATTGCGGCGATGCCGATGTAAACAGATGCGAGGGAAAGCCCCAGGCATAGAATGATCGAAAGGATGAAAGCTGAGTCATGGGCGCGAAGTTTTTCAACCTGAGGCTGAAACCGGCCAATCACGCGCGAGCCGAAGAAGACGATCAGCAGCGTGAAGCCTACGGCCTCGGCGGCGACTGTGAGCAATTGGACATAATGGATTGCTCCGGTTGAAAGGCTGCTGACCACGGCAAGCACGAGCAAGCCCAGAATGTCATCAAGCACGGCTGCGGCCAGAATCACACGGGCCGCTCGCGTTGAAAGCGCGCCGAGGTCGGCAAGGACTCTGGCCGTGATGCCCACGCTGGTGGCCACCATGGCGGCGCCGGTGAAAATCGACTCCACGGTCGAGTGTCCGGCGAAGCGCATGAACCAGAGACCAAAAATAAAAGGCAGAATGACTCCGAACACAGCGACGGCGACCGCAATCCAACCGACTTCCAGAAGGTCGCTGGGCTTCGTTTCCAGGCCAATGGTGAAGAGCAGAAACACCGCTCCGATTTCAGCGATGCCCTGGTTCAGTTCGGTGAGATGAACAACGCCCAGCAGTGACGGCCCCAGCAGAACGCCAGCCAGCAACTCGCCCAAAACCCCCGGCTGCCGAAGCCGCTCTAAGATTTCTGCCAGAAGCTTGCCCCCCGTAAATATAAGGAACAGTTCCAGCAATACCTGGCCCGAGTGTTGCATAGGTTCAATCGTTCCGGTGGACTGAAAGCCGCGTTATTCCGAATCAGGATGTGAAATGTTGAGAAGCCACAATTCCATTTGTAATCGAATTGCGGCGCGGAAATCAAAGGACAAGTAGAGAACCAGCGAGACTTCTGGGGCTACAGTGGTGTGACAAGCTGGCCGCCATCTCTCGACGGCAGGAGGCCGGCAGCAGGCAATCTACTTTGGCTCTTTAACGCCGCGGACGAAGGTGGCTTTGCCGGGAGCAAACTGGATGCGCATGACGTGATCCGGCAAAAGGAAGGGCTTGCTCAGGTCAACTTTGTACTCGGACTCGACATAGGTTTTGATGAGAAAATTGACCAGCCAGTCGGACAGCGCCGTGCTGCCAATATGCACATCCTTGATGGTGAGGGTGCCGGTGCCGTCTTTACTCTCGAGCACGCCCAGAGCGGTCAGGCGCTGAGTACCGTGGAAAATGGAAGCAAGCAGTTTGGCGGTCAACGGGCTCTCAGATTGCTGTGAGGGCTTGAGCTGATCAAAGTTAACGTTGGCCGCTCCATGGATGCCGTCAGGCTTGAAGTGAAACTCCAAATCGTTGACGCCGGCCGGCAGAAACTGCGGGCGGTCATACTTCATGAATGAATTCACTTCATTATCCGTGATGACAATCGGACCGAGTGAACCACCCTTCACCGGACCTGTCGCCGAAAGTTGGATGAGTTTCGACTGGAACACGCCGGCTGCCTTGGTGGACATTCCGGCAGGCGCGCGCGCCTGCGATGTGGAAGCCTCCGTCGTCATTCCCAGCATGGCCAGCAGGACTCCGCAGAACGACAGTGGCAGAACGATTGCCGGCGCCAGGCATCTGCGGGTTCTAAGATTTCGGCCGGAAATCGATCGCTGCAAGAGAACTTCTCCTCAGGGCTGAGTCTGTGATATCTGGGCCGGCATCATTTCAAGATTGCGCAGTGTGCCGCCAAAGTGAAGGTCCGCGATTCTGGACACCGGACCTGCCATGCCCGGATGAAGCCGAGTCCAGGGCTGATGGATGCCGCGCAGGTCAGCCCGAACCAGCAATTGTGTCGAGCCGTCGAACGAATAGCGCCCGTGAAGCTGGAACTCGGCGCCGGCGACATCCACAGGGAAGTCCTCGAGTGTGATCTGGCGATCCTGAACATGGAAGCGCGCCGTGGCTTGGGGGATAAACGGCGATTGCGGAACCGCATCAAAAAATTCCATCCCGAAACGGCGGGCCAAAGCCCCGACGGGATTGAAGTCGCCGAGATTGACATTGTCCAGTTGGACAGTGGCAAGGCCTTTCAGAGTGCTGGCGAATTGCGCATGAGTCAAACCGCTGGCCTCAAAAGTTCCACCCGCAGAATAGTATCCGCGGACTTTGCCGAGGGCCGCCGGGAGATAAGGTTCCAACGATTGGATATTAGCGCCGCGGATTCCCGCTTCGCATGAAACCTGCGCCGGGCTCTTTGACAGATCCACCAGCGCGCTCCCCTCTCCGCGCCCGCCGCCCGCCTCAAAACGAACTTGCGAGACGCGGAGCTCGCGGTCGTGAATATCAACACTGGCCTGGAAATCCCGCACCGACACGCCGCGATAGGTAATCAGCGGAGTGGAAAAGCGGCCCCGCGCATCCATGCTGCCGGCCAGATGAACTGACGGGTGACGGCCGCTGAACAATGCGCCCAGGCTTGAAATTCTATCGAGAAATGAAGGCGCATTCCGATCACCGATGCCCTCAAACCACTGACTAGCCTGCTCAATGCTCAGCCTGTCAGCCTTCAGGCTGAAATCCCACGGGTCAGCAGATCCGCGCTGGTGCATCACCCAGCCGGAGAAAACACTGGTACCCATCACCGCCAGTATCGGATTGATGATGACCTGTTTGCCGTAGACCTGAATGCGAGCTCGCGGAACGTTGAGCGATTCGCGCAATCCTGGAATCACCAGGCGCGCGCTGCGAATGCTGGCCTGGGCCGTAACGCTTGGCCTGCTCCAGGGCCACGCACCGCCGGCCAGATGAAGAGTGAATGATCCAATTCCCCCTGCCTCCATCGGACTTCTGCCAAGAATGCCCAGAGCCCGCCCAAAATGCACCAGCCTTTCCAGGTTTACCGCACTGGAAAATAGCGTCAACTGGTACGCAGGATGTACCGCCAGCGCTCGCGCGGTGTGCTGGGGGGAAAGATGCCGCAAGCTCCCCTCAACAACAATTTCAACTCCGGGAGCCAGCAAGACCCTCGCGGGGGCGAGGCGGGCGCCCGATCCGGTGATGCGGAGGGCAACATCCGACACAGGGAAGGTGCCCGAAGATGTATCCAACCGGACCTGATGAGCATTGAGGAATCCGCCATACTGCTTACCGTTCCACGGGCCCTGTACTGAAATCATGCCGTTGACACGCCCCTTAACATCCCAGCCAACCCGCGTCCCCAGAACTCGTACTCCAAGGCGCAGCAGGTCTTCCATTCGAGAACGCTCAAAGGCCACAACCAGGTCAAGGTCCGGTCGTGAGGCGACGTTAGCGATTGAGCCTTCAAGGTGAACCTGCGAATTGACGAAAGCCAGGTCCATGCTCTTGATGATGAGGTCCTGTTTGTCACGGTCAAAGCGGCCACGGAAGCGCAGGTCGCAGGGCAAATCGTTTGCCGAAGGCAGTTGTTCCCAGCGGTGAAGCTGGCTAAGCTGTGCCTGACCTGTGTAGTCGATCTGCCGAAGGCTGCCGCCCAGGTTGATGGTGCTGTTCATTACGCCGTAGACTTCGGGATTCTTCCCAGTCAGAAGCGGGATCCAGTCGTAGAGCAAGGCTCCCTGCATTCGCAGCGTAGCTTGGAGAGCGTCTCCGGCAGCTCTTGCGGGCGACCAGTTTCCGTCAAGCTCCACCAAGCCTGGTGTGGGAAATTCAATGTCCGTGCGGACCGGCTCGCCCGCCATTCGGAAATCAATCCGCTCAGATTCGTAGTCGAAATCCAGATGCGCCTGCGTGTCAACAACGGTAAAAGGCTTTTTGTTTTCGCCGATTTTAAAATTCAGCCGCGCTCCCTCAATCTCCACCGCCAGGTTGGAGGGCGCCGGGGCAGACGTGGCCGGGCCAGAGGGCTGGGGCTTGATCCGGCTCCGCAACAGCAGGTCTTCAATATTCCATCTGCCGGAAGAATTCCGGACCAGGTTGATGCTCGGATCGGAAAGTTTGAGGGTACCCAGGTACAGGTGCGAACCCCACAAACTTCGCCATCGAAGATCGCAATCCAGGCGGGCAACCCGGACGAAAGGCTCGAGGCCGAAAGACGGATCTTCGTCGATCACGACATTATCTACGGTGAATCCAAGGCGGGGAAAGAAGTGCAAGGCGATGTGGCCGAGAGCCACTTTGCGGCCGAGAGATCGCTCGAGGCCCGCCTTCAACAGCGGGCGGTAGCGTCCGGCATTCAGGAACAGCGGCGCCACCCAAGCCGCCGCTATCAGCAGCGCCAGAGCAACCGCAGCATTCCGAAGATTTCGGCGCCTGGTTTGACTCATCACTTCACAAGCTTCAAAGTTCTGTTCCAGCGCGTCCGGCTGAAGAAATGGACAAAGATGCTGCCGAACTGGCTAAACCGGTCACCCAATGACGTCTGCTCGTACTGCCCCGGCGGAGTTTCGTAAGACCAGTAGATAACCAGCGGACGTCCGGAAACCAGATCGCGGGGCACAAAACCCCAGAAGCGGCTGTCCCAACTCTCCTCTCGGTTGTCACCCATCACGAAATAACGGTTCTCGGGAACAACCACCTGCCCGTCTTTTACATAGTTTTGAAACTCGGCACGCCAGGCTGAGGTTGCGCCTTCCAACTCGTCCCAACTGAGCGGCGGGAAATCGTCGCCGGGGCGCAATTCATTGGGGTGGCTCGGGCGGACAAAGGGCTCCGACACTGCGTTCCCATTGACGAACACCTGCCGATGGAAAACGCGCACGCTGTCACCCGGAAGCCCGACAACCCTTTTCACAAAATGCTCGCCAGGCTCCTGGGCGTCCTCCGCGCTGCCTGGGTATTTGAATACCACAATGTCTCCGCGATGGATGCGGCGGTACGGCAGCAGCCGCGCCAGCGGGCCGTGAGGAGCAGCGAATGCGAACTTGTTTACCAGCAGATGATCGCCGATCAGGAGCGTGTTCTCCATCGAACCGGTCGGGATTTTGAACGCCTGGACCACAAAAGTGGTTCCAAAAATCGCGAGGATCACCGTGACGACCAGGGATTCAAACGAATCACGAGCAGACGATTTCTGGTAGGGTTCAGCCATCTGCCCGCACCTCTGCCGCCAGCATTTCGAGCGCGCGCTTGGCGGCTTGCTGCTGTGCAGCCTTCTTGCTGGCGCCGCTGCCGCGGGCCGCCAAGCCGGCCCCGGTTTTTACTTCCACAGTAAAAGTCTTCTGATGTTCCAATCCTTCCTCTTCCACCACGCTGTAGCGGGCAGGCCCCTGGCGTTCTGCCTGAAGTCGTTCCTGGAGGGCGCCCTTGTAATTGGTCCCAAACAGATCGTCAACCCGAGCGACGAGGTCGGCCGGCAGGACCACGCCGTCAACAAGCTTCCTGGCTGCCTCAAAGCCTCCATCTCGATATACGGCGGCCAGCAGCGCTTCAAGCGCGTCTACAAGAATCCCGGATTTGTTTCTGCCGCCGCTTCGTTCCTCAGACTGGCCCAACCTTAAGTATTCACCCAGGCCGAGCCCGCGCGCAACGCCGCTGAGATAATTGGCAGCCACGAGGCTGGAGCGCGCCAGAGAAAGCTTGCCTTCGTCATACTCGGGAAAAGCTTCAAGCAACCGCAGGGTAACCGCAAAGCTCAGGACAGCGTCACCCAGAAACTCCATCAGTTCGTTATCGCGAGTTGGACGGGAGACCTCCTGGGCATAGGAGGAGTGGGTAAGAGCTTCAAGCAGCAGGTCCTTGTTGCGGAACTTGTAGCTGATACGTTTTTCCAGCCTGTTGAAGGAAGGTCGCACCATGCGTCGGTGATGCACTCCGGCAAGTCCTCGCCTGTGGCGCGGGCCGGAAAAGCACGCCGGGTTGTGCTTTCTCCGGAGCGGCTGGCCCATCATCCCCGCCTAAGGTTTTGCGGCGGCCTTGGGCTGGGCGTTACCAGCTTTCTTCAATTCCTCGACTTGTTGGTTGGCAAGCTGTTCGATCACGGTTCCCTGAGCTAGCTGTCCGGCCTTGGAAAAAGCGGTGATGGCATCAGGGACTTTGTTTTCGCCTCGGTAAACCTCTCCGAGCCGGTAGTAATCCGCCGGATTCGGATTATCTGATTTAGCGATGGCGGACTTGTAGCTCTCCTCCGCCTTTGCCAGCTCATCCTGATCCAGCCCCTGGAGAGCCATCCTGGACCGCTCCAGGTGAACCATACCAATGGAAGCATAGGCCCCGGATGCAATCTGGTCCTTCCTTTTCTGATAAGCGTCATCAGATTCTTTAGACTGCTTTGGAAGCTGATCAATTTCCTGGAGCGCCTTCTGCGCGTAATCCGCTGCCGTCCCCAGTCTTTTTTCCTTTTCGGCGTCGCTGATGTTATTGAGCATCTGCGGCTGGGGAAGAATGCCCGAAACCATCAGCAGGCTGATGAGGTTATTGGGATCAAGGTCCAAACTCTTTTCCCCGTATTTCAGGACATTAGGAGCATCATTTTTCTGCTGATAGGCGCTGGCCTCGAGAGCATAGACATAGGTCAGGAGCGGGCTCTTGGGATGCTGCGCGGCAAATTCGTCAGAGGATTTGATGATGGTTTCAGCATCGGTCGAATTCTTGAGCTTATTGTAGGCTTCGGCCTCCTCAGGGCTCACCTCGGAGTTGCCCACCTTGGACTTGCGCGCGGCACGCATCGCGGGAGTGAATTGCTTTACGTAGGTAAGGAACTGGTCATCGGCGCCTGCTTTGGTGACTTTCTTCTCGATGTCGGGCGTGAATTCAAAGTCGAGTCCGCGGGCCTGGACTTCATCCGCCACCTTTTTCAGGTCCTTCTTGTTGTGTTTAACCAGCTTGACCAACTCATCTTCGGTGAGCGGCGCCTGCACCGGTGCAGTGGATTTCGCAGGCTGCTGCTCTTGCTGCTGGGCCGCATGAGCCGGGCGCGCGCTCAAACAAACGCTCGCGGCCAGAATCAAGGTCCAAGCTGTTCCGAGTGTGACAGCCTTTTTCGTCCAGAACATAGTTCACTCCCACATTCGTTTAAATACTATAGGCTCAGCGTACTAGAAGCTTTATTCCATGTCAACCAAGAGCGAGCAGCGCCGGGCGAGTAGGGCAGTTCTCGGTGTAAACTCGCTGCCCCCCGGCCGGCCCGTCCCCGGGCTGCGCGAATTTCCCGGTGAGCATCCCCATGGCGGTTCCAAAGTTGAGTCATAAGGCCTCCGCCAGTACAATGTCACAGTATGCAAACACGGAAACTCTTCGGAACAGATGGCATGCGGGGCAAGGCCGGCCAGTATCCGCTGGACCGCGAAACGGTGTTCAAGTTCGGAAAGGCGATTGGCGCGCTTGTCGAGAAGCTGGACGGCGCCGGCCAGCCGCAGGTGGTGCTGGGCGAAGACACACGCGAATCCGGCCGCCACATATCCCGCAACCTGGCAGCGGGGATCCGGTCGACAGGAACCCGGCTGCTTTACGCGGGAGTCATCACTACGCCCGGCGTCGCCTTTCTGACGCGCCATCACGGATTCACCGCCGGCATTATGGTTTCGGCCTCCCACAATCCCTATTACGACAATGGCATCAAGGTCTTCTCCAATTCCGGGCTCAAGCTTTCAGACGCTCAGGAACTAGAAATCGAACAAGCTATCGAACGCGATCAAGCAGCGAATGGCCAGCCTCCGCAGGAAGACATCTCGCCGGAGCCGGAATTCCTGCAAGAGTATGTCGGCTATCTTCGCGGCCTTCTCCCTGCCGGTCTGCCTTTGCCGAAGGAGCCGCTGGTGGTGGACTGCGCCAACGGCTCAGCGGCGCGTGTGGTTCCCCTGCTCCTCGATGCGTTGGGAATCCCTGCCCACATCCTCAATGCGGCGCCCGACGGCCGCAACATCAATCTGGACTGCGGCTCCCTTCACCCGGACTGCATGGCGCGTGAAACGCAGGCCGCAAGCGCCTGCCTCGGCGTTGCCCTTGACGGAGATGCCGACCGGGCGATCTTTGCCACCAGCGATGGTCGCATCACCGACGGAGACCACATTCTCTATGCGGCAGCGCCCTACTACGACCGCCTTCAAAAACTGCATGGCCACGCCGTGGTCGGCACGCTGATGACGAACCTGGCGCTGGAGCACGCCCTGGCGCGATGCGGCATCGGCATCAAGCGGACGGCGGTCGGAGACCGGTACGTGCTAGAAGAAATGCTCCGCTCAGGATACAATCTGGGCGGAGAACCCTCCGGCCACATCATATTCGCGGACCTGTCGCTCGCCGGCGACGGCATCATCACTCTGCTTCAGATGCTGCGCATCCTGGGCGAGACGGGCGCAACGTTCACCGCAGCCGTGAGCGGTCTAAAGCCGTACCCGCAGGTGATTCGAAATGTTCCGGTGCGGGAAAAGCCGCCACTTGAATCGATCCCGGAGGTGACCCGGACGATCGAGGCCTGCGGCCGCGAGCTTGGGAATTCCGGGCGGATCGTGGTTCGCTATTCGGGGACCGAACCGCTGGCCCGCGTGATGGTGGAAGCCGAGGATGCATCGGCGGTTGAGCATCACGCAGCGCGCATCACGAGAGCCATTGAAGCGGCTATCGGCGCGGCAGCAGGGACCCAGGCGCATTGACGACAGACGGGCAACTCGCTGCCCGGACATCACATCGCACCACCAGGTTTGATGCCTTCCCGCGAGGAGGCTATCCAAGCATGGACTATTCCAGGCTACTTCTACGTGGCTTCCTATTATTGGCACTCTCTCAACCGCTGGCCGCGCAAGACGCCACCCAAGCCAGCAAACCACCGCTGCCGGATTCAAACGTCACGGTTCCGGCGGAGACGCGTATTCCGGTGAGTCTTGAAAATGCCATCAACTCGAAGACCGCCTATGTGGGCCAGTCGATCTATTGCCGGACTATTTTCCCCATCACCGTTGACAACCAGATCGTGATACCAGTGGGCAGCTACGTGCGTGGAGAAGTCACCCAGGTGGTCAAGCCCGGCCGGATTCGCGGCAAAGCAAAGCTGGGCATCCGATTTGATTCGCTCACGCTACCCAACGGCGTGACCCAGCCACTGCGCGCCTCGCTCTCTTCCTTTGCGGGAAACGGCCAGGAAGGCTTCAACCGCAAAGAGGGGAAAGTCGAAGGCCAATCAACTAAGGGCCAGGACGCAGGCAAGGTGGCCCAGACCACCATCACCGGCGCTGAAGTTGGCACCCTTGCGGGACTCTCGGGCGGCCATACGCTTCGAGGGCTGGGGATTGGAAGCGCCGCAGGGGCCGCAGCGGGCGCCATCTGGGTGATGGCCGGGCGCGGCAAGCAAATCTATCTTCCGCCGGGAACCAGCCTCGAACTTCAATTGGGCGCGCCGCTCGAATTTGCCGAGGGACAACTTGACTTCAGCGGTGATCCGCCGCCCTCGCCGGTTGCGCAGCCCACACAACCGGAGCAGAACAGACGCGTTCGTATCCGCCGTCGCTTCCCGATTGGGCCCAGAATTTTCCGCCCGTTCTAAAATCGTGCATCGAACGTTTCGTAAGTATTGGCGAAACCTTAGCGTGGAAGGTGTTTTAATTCGAGGCCAGCACGGTGGCCGTTGAAGGTGCTCCGCGCCGCGAGCAATCGCGCTGGCTTAAGGCGAGAGCAAGCTCTCGCGCTCCACATAGTGGGCCTATAGGCAATCGCGGACCATCACATGAAGACCAGCGACTGGCCGGTGATTTCGAACCTTTTGCGGCAACGCGGGTTTTGACATTGGACAAAGTCATCACGCCGCAGCATGTACGACTTGATTTTCTGGAACTTTGCCCGGTCGCGCTCGTCGGCGTTTCCCCGCAGTGTCTTCCTCTTGGTGCGCTCAATCCAGCGGACCTGGTAAGTGGCCGATTGCCGGCAGAAATGGCAGGAGAGATTGACCGGCTTGGAAACTTCCTTTTCGTCGAAAAAATCTCGCTCTTCCATAGTCTGCACATTCTAGCTGAATCCGGCGAATCGTGCCGGAAGTTTTCGCTAATGGGTATAGCCCCGAACCAGGTTCTGGCCCGGCGCAGACAATCTTGCTTTGCCAGTCCTGCAATTGTTTAATGCAGTCCGGAGCCTGCGACCTCCTTCTGTTTTGGTGCAGCCAGGGATTTTAAGTAGGCCACAACGGATTCCGCATCGTGGCGCGACAAGCGGAATGGCGGCATGGGCGGATTGGCGGGCTTATTGCTCCGGTCGAGTCCCGTCATCAGAAAATGGACAGCCTCCGTCTCCGTCCAGCCCTCGAGTCCCGCGATCGGCGGCGCCGCAGACACCCAGCCAGGCACTGGATGAGTGGGCTGAAAATCAAGCGGCGTTCCCTGCAATTCGCGCCCGGCAATTTCCTGGCCACGCTGATTGTGCGGCGAGTGACAATCTGCACAGCCCGCGACGTTGTTCACCAGATACTTACCGTGCGCGATCAGCCTGGTCCGATTCGCCGCCGGCCGACCCTGTGCGGCAGTCACGGATGCCGTCAGTAACAACGCTCCACATAATGCCAGAATTCTTGACATGATTTTCCCTCCCCTGCGAATAACAGCCGTCCTAAAATAGTTCGATTTCTGATGGCTGGCAAGCGGATAAATCATCCCTCCTGCTGCAGGAACTTTGGCCCCAGCCAGAGCAGCGCGATAGCATCAATCAGGAAATGCGCAGTCATCGATGGATAGAGCGATCCCGTCTGGACCACCGGCCATGCGAGCAGCGCTCCCAGCAAGCCCGCGCGAACCATTCCGTTGAGGCCCTGGTAAAAGTGCGCGCAGCCGAACGTCACGGAAGAAATCACCACGCCCCACACAGCCGAATGGAACCAGGCCGTCACCTCGGCCAGCAGGAATCCGCGGTAAAGGAATTCTTCGCACAGGCCCGCCATAGGCGCCAGGCCCAGAACAGCCCACAGCTTTTCGCGGCCGGTCTGCGGCAGCAGGAGCTGCACCATCTCGGATTCTTTGGGCCACCAGCCGCGCTGCTCGAGCAGCAGGATGAGCCCCAGCCCAGCCGCTGATATAAACACAAGTACAGCGGTCCATTTGAAGAATTCCGACGCCGGCACGGCAGCCAGACCCACCTCTTGCCACTCGAGCCCGGCGAGCCAAACCACCAGCACTCCGATCCCGGCCAGAACCCCCTGCGAGACCACGGCGGAAAAGTAAACTGCGGCTTTGGGAATTCCCTGCAACGGCTCCGGGCGCGCGCTTCGCCAGGAAAGCAGCGGAACGCCGACCACGAGGAACACCGCAAATGCAATCCGGAGCGCGCCTGGGAACATCAGCTTCCTTCATCAAGTTGACTAACATGCGAGGGGCTAGTGTCCCATTGGCGAGGCGGCGCGTCAACCGCCGTGCGACGAGGGGAAATATTCCTGCAAATGGGCTGCGCCATGGGAGGCCTAATGCAACACCGACCGGCATGTGGGAGACAAGTATTGAAGTAAAATCCTGATCGAGAAGGCTTGGCCGTTCGTCTTTCTGCTCCCTTTTATTTTAATAATTTGGTCCGCTTCGTTCTCCGGTTTGTTTCCGGTTAGTTTTTTCCACAGCTACGTATTTTCAACAAGTTCTCCGCTTTGTTTTCCGGTTTGTTCGGCTTTGTTTTGAGGGCCAATTCTTTGTTTTCAGCAACTTCTCCGCTTTGTTTTTCAAAATCGAATCTTTTTGTCCCACTCGATTTATACCACAATATGTAGAGGTTGCTGATATTCAAGGAGTTTGCGGCTAAATAGGCAGTCCGATCAGACTGCTTATCGCTCCCTGCGTCGCGCTGCTGGCCGCCCTCAGAGACTAGTATAGTAGCTTAGTCATGTCAAGGTTTTTCTGCGATTTTCTGCGGAATCCTTGGGTGAGGAGGGGCGCCACTCTGGTTGAGACTGAGGCCACTTCCGGTGCGCTACTTGCCTCCTCAGGTTACTCCGGTCGCCGCCAGCGTCTCGCCTCCGGGTAAATCCGCGGGAGCCCGGAGGGCTCCCCTACCGAAACTTTTCACCCGCGCAGCAGGTAGGAGCCCAGCACGGCACCACAGCGGTCGCGGAAGACTTCGACGGGGACGCTTGAGGAATCCATCAGCCACTGGAGGCAGTAGCCGTCGACCAGGGCGCGAATGGTGGCAGCGGCGTCTTCCGGGCGGACGCGGCGAAATTCCTGGAGCTTGATGCCCTCGATGATGATCTGTGCGTCGCGCTTGCGGCAGCGGACATAAAAATCGTGAAAGAGCTGGCGAAATCGATCCGCGCGGGCGCCGAGGGT
The DNA here is from genome assembly GCA_036278995.1 of Terriglobia bacterium. Taxonomy (GTDB): domain Bacteria; phylum Acidobacteriota; class Terriglobia; order UBA7540; family UBA7540; genus SCRD01. The sequence goes on along the minus strand of DASUJZ010000073.1, from coordinate 58,022 downwards.
GACGAAATCAAACAGCACCAGGTAGAGTTTGCGATTGACTTCGGCGCTGTGGAACAGCAATTCGAGTTCTGCCGAGAGGCGATCTCGGGGGGATTCCTGGCTGGCGGCCACCTGATCGAGGCTGCGGGTGAGTTCGCCGAGCAGCCAGTCGAGCACGGCGTAAAGCAGGTCTTCCTTGCTGCGGAAATAGTGGAGCGCTCCGCCTTTGCTGGAATTGGCGCGCGCTACGACGGAATCGATGGTAGTGGCGTGAAGACCCTTGTCAAGTATTTCGGCATAGCCCGCCTTGATGAGAGCGTCGCGGCGTCGTGCGGTCAGCTCAGGATCAACTCGGCGCGGGCTCATGGGAGTCCTTTCTCAGCTCAAAGGGAAGCTTAGAATGTAAGATATACTGAATTGGGCGTCAACGATGAGAATAATTTGTATGTGCAACCGGGCAGCGGCGCGAGTTATGAATTCTGAGTTATGAACTCTGAAATCCCGCCGCGTGGCTCGCTTGCAGGTCCGATCAAGTTGCGGGTCCAGCGGAATCTTGAGGACACCTTGGCGTCGCGCCAGTCATTCCGAGCGAAGCGAGGAATCTGCTTTTGCTCCGGCACACAAGCAGATTCCTCGGGCCGAAAGAACGCCGACCCTCGGAATGACGGCGCATCCTAAAAGATTCCGCGGGACTCGAGGCCAGCATGTCCTATCAGACCCGCAATGCCGGCGTAAAAACGCTGTCGGCTAATTTTTTATGCAAACCAATCTTTTTGGGCTCGGAAAGGCGGAACTCGAAGAACTGGCGGTGGAGTGCGGGCAGGGGCGCTACCGCGGCAAGCAGTTGTTTCGCAATCTTTATGCGCGGCGCGCGCGCGATCTGAACGCCTTAACGGACATTCCCGCCGCTTTGAGGCAGGACCTGATGACGCGCTATCGCGTGGAGTGGCCGGAAATCAAAGCGCGGGTGGCTTCGCGCGACGGCGCGGTGCGCTACCTGTTCAGGCTCCATGATGATGAGAACATCGAAACCGTCTACATGCCGATTGAGAATCGCGTGACGCTGTGCCTTTCGAGCCAGGTGGGCTGCGCGTTGGGCTGCCGCTTCTGCTTCACGGCGCTGCTGGGTGTGAAGCGCAATCTTACGGCTGGGGAAATTGTGGGCCAGGTAACTGGCGTGCTCCAGGCGCAGCAGGTGCCGGCTCAGACTCCCGTGAACCTGGTTTTCATGGGCATGGGCGAGCCGCTACTGAACCTGAGTGCAGTGATGAAGGCGGTCAGGATTTTTTCCGACTCGAATGGACTGGCCCTGGCGCTGCGGCGCATGACCGTGTCCACCGCCGGTGTGATTCCCCAGATCCGCAAGTTCGCCGAGGAAACGGCGCGGCCCAGGCTGGCCGTTTCACTGAACGCCTCAAGCGACGAGCAGCGGACAGAACTGATGCCGTTGAACCGCAAGTATCCGCTCGATGAACTGCTCGAGACCTGCCGCGAGTTGCCGCTGGGCCCGCGCGAGTACGTGACGTTTGAGTATGTTTTGCTCGACGGCGTCAACGATTCCGATGAGGACGCCCGGCGCGTGGCGGCGCTGGTGCGCGGCATCAAGTGCAAGCTGAACCTGATACCCTTCAACAGCGGGGCGGAACTGGCCTACCGGCCTTCACCCCTCGAGCGGGTTCTGGCCTTCCAGGACGTGCTTCGCAACAGCCAGGTGCCTGCCTACATCCGCATTTCTCGCGGCCAGGACGTGATGGCCGCCTGCGGCCAGCTGCGGTTGGGCGCGACGAAGCAGGCGGTCGAGGCGGCACTGCCTCAGCGATTGGCATAACAGGAAAATTGTCATTCCGAGCGCAGCGAGGAATCCGCTGCTGGCTCCGCGTAAGTCCCGAGAAGGATCTGTTTTGAATTCAGTCTAAGCGACAAAAGCAGATCCTTCGCTTCGCTCAGAATGACTGGCAGGCTAGTTTGTCAGCATCGGAATGACACTCGAGGGGATCGGCACGACGGGTGATCTCTTTGAACGGCTAAGCCGCCGGTCGCATTCCAATCATGGCCATCATGCGTCCTGCTTGTGAACCTTCCTTGCGAAATGAATAGAACAGGTCCGTGCGGCATGCGGTGCAATAATCCGCGACGAAAATGCGGCTGCGCGGAAGGCCGGCGTGTTCCAGTTGATAGCGAACCACGGCGGCGAGATCGAGGTGAACTTTTGATAAGGAGTCCTCTGACTGATGCCCCGGTGGCGCCTGAAGGTTGAACAGCGTCTGGTACCGCAACGCCATCCGCAACTCCTCGGGACGGGGGGCAACTTTGTGGAAGAATTCTTCGCTCGACGGGAAGGCTCCGCAGAATGCGTCGGCCACTTCAGGACCCACCTCGTAACAGCACCTGCGGATAGATGGACCGACGGCCGCCATCAGATTTTCAGGCCGCGAGTGGAACATGCGCCCCATCTCGCCGGCGGCCTTTTCAACGATGCGCGCAAGCGCTCCGCGCCATCCGGCATGCACCGCCGCCACCGCGCGCCGCTTGCGGTCAACCATCAGGATGGGCACGCAGTCGGCCACGCGAATTCCGAGCAGCAGGCCCGCGCGGTCAGAGATGAGCGCATCCCCGGAGAGGGTGCGCGTTGGAGCGCCAGCGTCCGGCTGCGGATTCCCGGCAAGCTGATATTCGACCGGAACTTTCTCCTGGCCGGGCGAGGCGCAGTAAACAATCGTCGAGTGCGTCTGGCGCAAAGTTGCCATCGGAAATCGGCCGCAACCGAGCGCTTGAACGAACCCGCGCGTTTTTTCTTTATCCCTGGCAGTGTTCGATTCGGATTTTTGCTCCGCGGGCTTTGGCCCCAACGCACCGCCCTTGCGCGTTCCGAAGGCGTGGACCAGCCAGGGAATCTCCGACAGCGCCCCGCACTCCAGCCAGGTGACGCCTTTTGAGCTTACGAGATTGAATGAGCCAGCCGCCAACTTTTGAATATAGCATGAGGGAGAGTTCGTCTTTGAATTCCAACATGTGGTCTGATAAGGTTAAGCAGAATAAATTTATTTCAGGGGCTTCCCATGATTTTATCTGCTAAACTCGTCCAGATGATTGAATATCACGCTGAGGAACTCACCAGAGGCGTGATTCACGATCTGAAAACAAATCCGAAAACGCCATCACTGCACCAGCTTTCAGGCGCCGAACTTCATGACCAATCCTACGACGTCTATCACAGCCTGAGCCGCTGGCTGACCCAGTTATCAGAAGACAGCATCAAAGATTTCCATTACAAACTTGCTGAAATCCGGCTGACAGAAGGAATCCCGCTGAACGAAGTGATTTATGCGCTGATTCTGAAGAAATATCATCTGCGGGATTTTATCCGGACCTCCGGCATGGTGGACTCGGCTGTCGAGCTGCTGCAGGAACAGGAGCTACATCACCTCATCGGAAGTTTTTTTGATAAGGCCATATTTTTTACCGCAAAGAGATATGAGGAGGCGAGCAGGGCCGAGGCGGCGGAAGGCGTACGCGAACCCGCACACCGCGGCGTTCGCTCGCTGTAGGAGGCGGCTCGGGACCAGGATGACGGTCGGCACAGGCATCGACATCGCTGAAACAGAGCGGATCGGGCGCGCGCTGGAACGGCATGGAGACCGCTTCTCACGGAAGATTTTCACCGCGGCGGAGATCGCTTACTGCGAGCGATTCAAGAACAGAGCAGAACGCTACGCCGCCCGATTTGCCGCCAAAGAGGCGGCCTTTAAGGCTCTGGGGACCGGCTGGGCCAGAGGCGTCAGTTGGCTTGACGTAGAAGTAGCCCACCAGGCCAGCGGAAAGCCTGAGTTGGTGTTGACCGGGCGGGCTCGTGAAGTGGCAGACGAGCTTGGAGTGACGCATGCCGTCATGTCCATCTCGCACGCCAACCGTTATGTTGTGGCGCAGGTGATCCTTGAATCGAATGTATAGCCCGCCGCCGCGACTCTGGCAGAGGGCATCCTGCCGGCCCTTCCTGCTGCTTTTCCTGCTGTTGTGCCCGGCCGCGCAGACAGAGGCAAATTCACAATCGCGCCAGGTTGAGAGACTTGATAGCGAAGCCGCGGCCAAACTTCTGATCCACGTCAGGCGGCCGACCTACCCTGCGATCGCCAAAGTCAATTTTGTGCAGGGCGATGTCAAACTTCAAATCACAGTGACGCCGGAGGGAAGGGTGTCGGAGGCCCATGTGATCGAGGGCCAGCCGATACTTGCGATGGCCGCTCTTGAAGCCGTGGACGAGTGGCTCTATCGGCCGTACATTTCGAAAGGTGCAGCGGTCCCGTTCAGTACCGAGGTTGTCATACAGTTCAACCTGCATTCGCACCGTTACAATGCGCAACTGCCCAAGGACGCGGACCTTTATCTTGAAAAGCAGATCCGACTGCCGGAAGTCATTACCCATCCTCCGGAGATGCCGCCGCCCGCCGGCCTGCGGATGAAGGTGCTAGTCGGCCCCAAGGGCGAGGTGGTGGATGCAACCCCCCTGCAGGCCTCGAACGGGTCAGAAGCAGAACGGGCCAGAAAGAGCCTGCAGTTCTGGAAGTTTCGCCCGGCGCGATGGGGATCAATTGCCGTTCCGTGGTATATCACGGTTACAGTTCAGGCGCGCGGCCCGGCGCTGAATCAGGCATCGAATGCTACGAAGCCTTGACGGGCCATCCTGAACGCCTGAGCATTGCCGGGGCAGATGCGGAAGTAGGTAAGAGGAGGGCCATGAACGAATCCTCGAGCGCGAAAATGGCAGGGTTCCTGATGGCGCTGGTGCTGCTGGCGCCGCATGTCTGGGCGCAGTCGCACCACGATTCGGAGTTCAAGTACGTGGCGGGCACGGAGCCGATGCCCAAAGGCTGCACGGGGAAGCTGGAAGTCACCGAACCAGCCCTGGTGTTCCTGTGCGCGGGCCAGTCGCTCTCAATACCCTACGACACCATCACTCAGATGGAGTTCCTGCCACGAGTCAGCAAGAAAATCCGCAAGATGAAGCTGCCGTGGACCATCACGCCTACGTCCGATCACAGCAGGCACAATGGCTTCTTCACCGTACTCTATTCCAGCCATGGCCAGCCACATGCAATTATTCTGAAGGCGCGGAATGACACCATGCGCCCCTACCTGGCTGAAATCGACCTTAGAACGAAACATCCGATAGAGAGCAGGCGCGATTGAAGGTCGCCGCCGCAACTGCACGAGTAACTCTCAGTATGCCGCCGTCCACTGGCTCTTACCGACGGCGCTCTTTCTGTGCTCGGGTATCACCGCAATTCCGGCCGGAACCCACGAGCAAAACGGATCGGAACCAATGCGGCACGCAGTGTGATCGAGCGCTACTTCTCTTGCGAGCGAGTCCAGGAGATTCGGATTACTGGCTGCCAGGATCGCAGCATCATGGTCGCCGTGGCTTCCCGATCCAAGATGAAGTATGCGGACAAATTTATCGTCACGTGGCAGCTTGAACATGGGGAAAAGCGCGCGCGACGGGGTTGTCTTTTTTCCGCTGCTGTTGATGACAGCTGAGCGGAAAACGATTCGCACTCCGCCTCCCCGCTGTGATTTCACGGAGTAGAGGGCAACTTCATAGCCAACAAAATTCTTCCCTGTCTTGAGGTCTACCGTCGCTGCGCGCGGGGCCTGTGGCGAGACGTGCAAAGCCTTCTCAGATTTGGCGGCAGCTGGCGTGGCGATGATTAGATAACCGCGCGATTTCGTGACGGGAGTGACAACCCGCACGCGCCAGCCCGCGCGCAAATCAATCCAATACCAGGAGTGCGCCGCAGGGGCCTCCGCGGGCGGAGGGATAGTGTGGGGCGCACAGGAGGCCGCCAATAACGCTATCGCTGCGAAAAAGGTAAATACTGCGCCGGAACGCCACATGGCACAAGCTCACCTGAGGCAAAATTCCATCGGCAAACGTCCGGTCCTTGGAGTGCCTGTTACTCCGAGCCTTCGTAGAAGTACCCTCTGCGAGTACGGATATTCAGCTTCACACCCTTGCGAGTAACTTTAACCTCTACGCGGTGAAATCCGGTTTCAGAAAGATTGTCGGGAACATAAGCCAGTAGGTATTGGCTGTGGACGTCCGCGGCAATCTGGCTGAGGTGGTTCTGAAGGGCCTGGGCGGACCATTGGGAATAGAAGACGCCGCCCGTATATTGAGCGAAAGCTTCCGCGTCATTGGAAAATATTAGTCCTTGGGCGCCGCGAATCGCTGGTCGAATCGCTCCGGTGGCCGGAACAGTCGCGCCAAACGTTCCCATGTCCGTGCTTGGAGTGGTGGGCCTGCCCGGCTGGGGCGGCGTGGCGCCACTCGAGTTTTGGGCTGAGGTCGGCGGGTTGAGCGGTTCCTTGTCGCGGGTCAGGTAGGATTTTGAGAGGCTAAGACCCATGCCGTAGATTTCCACTTCCGCAGCCGTCGCGCGGCGAATGATCTCATTTCCTGAGGTCTGACTGCCCGAATCATAGCCGCTTGAGAAGACCACAATTACCCGCCTCTCACCCTTGGGCCGGTGCTGAAGCAAGTTGATGGCCTGCATCAGGGCATCGTTCATGCGAGCTTTGTTGCCGTCCGGCAGAAGACGTCGCAGTGTGTCATCCAGGGCGGCGCCGGAGTTTGAAAAACCCTGCGCAACCTTCACCTCCGAGGCAAACGTGATCACGGCAGCTTCGCCTTTGGGCCCAAGCATCAACTCTGAAAACAGCGGGCCCAGATTCTTAAATTCTCCCAGCAGCGGCGTAACGGAGTCACTGGTCTGAATCAGGATGACGGCAGAAATGCTGTGCGATTCGCGAGTAAACCCGGTGATTTGCTGAAGCTTGCCGTTGTCATAAACCTGAAAATCTTTCTCGTCCAGGTTGTAAACGAATTCACCGGTTATCTTGTCTTTGACGGTGACGGGAGCAGTCACCAGATTGGATTGGATGTGGATCTGTGCGCCTGCTGGAGCCTGCTGGGTATCGCCGGTGCTGCCGGGAGCGTCAGTCGAGGCTTTGGGGGGAGCAGGCTGATCCGCATCACCTTGTGCCAGGGCCATTGCGGCGGAAATCAGAACGACCGCCAGGACGCTGAAAATACGCCTCCCGGTTCGCCCAACACTATGGTTTCTCTCTTGCATTCGAATTCTCATCCCTCTCTTTTACGATGTAGGCTGGCAGAGCAGGGTTACCCTCTGATATCCCATTAATCGGTCCGCTGTGACAAACATTCAGCCGTTTGAGCGCTGGCGAAGCGCCTCATAAAGAACAATTCCCGCCGTTACAGACACATTCAGAGATTCCAGGCGGCCGCGCAGCGGGATCGCCGCAATAGCATCGCAGGCTTCACGGACCAGCCGGTGCAGACCGTGGCCCTCACCGCCCAGCACCAGGGCGCAGGGCGTCGTGTAATCAAGATCAAGGTACGACTTCTCCGCTCGCGCTTCAAAGCCATAAATCCACAGCCCCATTGTTTTCAGCTCCACGAGCGCCCGGACAAGATTCTTGACGCGGGCAATCCGGGCATGTTCCAGCGCGCCTGCAGCCGTCCGCGCCACCGCCGGCGACAAACCTGCGGCGCGGCGTTCAGCGATCACAATGCCGTTTGCCCCGCCGCCCACCGACGTTCGCACAATCGCCCCCAGGTTGGCCGGATCTTCCACGCCGTCCAGCACCAGCAGCAGCGCCGGGCTCTGACATTGAACCACGCTCGCAAGGTCCTGGTACGACCTGGAGGAGCAGACGGCAACCACGTCCTGGTGATGCTCGGTTTGGGCCAGGCGCTCCAGAGCCTGTCGCGGGGCGAAACGGAGTGAAATTCTGCGCTGCCGGCAGTGATCTAAAATTTCCTGTAGGCGCCTGCCTCCGGCCCCCTCGCGAACCATGACGTGATCGATGGGCCGTGAGCCCACGGCTTCCCTGACGGCATTGATGCCGTACACCACGTCGAGCGGATGCGAAACTTGCTGTTTGTTCATGCACAGATCGTGACGTCCGCGCCCGCCATCCCGACCGGAGGGTTGTACGGAGCACCCCCAGCGGACTTACCCGCACGAAAACAGATGAGCGACGTTTGAGAACTCGCGTAACCGCTCGGCTACGCTCCTGATGGGCGGATCGAGGTTCAATTCCGCTCCGCGCTCGACGATCGGGACCAGTTTTTCCAGCTCGAGACCGGAATCGGCCGCTGTCAACGCAACGCGCACCGGATGGAACAATTCCCTCCCCTTCCGGCCGGTCTCCTTCTGAACATCCTTAAGAATCTCACGAAACCTTGCATAGGTGAGATGCTGCTCCTCAAGGATTTTTGACGTCACTCGCTTCAGAACTTCGTTGGCGCCTGATTGGCTGGCTGAGTCTTCCGTGCCCACCAGTTCCGCAGCCTTCCGGGCATCATACTCAAAAATCAACCGGACGGCGTCAGGAATCTGGCTGAGATAATCAATTTTGGTAATGACCGATTCAACAACCGATTCTATCCATTTGATTACCGCCTCTGTCAAGGGCACGGAAACCAGCCCGGCTTCCAGCAGAAACGGCACAGCCAATTCCGCCGCCTCCGCCAGCGGCAACTGCTTCAGGTAATGACGGTTCAGCCAATTCAATTTCTCCGGGTCAAACACGGCGGCGCTTTTGATGATGTGGTCCAGCGAGAATTGCCGAACAAGTTCTTCCGTGCTGAGGATTTCCGTCTTTCCGTCCGCGGGCGACCACCCGAGCAGCGTCAGGTAATTGCGCAGAGCTTGCGGAAGGATTCCCAGACCTCGAAAGCTTTCGAGTGAAGTCGCCCCGTGGCGTTTGGACAGCCGCGAACGGTCGCCCCCCAGGATGGTGGAGAGATGCGCGAATTGCGGCGGCTGCCATCCGAATGCGTTGTAGAGCGCGAGCTGGCGCGGCGTGTTTGAGATGTGATCGTCGCCGCGAATCACATGCGTGATTTCCATCAGATGATCGTCCACCACAACAGCAAAGTTATACGCCGGCACACCGCCCGATCGCACCAGGATGGGATCGCCGATCACCTCGGCGGCGAAGCTGGTCTCGCCGTGCACGAGATCTTTCCACGCGAAGACCTGCTCCCTGATGTTCAGGCGGATGGCCGCCAACTCGCCCGCAGCCACTCGGCGCGCCGCATCTTCTTTCGCGATTTCACGACATCGGCCGGAGTACTGCGGCTGACGACCGGCACTGAGTGCTTGCTGACGCTCCTTTTCAAGTTGTTCAGGCGAACAGAAACAGTAATAAGCGCGGCCCTTATCCACAAGCCCCAGGGAATGCTTTCTGTAAATCTCCTGCCGCTCTGATTGCCGATAGGGGCCGAGCGGACCTCCGCAGTCGGGGCCTTCGTCCCAGTCCAAACCGAACCATTTCAGGTCCTCCAACAGTTGCGTCTCGAACCGCCTCTCCGAGCGTTCGACGTCGGTGTCTTCGATGCGAAGAACGGATGTTCCCCGGTGATGGCGCGCGAACAGCCAGTTGAATAGCGCAGTACGCGCGTTTCCTACATGGACGTAGCCGGTAGGGCTTGGCGCAAAACGCACTCGAACATTTTCTGTTTGCATTGATCAAGACCTTCCTCCGAAAACTAACACAGGCATCGAGACCCTGTACAGTCTGCCGGGCGGTTAAAAGGCCCAGAACGGAAGCGCAGTCCTGGTCCAAAGCGGGCCGTTTTTGCTGCGGCAGCCTGGGCCGTTACTATTTTATCAACAATAACCAACGAGTACGGATTGACAAACTTTTCTCTTTCAGGCAATGTGGTGTGGTTCTAATCGTTCGTGCGAGGGGAGGGGAACCAACCGTGCGAGGGACGAACGCTCGCTACACGTTTGAACAGGGCAGCTTCTTTCTTCCGCAATGTTCAACCCTGCTGACGGAATCGTCGGCAGAAAAAACCCGACATCCGGCAGTTCTTTTGTCCCTCTCAGCAACAGGGGCCAGGTTCAGCTCGCGCAAAAAAGTCATACCGGGCGAGGCCGTGGGCCTAATCCTGCATCCCGACCTGCGCTACGCAATCCGCGGTCGTGTGTCCTGGACGCGCCCGATGCAGGATGATGTCAACCTCAGCTTCGGCGTTGACTTTGAAGAAGAGATTCCCGAAAGTTTGTGGGACATCCTCAGGGAAAAAGTATCAGCAGCGGAGGCCTGAGGAACGGTTGTTCGCGATCGGTATTTTTGACGTATTCTGCTTAGTCTGCGGGACCGGCGGGTTCGCCGGCATTCAAAACTAATTTTAAGCATAATTCCCCATGGGGGCGACGCTTAACTGTGCGCCCAGAGGCCGCATTTTACTGAAATGCTTGGAACCCCCATTTGCGCTGCCCCGGCCACCCCGCCCTGAAGTCCCGATGCCGCAGTACTCCAGGCCATCTTTTCCTTGACCGTAGACCTGCCAGGTGCTCCGCCGCAGCCGATGCCTCAACAGATTGACCGCCCGGCTGATTGAAATGGCTTCGGCGGCGTCAGCACTGCATCAACCTCCGCAGCCATGACGTCGTTTAGCCTGTCTATGCCATACTCGATATGCGGATTGACTCGCCTTCGCCTTCCTTTGACATGGCAAGCTGAAGCCGGAAAATTGATTGATGTGTGGTCATGGTTAGGCGGCCAGGTGGTAAGCTAAAAATATGCGTTGACCGCGGCAGGAAGAGGATGCTATTCTACCTACCGACTGGTCGGTATCTGCCAGCCGGCCTTTCAAGTATCGATTTCGAGACACACTATTTCAGGGATTGACTCTTTATGGCTAAAAACTTTTCAGGTTCAGAAATCCTGCTGGAAAGCCTGGTTCGACAAAACGTGGAGGTGATTTTCGGCCTTCCGGGCGGCGCCATTCTGCCTCTATATGACGCCATGTACAGCGCCGGAATCCACCATCTGCTGGTTCGCCACGAGCAGGCCGCGGCTTTTGCGGCCGACGGCTACGCGCGAGTAACTGGAAAGCCGGGCGTATGCCTGGCGACTTCCGGCCCCGGCGCCACCAACATGATCACGGCTCTCACTTCATCCATGATGGACTCCATCCCTGTCGTGGCGCTCACCGGCCAGGTCCCCGCTAACCTGATCGGCAAAGACGCCTTTCAGGAAGCCGACACTGTGGGCATCGCACTGCCCATCACCAAGCGCGCCTTCCTGGTGAGGAAGGCGGCTGACATTCCCTATGTCATCCAGCAGGCGTTTGAGATTGCGGCTTCCGGCCGGCCGGGACCCGTGCTCGTAGATGTGCCCAAAAGCGTACTGGTTGAGACGGCCGAGCCCAGCTACCCGCCGAGCAGGGAGACCCATCGAGTCGCCCAGCGCGGCGAATGGACCCGAGAGCAGATGCAGCAGGCCTGCGAGATGATCCGGGCAAGCCAGCAGCCCGTGCTTTACGTGGGCGGAGGGGTGATTTCCGCCAACGCTTCGGACTTGCTGCGCGAGCTTGCCGAACTTACCCATACTCCGGTCACCACCACGCTGATGGGGCTGGGCAGTTTCCCTTCCCGACATCCGCTGTCACTCGGCATGCTGGGAATGCACGGTTCCTACGCCACCAATACGGCCGTGACCAACAGCGACTTGCTGATTGCCGTGGGAGCACGATTTGACGACCGCGTGACAGGACGCATCAGCGGATTTGCCACTGATGCCAAGAAGATTCACTTTGATGTTGATCCTTCCGAGGTCAACAAGAACGTCAATGTGGATCTGGCGCTGGTGGGCGACGCTCGAGAGACGCTGCAGGCCTTGATTGACGAATTCAAAAGGTCTGGGCACAAAACGGCAAGGGCCGAGCGCGAGCACTGGCTCAAACGGATTGATTCCTGGAGGGCCGAGCATCCGCTGGGTTATGACCGGTACACAAACATAGTCAAGCCACAGTACGTGATTGAAACTCTCGCCGAGTCTGCCGACGAAGACGCCATCGTCGCCGTAGAGGTTGGCCAGCACCAGATGTGGGCGGCGCAGTTCTACGACTTCCACTATCCGCGCACCTGGCTTTCATCGAGCGGTCTGGGAACCATGGGCTACGGTTTCCCAGCGGCGCTCGGCGCGCAGATGGCCTATCCGGATCGCCAGGTGATTGCTGTTGTGGGCGACGGCGGATTCCAGATGACTCTGAATGATCTTGCCACGATGGTGCAGTACCGCGTGCCTGTGAAGATCGTGGTAATCAACAACCGGTCGCTGGGCATGGTGCGGCAGTGGCAGGAAATCTTTTTTGAAAAGCGCTACTGCGATATCGACCTGAACTTTTCGCCTGACTTTTCGAAGCTGGCTGGAGCCTACGGCATCCGCGCCAGCCGTGTCGAACACCAGGCCGACGTGAAGGATGCCGTCCGCGAAGTTCTGAGCGACCGCGAGCCGCGGCTGATCGACTTCTGGGTGGATCCCGCGGAAAACTGCTATCCGATCGTCCCGCCCGGAGCCAGCATCGCTGAGATGGTGGTGGAACCGCCTCGCGCACTGGTTGAAGAGGAAGTCCTGGATGATTTGTGGGCGGTGTAGCGCTTGGCCGCAGGTCCGATCTTTTACCCCACGGCTGTTGATCGGGCAAGAAATTACGAATTACCAATTACAAAGTACCGGTTAACGTGCGACGTTCGGTCTTGCTATGGCTTTGTAATTCGTAATTGGTCATTGTAATTGAAACCAGCTTGTAAGCTGGATTGAATGAAATACGCGCAACGTAAGAAAGCAAACGCTGCGGTGCAAGGGTTTATCAAAGACTGTATACTTGTTTGATCGGGAGTTCCCTATGCAATGGCTGCTGACGCTTGAAAGTGATCGCGACCCTATCGTGCTTTGCCGGTTGATGAACATCTTCCGCCGCAAAGGTCTGGGGCTTGAAACCATGGCTTTGGGGGCAAAACCGGAGGCGTATTCTCTTATGGCATTGGTTGAGAGTACGGAACCGGAAGTCGACCACATCTTCAATTTTCTCCGCCGGACCGACGGAGTGCAGGGAGTGTCCTTCTATCGGCACGAACCCTCACAGGACGCAACTTTTATCTTTGTCGACTCGACCGAAAATTCGGAAAATTTCAAGCGCATCCAGAATGCATTTCCGGAGAGCAAGGTGATTTTCGCAAGCCACGGCAAGTACCTCGTGGAGGCGCCGATAGCAGCTTCGGCAGGGATGCAGACCGGAATGGACGCTCCGGCCTTTCTCCCGCTGTCACGCGTGAGAACAAGCCAGCAGCAGCAAAAGATGGAACTGGTAGGCGCAGCATCCTGACGGTCGCGCATAGGTGAAACGACAATACGCGCGCCTTCATGCTAAGCTTAGCATCCCCGTGTCGCGCTGAAGAGAAATGCAAAGACCCTTCTCCCGCGTTGCGGGACCACGGTGACGGGCCGTTGAGTGTTACGCTTTTTCCTGTAACACGGTACTGGCGGCAAGCGAACCGGCCAGCTGCCGCAGTCTGCAATCAGCATTTTAAAATTCCAAATCTTAAAAGGGGACAGGTGACTTTATGGCGAAAGCTTATTATGAAAATGACGGCGACGTAAAAAATCTGGCGGGAAAAACCGTTGCGGTGATCGGCTACGGAAGCCAGGGTCACGCCCACGCGCTGAATTTGCGCGACAGCGGGCTGAAAGTGATTGTGGGACTTCCGGCCACAAGCCAATCCCGGGCCAAGGCCCAGGCGCAAAAACTGGAAGTTCATGATCCGGCGGAAGCCGCGAGGCGCGGCGATCTCATCGCCATGCTGGTTCCCGACCCTCCCATGGCGAAACTCTACAAGGAAGCCATTGAACCGAACTTGGCGGCCGGCAAGGCGCTGCTCTTTGCCCACGGATTTAACATCCACTACAAGTTCGTCCAGCCGCCGAAGAACGTGGACGTCATTATGATTGCTCCAAAGTGTCCCGGCCACCGCCTCCGCGAACTGTTCACGGAAGGCGTCGGCGTGCCGGCGTTGCTGGCCGTCGAGCAGGACGCCTCCGGCAAGGCTGAAGAGACGGCGCTTGCCTACGCCAAAGGGCTCGGCAGCCTCAAAGCGGGCGTGATCCGCACCACGTTTAAGGAAGAGACCGAAACGGATCTGTTCGGCGAGCAGACGGTCCTTTGCGGCGGGGTTTCGGAGCTGATCAACTCCGGTTTTGAAACGCTGGTCCAGGCCGGATACCAGCCGGAAATCGCCTACTTCGAGTGCCTGCACGAATTGAAGTTGATCGTTGATCTCATCTACCAGGGCGGCATCAAGTATATGCGGTACTCGGTGAGTGACACGGCGGAATACGGCGACTACACGCGCGGTCCGCGGGTGATCGATGACCACGTGCGCGAATCCATGAAAAAAGTCCTGGAGGAGATCCAGAACGGCAAGTTCGCGAAGGAGTGGATGGACGAAAACACGTCAGGCCGGCAGAAGTTTAACGCCGTGCGCGCGGAAGCGTCGGCACGCTTGATCGAAAAGGTGGGAAGCGAACTGCGCAAGATGATGCCGTGGATACGAACCGCCAAAGAAGAGGCAACCGCCGCCCAGGCCCAGGCGCGGAGCTAACAGGTTGTTGAAAAAAACAACCGTCATGCTGACCCCGCGAAGCGGGAGAAGCATCTGCTCTGTCTTACTGAAAATGAATAAAACAGATCCTTCGCTTCGCTCAGGTTGACCTGGCTCGGAGAGTTCTTTTTCCAACAGCCCACTAGGCGCAAAACCCCCAGCGTTAACGACGACCTCTGCGCTACAATAGGCTCCGCAGGTTCATCGCAACGGGAGAGGATTTATGAAAAAAGTGGCAGAGGCTGTTGCCGCGCCTGCGTCGGCAGCCAGGAAGTCGCGGAATGAAGTCAGGAAGCTGGCGCTGATCGGGGCCGGCAAGCTGGGCGAGGGGCTGCTCTCCGCCATGCTTCAATCGCAGGTGATCCCCACCGGGCGCGTGGAATGCACGGTAGCGCACCAGCCGCGCGCCGATTATCTTTGCGGCAAGTACGGCGTCAAGGCACACACCGAGAATACCCAGGCCGTAAAAGACGCCAGCCTGGTGCTGATTGCGCTGAAGCCGCAGCAGGTGAAGGCCTTTCTAGATGAAGTGCGGAAGTCGCTGCCGAAGGACGCGCTGATCGTCTCCGCCGCTGCTTCCGTCACAACGTCGTTGATCGAACGCGAACTGGGCTACACGGCGCGCGTGATCCGCGCCATGCCAAATACGCCTTGCCTCATCCGGCAGGGCATGACGGCGCTGGCCGGCGGCAAGCATGCCACCGCGCATGACATGGAAGTTGCGCACAACATTTTTTGCGCCATGGGACGCACCGTGGCCGTAGACGAAAAGCACATGGATGCCATCACGGCGCTTTCGGCCTCCGGTCCCGCTTATGTCTACATGATTATTGAATCGCTGGCCGAGGCCGGAGTGAAGCTGGGCGTGCCGCGTGACCTCTCCACCGAGCTCGCCGCCCAAACGCTGCTGGGGGCTTCCGCCATGGTGCTCCATACTGGCGAGCATCCCGCCAAGCTGAAGGACGTGGTCACCACACCGGCCGGCTGCACCATCGACGGTCTGATGGAGCTGGAAGAGGGCCGCCTGCGCGTTACTCTCATCAAGGCTGTGGTCCGCGCCGCCGCCCGCGCCAGGCAGCTCGTGGAAGACAACAATACGTAGGACAGAAAGTGCAGTATCCGGGGGATTAATCGTCTGGCAACTGATCGATGAGGGTCTCGATTTCTTCGTGAATACTCTCTGACCGGCTTCCAATCAGCGTGATGTTCGCCTCGATTTCACTGAGGTGGTCCCAGAATTCTTCTTTCTCTGGATCAAGCATCAGGAGTTTCTTTACGTCGCGGCGGGCTTCATCTAACATCTCAAGGTATTCTTCAGCGAGGACCTTCAGCACATGGGTATTGGGAACTGTGGGCGTCTTCGCTTTTGCCATGATCACCTCGCCAATTTCTCTTCTAACTCTCGCACTAGGCCTTTGGGCCTTGTCAATGTCACGCTCCCACTTCCGAATTAGGTGTACATCGGGTAACGACTTCTTGATCTCGCGCGCGATCTTGGCTTGGTGCTCCTCAACGACTCTAAATTGGCCTCTGATTCTTTTCCGCAGTTGTTTGTGTTTGCCCACGCTAAACGATGTTCTGCGGTTACCCTGTGCTCTTCATGCCAAAGGCGATGCCGCCCACTGTGATCTGGAGCAGTCGCACAAGCTCCGGCGAGGGCTGAGGCTCGCGGCGCCATTTTTCCAGGAAACGAATCTGGAGAAAATTGAGCGGATCCACGTAAGGGTTGCGCAGACGGATGGACTCCCGCAGGACGGGCTGGCGTCCCAGCAGTTGGGCCGACTCGGTAATCTCCAGCACGCATTTGACCGTGCGCTGGTACTCCTCCTCGATGCGGCCTGAGATTTGCGTCCGCAGGCTTGCCGGGCGGCACAGCGCGTCATAGCGGCGCGCTATGTAGAGATCCGTTTTGGCCAGCGAGGCCTCGGCGTTGTCAATGAGAACGGCAAAAAAGGGCCACCGTTGGTACATCTGCCGCAGCAGGTCGAGCCCGTCAGCACGATGGCCGCCCAGGAAACTCTCCAGCCCGTAGCCCAGTCCGTACCACGCCGGAATGAAATGACGCGACTGCGTCCACGCAAACACCCACGGGATCGCACGAAGCTGGTTGATGTCTCGCGTGTTCGACCGTCGGCTGGGCCGCGATCCCAGGCGGAGACTCTCAATCAAGTCAATAGGCGTAGCCTGACGGAAAAATTCGACAAAGCCGGGCGTTTCATAGACGAGGTTGCGGTAGAACTCGCGGCTGGCTAAGGCGATTTCCTGCGCGTACTCTTCCCAGGACGCGGCCTGCTTTGCGTGCCGCGGATGCTTCGGGGCCAGCAGGAGGGTGTCCAGAACGGACGTGACCAGTTGCTCCATGTTCCGCTCGGCGATTTCGAGGTTGGCATACTTCAACGAAATCACTTCACCCTGCTCAGTGATGCGCATGCGGCCGCCGGGCGCCGCGTAAGGCTGCGCCTGAACGCTGCGGTGGGATTGTCCCCCGCCTCGGCCGATGGTGCCGCCTTTGCCATGAAAAAAACCGAGGCGCACCTTGTATTTTTCCGCCACTTCCCACAGGCGCTTCTGCGCGCCGAACAGCGCCCAGTTGGCTGCAAAGTACCCGCCGTCCTTAACGGAATCGGAATAGCCCAGCATCACTTCCTGGAAGTTGCCGCGGGAACGGAGCAGTCGGCGGTATTGAGGATCTTTCAAAAGCTGCTCCAGGATGCCGGGTCCTGCCTCCAGGTCGTCGACGGTTTCAAACAGCGGAATGGCGTCAAAAGTTGATTGAAGTCTCCCGCCGTTTTGAGACGTCACCAGCCCGGCTTGCCAGCCCAGCAGAACAATATCCCAGATATTAGTCGCGCCGCTGGTCATGCTCAGGATGTAGCGGTGAGATGCCCGTTGGCCGTTGCGCGATTGGATCTTTCCAAGCGTTTCGAACTCCTCGAGGGTGCGCCGGGCGGCATCCGAGAGTTTGAATCGCCGCGGCCGTTTTCCAAGCAGAGAGTGGATTGAGCGAATGCGGGCTCCGGTGGGCTCGGAGGGCAGCCGCGCCGCGTGAAGGATCTCATCCGCCGCCGTGCGCAGATGCGAGGAGTGTTGCCGGAAGTCCAGGCTGACCGCGTGGAAACCGAAAACCTGCACGGCCGTGTGCAGGCGTCCCGGCTCGATGCGAGCCACGCGCGGGCTGGGATGATCCATCAGCAATTTTTCGATCAGCTCAACATCGCGCTCAAACTCCTCGGCTTCGGCATAAGCTCCCCGCGCCCTTTCCCGCGTCTGCTCGAGTCGCCACCGCATGATGCGAATCTTGCGCCGGTAGAATTCGTGGGGTTGGTCAACGGCTTCAAAGACGCGCGTCGCCGGAAAGCGAGTCATGTCATGCTCGATATCGTCGCGCACGATCCGTTCGAGTCCCGGCCGCGAGCACGGAAAAGAGATCACGCTGAGGAAGTCATCCAGCCTGCGAAGGTAATAATCCAGAATGCTGCGGCGAAGCCGGTCCGCGGCATTCAGGCTGGTTTCCGCTGTTACGTTGGGATTGCCGTCACGGTCTGTTCCTACCCACGAGCCGAACCGGATGCAGGGGGCCTCATCCGTCAGGCCCGGCGCGTACCGGCCCATCTCCTGCACAAAACGCTCCCAGAAAATGCCGGCGAGGTCATAAATCGTGCGTTCGAGAAACACCAGCGAGTTTTCGACTTCCAGGTCAGGAGTCATGGGGCGTTCGCGGGTTTCCTCCGTCAGCCAAAGCGCCTCGATCCACGGGTCAACGGACTTCTCAATCGAGTGCTCGGACGACCCGCCCAGAGCGTCGAGGGAATGGCCGATGCGCAATACATGATTGAACACGCTGCGGCGCTTTGCTTCAGTGGGATGCGCGGTCAGGACCGGCTCAATCCGCGTGGACCGGAGCAGGCGGGCGACATCGGCAACGGGAACATGATGTCGGGCCAGTTGGTGGAAGGTGCTGCGGAGCGACATCGGCGCGCCGGCATCTCCCGATTCATAATGCCGGAGCCGCCGAATGCGCTGCCGCTCTTCGCAGAGGTTGACCAGATGAAAAAACAGGCTGAACGCGTGCGCGACATCCGCGGCACGCTGTAGCGAAAGGCTGCGCACCTCGCGGTCGCCGGCGGCCTGGAGTTTGGGATCGGGGTTCTGGCGGAGTTGCTTCGAGAGAAGGCGAAGCGCTTCAATCGCATCAAACGTTTTGCGGCCGCACTGCTCCTGGACCAGCGCTCCCAATCGTGTGGTCAGCATGCGGACTTCGCGGCGAAGAATTTCATCCATAGGTATCGGCCACATTTCGCGATGATCGAATAAATTTATGCTGGAACAGCCAGCACGCTTTCCAGCGCCTTTCGCAAAGCGCCCATGTTGGCATCCACCCGCACCCGCTGGCGGGACTGTTCAGCCGAGCGGTGGCGGATCACGTAGTCCGTGTCCTTCAATTGATGGCCGGTGAGGACGGCGATGATATCGGCGTGGCGCTCGATTTTCCCGGCGCGTACCAGCTTGCGGATGCCGGCAACGGTGGCGGCGGAAGCGGGCTCGCAGCCCACGCCATCTTCGGCAAGCGCCGCCTTGCCTTGAAAAATCTCCTCGTCCGTCACAGACTCGCAGAACCCCCCCGTCCACTCGAGCGCGCGGCGGGCCTTCTTCCAGTTGGCGGGCCGGCCGATGCGAATGGCCGTCGCCTCGGTGTCCGGCTTTTCCACCGGAATGAGTTCGGGTGAACAGGCCTGGAGGGTACGGAAAAACGGGTTCGCGCCAGCGGCCTGGATGACGACGATCTTCGGCACCTTCTCGATAAAGCCCATCTGCTTCAACTCCCGCAGGCCTTTACCGATGGCCGAAGCATTTCCGAGGTTTCCGCCGGGCACCACGATATAGTCGGGCGGCCGCCAGGCTCGCTGTTCCATCATCTCGGCCACAATCGTCTTCTGACCTTCAATTCGAAACGGATTGATGGAATTCACCAGATAGAAATCCATTTCCGCGGCCACCTGGCGCAATAACTGGAAAGCTTCATCAAAGGTGTCGCCAATTTCGATGACCACGGCCCCGAAATCGAGAGCTTGCGCCAGCTTGGCAGCAGAGATCTGTCGGTAAGGAACAAAGAGAACAGCCTTCATTCCCGCGCGGCCTGCATAGGCCGCCATCGAGGAAGAGGTGTTCCCCGTCGACGCGCAGGCAACCATGCGGACACCCAGCGATGCGGCCCGCGTGATGCAGGCGGTCATGCCCAGGTCCTTGAACGAGCCGGTCGGGTTTATGCCCTGGTGCTTGATGGTAAGGTGGACGGGTCCGGCCCACCAGCCGGCGCGCCGCGTTCCCACCAGCGGCGTCGAGCCTTCTGAGAGCGAAATAACGCGATCGTCCTGCCCGACGAACGGCAGCAGCTCGCGGAAGCGCCACACACCGCTGCGGTCGATGGGTTCGCCGCTCAGGCGTCTCTGGTGCCAGGCAGTTCGCAGGAATTCGGGGTCGCCAATCTCAAATTCATATTTCACCTCGAGCAGGCCGCCGCACCAGGCACACTGGTGCATTTCTTTCTTTCCGTCCTGCCTGCGTCCGCAGGCTTCTTCGATGCATTCCAGATATGTAAAAGCCATGTGATTCCATGCAGGGCCGCGCGATCTTCCCTGCCCTGCGACCGTCCGCCATGCCAGGCGGTCTGCGCTGTCTATCGAACTGCTTTGCTCAGGCGCCCCCGCAGCTGGGCAGCAAATGCCCCGGGTTACCAGGTCCTGTTAAAGATGAAACTCCTCGTGGACCGCCTTCACCGCATCCTTAACGTCCGAAGATTTAACCGCGAATGAAATGCTGAGTTCGGACGAGCCCTGGGCAATCGCGATCACGTTGATTCCTTTGCGGCCCAGCGCTCCAAAGGCGCGGCCCGATATGCCCGGCGTGCCTTTCATATTTTCACCCACCGTAACCACAATGGCCACCTTGGGCATTACTTCCAGGACGCCTACGTAATCGTGCAGCATTTCAAGTTCAAAAGCCTTTTCGAGTTCCGATTTCACTCGCGCCAGGTCTGCCTGGTGAATGGCAAAGCACAGCACATTATCGGCTGAGGATTGTGTGACCATCAAGGTCGAGACGCCTTCCAGGTAAAGGCAATTGAACACGCGGGCAGCAAGCTGCGGGAAGGTCACGGAATTCCTGCCGCTCAGCGTAATCAGCACTGCCTCTTTGACGGATGTAATCGCTTTGATGCCGGTCTGGCCGTTCTTAGCGGTCGGCACAATGCAAGTTCCCGGGCAGGACGGGTTAAAGCTGTTCTTGATCCACACCGGGATCTTCTTTTGCATCACCGGCAGAATTGTTTTGGGGTGGAGGACCTTGGCGCCGAAATATGAGAGCTCGATGGCTTCGCGATAAGAAATCTCAGGAAGGATGCGCGCCTCCGGCACGAGTCGCGGATCTGCCGTCATAACGCCATCCACGTCCGTCCAGATCCAGACCTCGTCGGCCTCGAGCGCCGCGGCTAGAATAGTGCCGCTGAAATCAGAACCTCCGCGGCCAAGCGTGGTGCAAACGCCTTGCGTGGTGGCCCCCCGGAAACCTGTCACTACGGGAACGATGCCGCCTTTCAGTAACGGCCCAAGCCTCTCGTTTGTTTTAGCCGCGGTTTCCTCAAACAGCGGGCTGGCATTACCGAAATTATCATCCGTCACAATACATTCCACGGCGTCCACAGCCTCAGACTTCAGTCCCCGCGAGCGCAGGATAGCCGAGACCAGCGTGGCCGACATCACTTCACCCAGGCTCGACAGGGTGTCCATGCCTCGGGGAGTGATTTCGCGCAGCAGTGTGAATCCCGAGCAAAGGTCCTCAAAGTGTTTCACCTGCTCAGCCAGGCGCGGAAGCACGCTGGCCTGGTCGGCCGCGGAGAGCAACTGGTCTGCCACCTCACGATGGCGCCGCGCAAGCTCCTGGCGCGAGCCTTTCCAGGGTTCTTCCTGCCCCTGGCTGGCCTGGGTGGCGGCGCGGATCAGCAGGTTGGTGGCCCCGCCCATCGCGGACACCACCGCCACAACGTCGGCATGCCTCGAGTGCTCTTCCAAAATCTCCGCCACTCCCTGCATGCGCTCCGGGCTGCCGACGGACGTGCCGCCGAATTTCATGACAATCAGCGGCCGTTTGCCATTGCTCGGATTCTCCTTCAACTTCACCATCTCTTCACCTTGCACACAAACAGAGGTACACTCAGCCGTCTGAGCGGAGCCTCGCGAGCCTCCGCCGGCTAGCGAGCCTTCGATTTCGTAGTGATGGCAGCTTTGGGTTGCGAGGCTTTGGCTGCATCCTGCACGGCTTGCAGAAACACTTTGGCTGGCAGTGACAGATACCGGTCGCGGCGATAAATCAAGCCAAGCTCCCGAAACAGCTTTTGGCCTTCCAGTGGAATCAGCTTCAGTACGCCGGCGGCCACCTCCGGCTCCGCATAGGCCCGGTTGATCAATGAAATACCCAGGCCCGCGCCAACAAACTTTTTCTGCGTCTCGACACTCGCCAGCTCCATCGAAATCTGAATGTGGTCGCGAAAATCGCGCAGCAGGCGGTCGATTACCACGCGCGTGTGGCCGGTCTTGGGCAGAATCAGCGGGTGCTGCGCAATCTCTTCCACCGTCACACTCTTATTCCGGGCCAGCGGATGATCTTTGGGCACGACCACTTGGACCTCATCACGGAACACCGGAATCACATCAATATTGTTCGCGCTCTGAGGCAGCGTCACGATGCCGAGGTCGACGGCGCCTTCCTGCACCTTCTGCAATATTTTGTGGCTGAAATTGCGATAAATGCTGATCTGGACCAGCGGATAAAGCTGGCGGAAATGCGCGAAGGTCTGTGGCAGCACGTAGAGGCAGGTCGCCTCATTGGCCCCGATATATAGCTTGCCACGCGGAGTCTGGTTGAGCTCAGCAATCGCCTGGAGCGCCTCTTTCTGCATGGCCAGGAGCTGCTCCGCATAGCGCAGCAGGATTTCACCCGCAGGCGTCAACTGCACTTTCTTTCCGCTTCGGTCGAAAAGCTTTTCCCCGCACTCCTGCTCGAGCAGACGCACTTGGGCGCTGATCGCCGGCTGGGTGCGGTAGATCTTTTCCGCAGCCCGGGAAAAGCTTTGCAATTTGGCGACCTGAATGAAACTCGCTAACTGGTCGTAGTCCATGGCTCCATGCGCTCGCGGGTCACAAACCATACATTTTACTTTATCTTGGCAGACACATGGGAGGGAAAAGGGGGAGACTCTGATAATCAGATGGCTGTGACGGCGGGCATTCGGCGCACTCAACGTCCTCCCACCCGAGAAAGCCATTCCTGGATGTTTTCAAACCCCTAGCCGCCGTTTCCGGCAATGCGGTCGATAGCTCCCTTCAACAATGGCGGAAGTCATCTGAATTCGACGCGCCCTGCTAATAGTTGAGATTTTTGTTGATGCCCGGTTGTATCAGGAAGAACTGCAGAGGGGCAAGGAATCGACGTTCTTAGTCTGCGGGTAATAGGCGGGAGATCCTGCGGGAAACTACGAGGATATTGGAGGATCGACTCCCTGCCCCCCTCATGCATCCTGACATACCCTTTTTACCTATTTAGTTAATGACCGTCAAGGTACAATGGTACTAGTACTCTAGTACCACCCCCGAGCTAAGCAACTAATTTACTGATTCTATGTGTGTTAGTTAACAAAACCTAGCCCACACCAGAGGCCGTCGACGGCCAAAGTTCCAGATGTAACCCACCAGCCACAGACGCCATTTTCGCGTTCGATTTAGCTGATTCAGCGCGCGCCCTGCCGGAGTGGAAGCTAACTTTGGGGGCCGGGAACCGTGTTGAACAACACACGGGGGTATTGGAAGGTAAGATTCCCGGGCCCCCTCCCTACACATTGCCGGTGAATATGTCACACCGCGCAAGTGCATGTCAACCGTTTCTTCCGCCAAGGCAACTATTTTCTACTGGAAACACTGGCCTTATGAGAAACTTTACCGGCACCTGGCTTGGAAGCGGTAGGAGTTTCGCACTGTTTTTCGGCGGTGCGGCGGGGCTAATAGAAATCACGAAAATGGCGCAACAGATTGGCGGATTTGATTGCCGGTCCCCGACGCGAGGCCTTGCCCAGGTGTCAAAACATGTGCCTACGTGCTAAATTGGAGCGGATCGAGCCAGCAAGATGTCTGAAGAGCGCCGGATAAAATTTGCGTGGATGGACGTACTGCTGCTGATCTTTCTCGCCAGTCTTGCAGTTCTCTACCCGGTTTCCGAAATCCACGCCCAGATCATTCTGCTCGCCATAGGGTTTTTCCAGGTTTTTGAACGAAGTTTTATCGGCATGGCAGGGCCGCGCGGAGAGACGTACAGCATCATCCTGAAGATTGCACTCTCTTCTCTGTTGATCTTCCACACGGGCGGCATCCAATCAAGCTTTTATCTCATTTATTATTTGCCTGTGGTGACCGCCGCTATGTACTCAGGCCCCTGGGGAACCCTGGCATGGACCGCGATCTGCTCCGGGGCATATTGCTCGTTTCTGATCTCTGCTCTTCAGGTATATTCCCTCGCGCCGGGCGGGGTAAAAGAGCTTGCCATCCGCAACGTCTTTTTCTTTCTGGCTGCGATGCTGGTAAACCGGTTCGTGATGGAAAGCCGCCTGCAAGCTGAGCGCTACCGGCAAGTTGCCGAGCAACTGAGGGAAACCAACAAACAGCTCGAACGGGCGCAGGCGGAAGCCCGCCGGTCAGAGCGGCTGGCGGCGCTGGGACAACTCAGCGCTGGCCTTGCGCACGAAATTCGCAATCCGCTGGGCGTTATCAAAGGCTCCGCTGAAACGTTGGGCCGCAAACTCCCCAGTGCAGATCCCGTGGCCAGGGAACTCGCTGGATATATTTCAAGCGAAGTAAACCGGCTGAATTCCCTGGTAAGCCGATTTCTCAGTTTCGCCAAGCCGCTGGAGCTAAAAAAACAGCCGGAAAATATTTCGCAGATCGTCGAGCACGCGCTCCAAGCCGCCCAGGAGCACTGGCCCGGTTCCAGTGTCCAGGTGGAGCGCGCCTACTCGAGCGCGCTTCCAATTGTGCAGGCGGACGCGGAACTGGCTGAGCAGGTGTTCAAGAATCTTGTCTTCAACGCCTATGAAGCCATGGAGCCGGCCGGTGGAAAGTTGCGCGTTGAAGTTTCAAAAGAATTTAGCGACGGCCGGCGCGGAGTAGAAGTTTCTTTTTCCGACACCGGGCCCGGAGTTCCTCAGGAACTGCGCGAACAGATCTTTAATCCCTTTTTCACCACCAAAAGCAATGGCGTGGGGCTGGGACTTTCAATCGTTTCAAAAATTGTGGACGACCACGGTGGATGGATTCGCGAGGAACCAGCTTCGGAGGGCGGAGCCTGTTTCCGTGTGTTTCTCCCGGGGGAATGAGGACCGGGACTTCGCTGCAATGCCAGGCGAGCGCCTGCAACTGGTAAAGGAAATCCCGCAATGCCAACGATTCTGATTGTCGAGGACGAACCCAAAATGCTCCGCCTGCTGGAACTGAACCTGGCTGACGACGGCTACACCACCCGCACCGCCAGCACCGCCGAAAATGGTCTGAAGATCCTGGCCAGCGACAGGATTGACCTGGTGCTGAGCGACGTGAAGCTGCCCGGTATGAATGGCCTGGAATTTCTGCAGGCGGTAAAGCGTGCCAACGCTTCAATCCCCGTGGTGATGATGACCGCTTACGGCACGGTTGAAACCGCCGTCGAGGCAATGAAGGACGGCGCCAGCGATTTTGTGTTGAAACCGTTTTCCATTGAAGAAGTCAAGCTGATTGTCCGCAAGGAACTTGAGGTGAGGCGACTGCACGAAGAAAACCGCCAATTGAAGGAGGCGCTGGGCCGGC
The DNA here is from genome assembly GCA_036278995.1 of Terriglobia bacterium. Taxonomy (GTDB): domain Bacteria; phylum Acidobacteriota; class Terriglobia; order UBA7540; family UBA7540; genus SCRD01. The sequence goes on along the minus strand of DASUJZ010000073.1, from coordinate 32,680 downwards.
GATATCAGTTCGATAACATCGTATCGAACAGCCCTGCCATGCAGGAAGTGCTGGCCACCGTGGAGCAAGTAGCGCCCACCAGCGCTACGGTGCTGCTGGGGGGCGAAAGCGGGGTCGGAAAAGACATGATCGCTCGCGCCATCCACCAGCATTCGCGCCGCGTGAATGGCCCGTTCATCAAGATCAACTGTACGGCTATTCCGGAAAACCTGCTGGAAAGCGAACTCTTCGGCTATGAAAAGGGGGCCTTCACTGGCGCCGTCTCCGCAAAACCCGGCAAGTTCGAACTGGCCGACAAGGGCACCATTTTCCTGGACGAGATCGGCGATATGCCGGGCAGCCTTCAGGTCAAGCTGTTGCGCGTGCTGCAGGAACGGGAGTTTGAAAGGCTGGGCGGAACCAGAACCATCAAGGTAGACGTCCGCGTGGTCGCGGCCACCAATCAGGACCTCCGCGCCGCGCTTGAGCAGGGGACATTTCGTGAGGACCTCTACTACCGGCTTAATGTGGTGCCCATCTCTATCCCGCCGCTGCGCCAACATAAGGAAGACATTCCCTACCTGGTGGACCACTTCACCAGGCGCTTTGCCGAAAGCTCCGGCAAGCGGATCGAAGGCATCACACCCGAGGCCATGAAGCTGTTGGTAGAGTTCCATTGGCCTGGTAACGTGCGAGAACTTGAGAACATCGTCGAGCGCGCGGTAGTGATGGCCGGAGGATCCCGCATCGATGTGGGAGACATCCGGCTCGATATCGCCAGACCATCGGGAAGCCGCACCGGCCTCGAACCTTCCGCCGTTGCCGCTGACGGGTCCGCGCTGCCGCTGCTTCCGGAGGGATTGACACTGGAACAGTTTGAAGACAAGTTGATCCACGAAGCATTGCAGCGCGCAGGCGGTAACAAGAGCCAGGCCGCCCGTCTGCTCGGCCTCTCGCGCAACGCGCTGCGCTATCGCCTGTCCAAAATCGGCGTGCCGGACGAATCGGAACCGTGAGGTTTCTGCCGGTCTGGGCCTGAACTCTGCGAACCCGGCCTGTCGCGTTGGTGGTTCAAATCCACCACAGTAGGCTCATATCAGCCAAATCCATAGATTAGCGTGGCATCACCGTCACCGCCCTCCTGTAAGCCACTTTTTTTCTGAGCGTTACAGAGCCGACCGGTAAAGCTTTGGCAATCATCGTGCCCCACCCATCTCGGGCAATGTTCGCCAAGGGATGCGACGGCGCTCGGAGGTGGTTCATGACAGCACACAAGATCAAGTTCGCGGCAGGCGTCATCGCAGCAGCACTGGCGCTGGCCGGCCTCCCCTTGTTCGGCCAGGGCCAAACGCAAACTTCCACCGGCGTGGCGCGCGTCAGTTTAATCAAAGGCGACGTTTCGATGGAGCGAGGCGACTCAAACGAGTGGGTGGCCGTAACGGTAAACACCCCGCTGGTTCCGGGCGACACCATCGCCACCGGAGCCGGCTCGCACGCCGAAGTCCAGCTTGACTACTCGAATACAGTACGGCTTGCAGAGAATGCAGAAGTCAAGATTGCAGACCTGAATGATTCGCGCATTCAGCTCCAGGTGGCGCGAGGCACGGTGGACCTGGCCGTATTCAAAGACAACCAGGCGACCTCCGAAATTGACACTCCTAACGTGGCCGTTCAGCCGCTGCAGGAGGGTACGTATCGCATCGACGTCAACTCGAATGAGCTCTCGTTGGTTACGGTCCGCGACGGTCAGGCGCAGATTTCCACGCCTCAGGGGTCAACCAACATTAATGTCGGCCAGCAGATCACGGTCGAGGGCGCCCAGAGCCCGCAATACCAAATTGTCGACGCGCGCCCGCTCGACGACTGGGATAATTGGAACCGAGACCGCAACGGAGTCATTACCAATGCCCAGAGTTACAGTCACGTAAACCGTTACTACACCGGCGCGCAGGACCTGGAGGCCTATGGCCGCTGGACCTATGTACCCGGTTACGACTGGTGCTGGACGCCTTACGTGAATGCAGGCTGGGTGCCGTACAGTTCCGGGCGCTGGGTCTGGGAGCCGTTCTACGGCTGGACCTGGGTTTCTTACGATCCGTGGGGCTGGGCGCCTTATCACTATGGCCGATGGTTCTACTATGGGAGCAGTTGGTGCTGGTGGCCCGGCTACGTGACCCCGTTCTATCACCCGCTGTGGGCACCGGCCTACGTGTCCTTTATCGGCTTCGGGTATGGCTATCATCATTTCTCGTTCGGATTTGGATTCGGGTATCGGTCGATCGGCTGGTGCCCCCTCGGCCCTCGTGACGAGTTCCATCGCTGGTGGGGGCATGGGCGGGATCGCTCATTTACCGTCATCAACGTCAATAATTACTACGGCCGGGGCGGCAATGGACGCGGTTTCGGTCACGGACGGGGAGGTTACGGCGGCTCGAATCTGTCGGAACTGGGTAGCAACTTCCACGTTCGCCGGGCGGTTATCACGATGCCTTCGGACAGATTCGGGCGCGAGGCAGTACCGCGTAATCACCAGGTTGTGACCACGGCGATGCTGGGGAAGGCCAGCGTTGTTCACGGCACGCTGCCCGTAGTGCCGACTCGCGACAGCCTCAGAGTGGTCAACCGAGCGGCGAACGTGTCAGCAGCGACCAGGGCCCGCGCCAACAATACCCACTTTTATACCCGGCGAACGGTGGCAACCCCCAACAGTAATCGCTCCTTCAACAATCAGTCGGCTTCCATCCGCCGCATGGTGCAGACACACAACATTCAGGCTCCTGGCGCTAACCGGCAGACGGCTAACAATGGTGCCAATGGAGGATTCCGGATGTCTCGCTCCACCGGACCGCAAGGCCAGGGTAATGCGGTACGGCAGAGCCCGGCTCCGATCGTTCATGGGAGCCAGCAAGCACGGCAAAACGGCAGGCCCGGCAACGTAAGCAGCGCCGGGGCAGGTCAGCCCGGCATGCGCCGCTTCGGGACCGGCGCGCCCACCGAGCAGGCACGCGGCAATCAGGGGCACCAGAGCTCAGCGCCGGTAGCAAGGCAAAATCCTCAGCAGCGGCAGAACATCAATCCAAGCAACGGGCGCAACGCACAGTCCGGCCAGCCCGGCTTCCGCCATTTCGGGACTGGTGCGCCAGCAGCACAATCGCACGATAGCCAGGTGCGCCAGAACTCGGCGCCCGTCGTTCATGGAAATCCGCAGCAGCGGCAGAATGCTGCGCCGCACTCCGCACAGCCACAGACCAACTGGCGGCGATTTTCGGGCGTATCTCCATCGACCTCCGGCGCAGCTCCGAACCAAAACACGCAGAGATTCAATTCTGGAAATGATCCCGCGCCACGCAGCCAGCAGAACAACCGCGGCTTTCGGAACTTTACTCCGCAGCCGGCCCCGCAGTCTGCTCCGCAAACCCACAGCAATAATGGGAACGCTTCCGGGTGGAACCGCTTTCAGCCACAGCGACAAGCTCCAGCGGAGCGCGGCGGCGGCGGTTTTTATAATCGTGGATCCCAAACGCGGGGATATTCCCAGCCTCGCAATGAAAGCCGGCCAAGCTACAGCAACCCTGGCGCTCGCTCGCGTCCGCCGTTGCAGTTGAACAAACCGATCGTCAGCGAACCGCCCTCCCGCTCTTACGGTAGATTCGAGGGTGGTTCCAGGCCGAGCTATCAACAACACTCCGCCCCGAGCTATCACGGGAATTCCGGTGGAGGCTTCAATGGATCGCGTTCGGCGCCTTCGCACAACTCGGGCGGAGGAGGAGGTTTTCACAGCAGCGGAGGCGGTGGCGGACATAGTGGCGGCGGAGGCGGTTTTCACAGCAGCGGAGGTGGCGGTGGGCATAGCGGCGGAGGAAGTAGCGGAGGCCACCGGCGCTAATCGGGCGCAGGTTCCGTGGGGAGGGGGCGTAAAACGGCCTGGGTGCCATGCCCGGGCCGTTTGCGTATTCAGGCTTTGGCCCCCGCCTTTGAAAAGTAGGCCTCGATTTCCTCCAGGGTCTTCCCCTTGGTTTCCGGGAGGAAGAAAGTAACCGTGATGAAGTAGAAGACGGTGAAGCCGGCGAAAAGCAGGAACATTGTCGTATAGCCATACCGGCCCACTGCGGGCAAAAAGATGGCTGCCAGGAACGTGGCAACTGCCTCGTTGATGACCAGCGCGATGCTCATGCCGTTCGAGCGGATCCGGGTCGGCATCAGTTCCGAGAGTGCCAGCCAGACGCAGATGCCGGGTCCCAGAGCGTAAAACGTCGCAAAAACAAACAGGGTGAGGGCAACCAGCCAGCCATGTCCCCGGGCGGGCAAGGGAGTAATCAGGGCATGCTCAATGCGCAAGGGAGCCGTTTGGGCCTGCTCGAGATTGCCAAAGGGGTTCGAGAAGAAAGCCACCACGTTATTTCCAGGTACGCAGTCCGCCCGGCTCAACTGCACCGGCGTCGCCAGCGGTTGATTTGACGCCATCGCGGGCGTAACGGCGCTAAAATCCCCGTATGAGTAAATGATGGTGAGCGTTGTAGGCCGTCCAGCCAACCGGCTGTCGCCAGATTCCTTCAGCCATTCCTGCTGAAGCTCAGGCGTGTAGTGCACACTCAAAGTTGATTTGCCATTCACCGTAGACTGGACAGCCTGACTCACGTCTACGCGATTCCGTTCGCTCCGATGGAACAGGAAGGCCGTCGCGCACAAGGCCACCACGATGCCCGCCGTACCCAGCGAGAGCAGGAAGGTGCGGCCTTTGCGGTCTACCAACACCATACCGATCACAGTACCCAGGGCCTGAACTACGGTGAACAAGATGTATCCCCAGTGCGCGGCCACGTCCGACAATCCGCTCTGGATGAGAATGGCGGTGTTGTAGCCGATGATCGAATTGACGCCGGTTGTCTGGTTCAGGGCCAGAATCACGCAGGCCAGAATAAAGGGAAGCACGTATTTGCGCTGCAACAGGCTCTCCGCAACCCGCCTGCCTGCGGCTTTGGCGCTCTCCGCGGCCTGAAGTTTTTCCATCTCCTCCAGTTCCAGCCTGGCGTTTTCCGGCGTACGCGAACGCTGAAGCGCGTCCAGGGCCTGTTGCTTTCGCCCACGCTGGAAAAGCCAGCGCGGCGAGTCCGCCACAAGAAAACCGCCCAGCACGAACAAGAGTCCCGGCGGCAGCGACACCCAGAAGATGCTGCGCCACGCATAATCCTTGTACGTGAAAAGCATCTGCGGATTACCCAGTTTGGCGACCTCGTCAACCCGGAAGCTGAAGTACATGCCGATGCTGGCCGCGGCCACGATGCCGATGGTGAGCAGCCACTGGAACATGGCGGTACCCTGGCCGCGGTCTTCCGGCGCCAGACACTCGGCCAGATAGAGGGGGACAACGACGCCGATCAGGCCAGCGCTGATGCCCTGGCACAGCCGGCCAATGATCAGCAGCTCGTAACTGTGCGAGAGCGCAATGATGGGAATGCTGGCGGCAAACAGCGCCCCGCTCAGGATCATCAGGCGCTTCCGGCCCATGCCGTCCGCCAACACTCCGGCGAACAGGGTGGAGATCACGGTGCCCAGCAGCACAGCGGCAACAACAAAGGAAATCTGGCCCGCGGTGAGTCCCGAGGTAGCTTCCAGATAAGGCAGAGCCGCGGCGATGATGCCCACGTCAATGCCGTATAGCAGCCCGCCCAGCCCCGCCACGAATTTAAGGAAGCGGTTGTAGGTCGCGGGCTTGAAATTGAATGTTGTCATGTGAGCCTCTTCAGCTTTTGTGCCTGGCCTCTTCGGGGATTTGTCCAGTATCCCTTGCCCGGGCGACTGGAACACTTGAACCGTGTTCGTCCTATGGCTTTTCCGTGCCAGTACGTCAATTGCGGGCCGGCGTAATTGCTCGGATGCCAGGTTTGCTCTTGCCAGAGCGATAGATTATACCGAAACGATTCCTGCCATGTGCGATTCTTTCCGCAACAGCCGACAAGTTACGCCGACGCTTGACGAGGGCGCCAATCGGTCAGCGCCGCAAAGCGTCCATCCTACCATCGCACGCAAGTTGTCACGCGGGATTTCGCTCGCCGTATCAGCTTCATCCCCCACTCTCCATCAAATGAGCGGGCCCGTCACGAAACGATTCGCCCGCCGCGGAAATCCCTTACACACAGCCACAAGGGCCGCGAGCAGACCTCTACTGGCGCCGCCGCTCGGGTATTTGACTTCGCTGCCGCACCCTGCCTAACATGCCAGAGAGGAGCAAAATGGTGAACCGACGGGAGTGCCTCGCGGCATCGTTCGCGCTGATCTTTGCATTTTGCGCTCTCGGCGGGTCCCTGCTGCTCCGCGCGCAGGACAAACAATCTGACGTCACGCATGAGATCGGATGGGAAATTTCAACCGGCCACGTCGACTCTGCGTTGGCGGATGCCCGCCGGGCGGTCGAGGAGTTTCCGGATTCAGCCGTCCTCATGCACCTGCTCGCCGTGGCTCAGTCAAAAAACGGATTACAGGACGAGGCACGCGAGAGCTTCAACAAGTCGATCCGGCTGGACCCCACCATCCCCCAGAACTACTACGACCTTGCCCTGCTCGACATGCAAGCCGACAATTATGATGAAGCCGTGCGAATGCTTCAGGACTTCCTTAACGTCAGCCCCAGCGATGCCAAAGGTCACCTGATGCTGGGGATCGCCTACCGGGAACGAGGCGATGACGCGCTCGCCATCCAGCAACTGAAGCAGGCGCTCCAGATTTCCCCCGGCCTCCCTCTGGTGCACTACAACCTGGGAAAAATCTCCGCCCGCCAGGGCGACTATAAAGCAGCTCTCAGCGAGTACCGGGAAGAATTGGGCGTCAATCCACAATTCTATGACGTCTACTGGAGCGCCGGTGACGCCGAGCTCGCGGAAAAGGATCTCGATTCGGCGGAAGCGCTTTACCGCCGCGGGACCGAAATCAAGCCGCTTGCTTACCAGGCTTACTTCGGACTGGCCAAAGTCTTCCAGGCTCGAAAGCAATGGTCCAGGGCCGAAGCTGAGCTCAAGAAGGTCATCGCCATGGCGCCCGACGATGTTGAAGCTCACGCCATGCTGGCCACTGTCTATAACCAGCAGGGAAAAACCCTGGAGGCCAAAAGAGAAGAACTGGTGGTGGAGACGCTCAAGAGCCAGGCAAATCAGCCGCAAGCAGCTCCCGCGCCATCGCAGTGAATCGGGCTGACGCGCAGTCTGAACCCGTGGCAACGTTGATGCACAAATCCCCCAGAAAAATACTTCGATGCCTCCTGCTGATGGGCTTTTGCAGCCTGACCCTGTTAGCGCTGCCCGGCCGCGCCGACGAATTTCGCCAGACATCCCACTACAAGCGTCGCCTGTTTTCAGCCGCCACTTTCACCGTGGAAGCGCGCACCGGAGACATTTACATTACGGCCTGGGACGATCCGCACGTGGAGATCGAAGCGGAAAAAGTTGTACACGCCAACTCAAAGGAGGAGGCCGAGCGCCGCTACGAGCGCATCAAGATTCTGCTGAGCGGCCAGGATGAGATGCTTCAACTCCGTACCCTATACCCTTCCCGCAGACCCTGGCGACCCTTTCGCGGCGAATCCAACCTCTCTGTCGACTTCCACATTCACATGCCCTGGGACTGCAACCTGGTCCTGAAATGCGTGGATGGAGACGTTACGGTCCGGGGAGTTGCGGGACAGGAAAAAATCGTGGTGAATTACGGGCAGGTGGAAATCGATGTTCCGTTTATCGATCGCCTCAGATCGGTCCGCGCCAAGACCTGGCTGGGCAACGTCCAGAGCGATCTGCACGGCGAGAACGACGTGGGGTTCAGCAAGAAGGTCCTCTTCTGGAATCCTTCCGGCACCCAAAACATTTCCCTCAAAGTCCACATGGGCGGCATCTATATCTTCAGCGGCGGAGACGAGTAGCGTTGCGAGGCCCAGCCACCTCACGCCCGAACCAAGAAGCAGCCCTTTTGTAATTTTTGCGCACTGCTCCACAATTAGACACATCTTGCCTCAAAACAAAATTTCTGCCTCGCTAAAATTTAGTAAGTTATGTATTATCTATAACTTAAAAAAATTGCATTTTTGGTGGGACGAAAATCCCATACGTCCCATTTGGGGCCGTCGAGGGGAATTGTCTAGCCTATCCTATACAGCCTAGGCAAGCGCTCGAGGAACGCTCTTCGGTCACCATCGAACGAAGAGCAATGCCGGGCGTATCCCTCCGAATGGTCCCCAGCGGGTCGCGCCTACATCGATCTTATCGCGATGTAGGCAGACGCAAATCTCCGTGCGATCAGCAGCGCAGAGTTTCGCCTGTTAGAAACTTCGCGGCTTTTTGCTGGGTACGAAATCAAGAGCCGCAGTGTCTGAACAGCACAGACTCTGCGCTACTCACTCATACCCCCGGCCCGTTGCGATCATTCGCATCGGCGTCGCCGGGCGGTTCTGGAACAATGCCTTTCCGAACCTTCCCAGCGGCGCTGGTCCCAGAAATTAAAGGTCAATTCCGTCGTCGCCCTCCCATTGGTCTTGCTGGCCAGCTTCGAAGGCCACGAAAGACCACAGAGTTCGGGTAGATGGAACTCTGCATTACTGGCGAGCTTCTTGCGATCTCGCGGCCCAGCGTCAACCGCGAGATTATCAGGACGGCTTTATGCACCGCCTGCGCGCCAATTGCAAAAGAAATTTTACAAAAACACTGGGACCGCGGTCCTCCGGCTTTAAGGTCCGGAGTTCGTCACGTAGCGGCGGGTTTAACCCGCCACGATGGCGACGTAAAGTCGCCGCTACGAAAATGCCCCCTCACCTTTCGTCGTACCTCCGCGACCCTCTCCTCAAGGTAGAGGGAACGAATTTTTATTGGGCGATGGGCGGCCGCCCTCTCCCAAAGGCGCGTGGCGCAGATATTCGCCTTGTAGTATCTGCGGTCGCGCGCAGCGAGAGGTCCATTTTGAGCTTCACATCCCTCGGTCCGCTGCGATCACTCACATGGAGCGCCGCTTGGTGGCTATGGAGCAACACCGTCCCGAACTTCTCAGCTTCCTGGATCGCAGACGTCAAAAATCAACGTCTGCGCCGGCCGCGCTACCTGGCTCACGAATGGATTTCATATCTCAGATTTGGGGTTACAGATCTCATAATCCAACAACCCTGTGAAATCGCAGCTACCAGCATTGAGTTTTCAGGAAAAGCAGTAAGTGAAAAACAACTCTTCGCAATCCCGCTTGCTTTTAAGTGGTCTGACATTACAATGCAGGCATGCGGCGGTGTTTGCTGAACATGGTTGCAGTTTTGGGGATTGGGGCGCTACTGCTGGGCGCGCAGACGGGGCACTTGCCGGCCCTGCCGCAGATTGATTTGAGCGAATTCTCTCCCGTGGTTCGAGAGCAGGTAGCGAAAGCCTACAACGCGGCGCGCGCCAACCGAATCGACGCCGAAGCGAACGGCGAGCTTGGCATGCTGCTGGATGTTTATAAGCGGCGTGAACTGGCGGCCGCCTGTTATGAGCGGGCTCATCAGCTCGATCCCAAATCATTTCGATGGCTCTATTACCTGGGCTCGCTGCGCACCGCGCAAGGCGACCACGAGGGAGCATCCGCGGCCTTCCGTGCGGCGCTCGGCCTGAACCCCGATTATCTTCCGGCGCGGCTGAAGCTGGCTGAAAGCCTGCTGACTTCCGGGAAGCTGGAAGAAGCCGCGAGTCTGTACTCTGCGATTATCAAAGACCATCCCGGCGTGGCAGAGGCCTATTACGGGCTGGGCCGGATTCGCACTGCCAAAGGGGACTTGCCCGGGGCGGTTAATTCCTATCAGAAAGCCTGTGAGCTGTTCCCGGCTTACGGCGCTGCGCATTACGCGCTTGCGACCGCCTATCGCCGACTCGGCGACCTCCAGAAATCCCAAGAGCAACTCAAACTCCACGACGCGAACCCGACGCTTGTGCCGCCGGTTCAGGACCCGCTGCGGGATGCACTGCGCGCGCTCGACCGGGGACCGGCATCGATCCTCGAGCGGGGGGTTCAACTGGAAGAGGCGGGAAGGATCGGGGATTCGATCGCGGCGCACCTCGAAGCCCTCCAACTTGATCCCGAACTGGCCCTGGCCCACGCCAATCTCATTATTCTTTATGGCAAGACAAACCAGCCGGAAAAGGCCGAGGAGCACTACCGGGACGCGATTCACCTGAATCCCAATCTTGCGGACGCTCATTACAACTATGGTGTGCTCCTCATGGGACAGGGAAAGTGGGCTGAAGCGGAGCAGGCCTTCCGGCGTGCTCTGGTGGCTAATCCCGTTTATGCTGAGGCCGACAACAACCTGGGGGTGGTGCTTGAGCAGCAGGGCAAGCTCGATGAAGCGCTGCAACACTTTGAGAGGGCGGTCAAGCGACGGCCGGATTATCGTCTGGCGCACTTTCATATCGGCCGCATTCTTGCCAACCGAAAACAGTACGCCGCGGCCATCGAGCACTTCAAGAAAATCCTTGCTCCGGAGGACGCCCACACACCCACCTACCTTTATGCGCTGGCAGCTACCTATGCGCGCGCCGGGGACAGGCAGAATGCTCTGGCGTATGGGCGCAGGGCCAGGGATGCCGCGGCCTCCCTCGGCCAGACACAACTGCGCGACCGCATCGAGAGAGACCTCAGGGGGCTCGACCAGGAACCGTAGGCCTGCCCTGAAATCGGCCAGCTTGCCACTTCAGGGGCTGGAAGCCCCTCTTCCCTCGGCCCGTTGTCGGACCTGAAGGTCCGACCTCCTAAAGATCCGCCTCAACTTCCTGTGGATTCAATCGATTCACAAAAATTAAACAAAAATACCATCTTTATTAAAAGACGCCCTGCGACCTGAAATGTCTAATAGCACGCACGTATGTGCCTGAATGCGGGCGTACCTTTTTGATCCGGCTGTTGATTTACCGAGGGCTAGCATGTGGGGAGGGGGCATTCGAGTCGGCAACAGCGCTTCTCGGGGCCTTTCCCAAAATCAGCCCCTGAAAATTCAGCCAGATCTGAAGATCACCTTACTGAGCGTCGTGTGTCGTCTGGGACCTAAACCGCTAATCGGAGGAGAAAGCATGGCGAAAAGATTATTGTTGTCGTTTGCTTTGGGAGTCGGCTTTATGCTGGCGCCGACTTTAGCCCAGCAGGCCAAGGGGCAGGTGCTTTATGGCTCGCTGGTTGGAAGCGTAAGCGACCAGTCGGGCGCTGTAGTGCCTGACGCCACCGTCACGGTCAAGAACACCAACACGGGCCTGACGCGCGAGGTGACCACGGACGCCCAGGGCTTCTACTCGATTACGAACCTGTTGGAAGGAACCTACGATCTTTCGGTTAGCAAGAGTGGCTTCAAGTCGTACACACAAACGGGTATCGTTATTTCGATCAACAACGTAACCCGTATCAACCCCAACCTTGAGGTGGGGGCGGTGGCCCAGGCAATCACTGTCGAGGCCAGCACAGCCGTCCTGCAGACGCAAACTTCGGACGTAAAGACCAGCATCAATGCGGAGGTAGTGAACGACATGCCGCTCTCCCGCTTCCGCAACTATCAGACTCTTCTCAATCTGGTGCCCGGCGCCACACCGGCGCGGTTTCAGAACGCCGAGGCTGATACGCCTGAGCGCGCTCTTTCAACCAACATCAACGGCCAGCAGCGTGGCGCGAACAACCAGCGCCTCGACGGCTCGGCCAATGTCCTGGTGACCTTGCCTCACCATGCGGCGTACATCGCGCCGGTGGAAAGCATCCAGGAGGTCAACGTTTCCACCGACGACTTCGATGCCGAGCAGGGAATGACAGGCGGGGCAGCAGTGACCGTGGTGACCAAGGCCGGGACCAATAATTTCCACGGTAGCGCCTTTGGCTACCATAACAACAGTGTCACCCGGGCCTTCACATGGGATGAGAACCGCGTCCATGTGGCTAAAAAGCCTAAAACCATCATGAACTTCGATGGCGGGAGCCTCGGCGGACCCATCAAGAAAGATAAGCTATTCTTCTTTACTGATTGGGAAGGCACGTTTGAGCGGGTGAACAAGACTGCACTCGCATCTGTCCCGGCGCTTGACCTGCGGGGTGGCAACTTGTCGCGTTTCCTGGGCGCCCAAATTCGCGATGCCTCAGGCAATCCCATCATGGTTCCCACCACCGAAGGCGGCAGTGTGCCGCTGCAGGAAGGCATGATCTTCGATCCCTACACAGGAAACTCCGATGGTACGGGCCGTTCCGTGATTTCCTCCGGTGGGATGCTCAATGTGATTCCCGCCTCCCGGCTGAATGGGCCCATGATGACGCTGCTGGATCTGTCTCCTGTCCCCAATCAGCCTGCTGCTGGAGATTTCGACAACTACTTTGTTTCCGGCACGCAGAAATTGAACCGCAACAATTACGACGGTAAGGTCAACTGGAACCGGAATGACCACCACCAGCTTTGGTTTAAGTACAGCACCATGATCGCGAGGTTCGATGCCGCCGGGTCCCAACTGGGCGCAGCCGGCGGTCCCGACATCGGCGATGGCGGTTTGGGCGGCTGCCACACGCGCACGCAGATCGCAGGTATCGGGCAGACCTACACGCTCACCCCCTCATTCCTGCTTGACGCCACCCTCGGCTGGACGCGATTTGGCCAGCAATGCGACCCCCCTGACGAGCTCAGCGGCGTCAACTTCGGCTCGGACGTGCTGGGGATCCCTGGAACCAACGGCCCCACCCCGCTCGAAGCCGGCATGCCCACGTTTTATACCGACTGGACCGAGATGGGCAATCCGGAAGGCTGGAACCCCTGCCGCCGCAATGACCAGTCGTACACCTTCAACTCCAACGCGAGCTGGGTGAAGGGCAATCACGAGATCCGGTTCGGTTTCGACTTCATCCACAACCTGATGAACCACTTCCAGCCGGAGCTGGGCGAAGGGCCGCGCGGCGCCTTTACCTTCGGTTCCGGGGTGACGGCTCTGAACCCCTCAGCTCTCGAAGCAAGCGTGGGATTCCAGGGAGACACGCCGGATTTTGAGAATAGCCAGAACAGTCTGGCCTCGTTTCTGATGGGTATACCCAGTGATTCGGCAAAGAGCAGCCAGTTAATCAAGATGGACAGCCTGGAAAACCAGTACGCTCTGTATGTCCGGGACCGCTGGCGCGTCACTACCAAGCTCACCCTCAACCTGGGAGTGCGCTGGGAGCTCTATCCTAATCGCAGACGCTCCGCCGGCCTGGGACTCGAATCGTATGACCCCACCACCAACACCGCCTTGATCGGCGGACGGGGCGGTGTTCCGCGGGACAACGGGATCACTTTCAGCAAGAAGCTCTTCGCTCCCCGCATCGGTTTCGCCTATCAGGTGACCAAAGACACCGTGATCCGGAGCGGCTACGGCATTACTTATCAGCCGCACCCGTTTGGCGCTCAGGCGTTGCGTGGCTGGTTCCCCCTGACGGTTGTAGGGTCCTTCTCGGGCATTAACGGATTCGCACCCGTCACCACGGACCCCACCTATGCGACGGATGGCATCCCGAATGCGCCGTTGGGTCCCACTGTCGGCATTCCCAATATCCTCGATTTCGACATCAACCAGCAGGGCGGCGTTCCGTTGCCGAATGCGGCGGAGGACGGCTATATTCAGGCGAACACGGAATTGCACCGCGGCTACATCCAGTCGTGGAACTTCATTATCGAACGCAAGCTGCCGGGCGAGACGGTGCTCTCGGTTGGATACGTGGGGACCCGATCGGTCAGAGACTTCGCGTTCCGTAACATCAACGCCGGGCAAATACCCGGCGCCGGTCTTGATGGGCAACTGCTCTTCACCCGATTCGGACGCACGGCATCCACCAGGGTATACGATGGCGCGTTGGGAAGCTCCTACCACTCCCTGCAAGTCAGCCTCAACCGGCGCATCACGAGCGGCCTGCTTCTCAAGGGCGCGTATACCTACTCGCATGCCATCGACATGGCATCGTACTCGGACTGGACCGAAACCATCTGGCCCTCGAATTTGGCGTGGGGTCGCAACCGCGCTACGGCGGAGTACGACATTCCCCACAACTTCGAGCTTGGCTATGTGTACGAACTTCCCTTCGGCAGCGGCAAGAAGTTTGCTAAAGGAGGTGGCGCTGCGCAGGCGATCCTGGGCGGCTGGCAAATCAACGGCATCTTCAGCGCCTTCCTGGGGGGACGCGACACACTGACTGCTTCCGATTCCTCCTTGGATATGCCGGACAACCAGCAAACACCTGACCAGGTGGCTCCGCTCAAATATACCGGCTGTTATGGTCCGGATCCCGGCTGCACGATGTTCGAAACCTCGTCGTTTGTCCCTGTAACCGACGTTCGGTTTGGCACGGTGGGTCGAAACACCTTACGCAGGCCCGGTGTAGTCAACATGGACACGAGCCTCTACCGCGACTTCAAGATCACGGAAAAATTCGTTCTCCAGTTCCGGGCGGAGGCGTTCAACGTAAGCAATACTCCGCATTTCGATCGCGCCAACCGGAACGTTAACAGCGGGAACTTCGGGGTCGTTTCAGCCACGGATTCCGGGGGTAGAACATTTGCAGGCGGTCGCTCACGGGAATACCGTTTCGGCCTGCGTCTGAGCTTCTAGCCCCGTTTTGATGTAATTCTGGGCGCCTCGATCTGTCGGGGCGCCTTTTTTTTTGCGAGTTGCGCTTCATTTAATTTTCGCCCCTAAAGCCGGCCGTGTATCATGCACCCTCAACGGGTGAAGGTTCGAACCCGTTCACCGCAAACGATAGACGAGCGCCGCACCCGTCAGCATCGCCAGCGCGGCATAGGCAAATGCCGCGGCGGGCGAGATCAGCGTCCACAAGCCGCCAACCAGTATGCTGGCCGCAACATCCCCCAATCCGTTTACAGCGCCCAGCAGCCCATAAGCTGTGCCGCGGACTTCGGGCGCAACGATGTCCGCCGTAAAAGTCCCTTCCAGGGCCTCTTCGAACGCCATGTAGAATCCGCCAACCGCGAACACGAGTGCCAGATAAGAAATTGATGACAGCCGCCAGGCGAACGCCGCGACCAGGCCCGCAGCCGCCAGCGCGCCCACCAGATATCCTAGCGCCAGCAGACCTCGGCGGCCGAGGCGGTCGGAAAGCGCTCCCACCGGATATGACGCCGCTGCGTAAATAATGTTGTGTCCCACATAAAGCAGCGCGGCAATTTCGGCGGCGCCCGCCATGCCGTGCGCGGGCAACAGAAGCTGTGTGGCCGCAAGGATCATCAGCGTGTGCGCAAAGTCTCCCATGCCAAAAACTCCCACGCCCACAAGAAAACGCCGGAAGCGCTTTGGCAACTGCCTCACCGAGGAAAACAATCTTGCCCGCGTGCCGGGAACAGGCTTGTCACGAACCAGCAGAGCGAAAACAATTCCGCAAGCCAGACCGGGAATCAGCGTGACAAGGAAGATGGTGCGGAAAGCGGCGGAGGGATTGGCGGCGTGCGGTTGGAGATGGGCGAGCAAAGCCACTGCGATCAGCGGACCCAGAACGGCTCCCACCGTATCGCCCGCTCGCTCAAATCCAAACGCCTTGCCGCGCGATTCCGCCGGGATTGACGCCGCCAGAATGGCGTTTCGCGCCGGCGAACGGATGCCCCGGCCGAACCATCCCAACGCGCGCGCGAACAGCACCAGCGGCCAGCCGGCCGCCAGGGCAAAAAGCGCCGTGGAAGTCCCGGTAACGAAATAACCGCCCACCGCAATCGGTTTGCGGCGCCCGGCCCGATCCGACAGCCATCCCGAAGCCAGTTTGACGAAACTGGCCACTCCATCCGCCACACCTTCAATCAGCCCCAACACTGCGGCGGATATGCCAAGTGCCGCCAGAAAGCCGGGCAGCACCGCTGTGGCCATCTCATGGCTGACGTCTGAGAGCAGGCTGGTGAGGCCCATTCCCACGACATTCCGGTTCAGCCACTTTGCCGGCGGCTGCTGAGTCGCTCGGGAATCTCCCGCTCCTGCCGCCTTTGTGTTTGCGCTTTTCACCTAAGACAGTGTTCCACAAGAACACCGCGCCGTGCCATGCACGTCATTCTGAGGCCGTCCTTTGGCCGAAGAATCTGCTTCTCCCTGCCGGCCGCCTAAGACCAGCACAGCAGATTCCTCGTCGCCCCACCTGACAGGCTCCTCGGAATGACCGGGAGCCGGCTCAGTCGGCAGGAAGCTTTTCAGCTATCCAATAGGACCTGGCCAAGCCGATCCATAGTTAGGAGTACGGCCAGGCGGTAAAGCATCTGGCGCAAAACAGTCACACGCCATCTCTCAGCGTCCGGCTGATTTTGTTGAGCGCATCCGCGATTTCCTTGAGGCGCTCTTTGAGATAGCGGCTGATGGATTCGGGCATGGATCCGTACCCTTTAAGATAGCGCGGATGCAGTTCTTCGACGGAAGTGATCATGGTGGAGCCTCACGAGGCGCGCTCCGTTTGTAATGCTCGAGTCCGAGATCGTCTTTCATCGAGCGAAGCATGGAACGAAGGGCAGTGATTTCCCTTTCCACTTTTTCTGCCATTTTGTGGGAAAGCGATTCGCGCGAGATGAATTCCGATTCGAAGGGTTCGAAGAGTTCCAAAAGCTGGATGGAGTATTCCTCAAGAAGGCGCATGGGAACCGAAATCACCCGGCGATGATTGCGGCTGATCAGGGATTCGAGTGGTTGGTCTGCCATGAAAGTTCCTCGCAAGACCGCAGCCCGGGCTTGCCCGTTACTTCGCGGAGCGGTATAGGATCACGCGAACCTTCTCGAGCGTGATGAGGCCGCCTTCCACCATTTCGTCCAGTCTGGGAAGGATTTGTTCAATCCGCTCCGAATATTCCACTGTCTCGATCACAATAGGCAGGTCCTGCGAGAGGCGAAGGATGTTCGTGGTGTGGTAAAGTCCCCGGCCGCGGCTGCTGGATCCGTAACCGCCCACCCCGCGCAGCACGGTAACGCCTGAAAATCCTTCACGACGGAACAATTCGACAATCGCCTGATAGAGCGGTTTGTTTTCCCAGCGGTCCGATTCGCCGATATGGATTCGCATGAGGGTCCGCTCGCCCTCAAATCGCTGGTGTTCCACGGTATTCTCCTATGAAACAAGATCGGCCAGATGAATTCCTGTCAAGGTGAGCAAGATCCCGCCCACCACGCTGACGCTTACGTAGAGGACCATCTTCATCCAGTCGCCGTTGGCAATCATGCGTGAGCTCTCATAGGCAAAACTTGAAAATGTAGTAAAGGCCCCGAAAAAACCCACGGTAATGCCGATGCGCCAGTCGGGAGGGATTGAGAGGTGCTGAAGGGCGTATTCGCCCACACCGCCCAGCAGGAAGCATCCCGCCAGATTCACCGCCAGCGTGCCCGCCGGGAACGAGGACCCGGCGCGGTACTGCACCAGGCCGCCCATCGCGTACCTCGCGAGAGTACCCACAGATCCGAACAATATCAACAGGAAGATTCTCAAACTTTGTCGCCTTTCCGCACACCAGCATGCTCCATAAAAAAACTCCTGATCGCCTGCTGGCGGCCAGGAGTCATCAGTCCCGTACAGGACGGTTTCGGCGAACTCCATCGCCTCGTTTTTTGACCTCTCAGTATACTACGGGCGTTGTGGGAGGCAAGCTGACGTGCAAATGCAAGCCGGAGCGATTTGCCTGGTCCGCGCGCTTAATGCCTGCCTAAGCCAGCAACAAAATTCGGCAAGGGCGGCGGAGCGGACCGAAAATGCTGTTGAAAAAATACTCCGGCAGCTTGAAAAACATCTTGACACCCAGGCCTAACCGCTGGTAAAAGTTCGGCATAGCACTGGTAGTCATGCGTCGGGTCTTTGGTCATTAAGCGTCGGATGGTAGTCTAAGTCCCCCTAGTGGAATAATGGGAGGCCATGTAGAAGGCGCTGCTGATCTAAGCTGCAGTGTTCGTGCGCTTCCTGTACCGTATGGGGCGAGTGTGTCAGAACGACGCGACGAAGTGTGAGCTTTAGGAGGAGAGACGCTATGAGTTGTAACTGGTTAGGTTGCTGCAGGAAGGTTTCGGCCTACCTTTGCAGCATAGTAGTCGCTGGTATCGTTTGTGCAATGATGCTGGCGGTTCCTCGGGCCGGGATCGCACAGGTCCTGTATGGCACGCTCGTCGGCCACATCAGCGACCCAAGCGGCGCCGCCGTGCCCGGTGTTAAAGTCACCATCATCAACCAGGGAACCAACACAGAAACTTCCGCAACAACCAATGCTTCGGGCGATTACACCTTCTCCACCATCGTCGCCGGAACCTACACCCTGCAGATCGCCCAACAGGGATTTCAGGCGTACAAGCGGACCGACGTACCGGTCACCATCAACTCTGTGTCGCGCGCGGACGTTACCCTCACCCTGGGCGCAGTCACCCAGACGGTTGAAGTCACTGGGGCGCGCCCGGTTCTCCAGACCGACACTTCCGAAGTCCACGCTAACATTGACACTCCGGCTCTTACCAACCTGCCAGTTCCGCTGGGAAGAAACTATCAGCAGATTTACCGGGCGCAGCCGGGGTTCAGCCCGCCGGTTAACAACCACTCCTATCCTACTAATCCAGCGCGCGCCCTCTCGTTCAATGTGAACGGGACCAGCAACAACCAGAACAACACGCGCATCGATGGGGTGAGCACTTACAACATCCAGTTGCCGCACGTGAATTCCTACGTGCCCACGCTCGATTCCATCGAGCAGGTGAACGTGGTGACGGACAGCTTTGACGCGGAAGAAGGCTTTGCAGGCGGCGCCGCCATCAACGTGGAAACCAAGAGCGGCACCAACCAGATTCACGGCGACGTGTTCGAGTACCACAGCGACAATCATACTGAGGCGTGGCCGGACCTCTTTGACGGGGCGGACGCCAACGTCGGCAACAAACCGAAGTACATTTACAATGACTTTGGGGGTTCTGTCGGCGGGCCTATCAAGAAGGATAAAGCGTTCTTCTTCGCCAGCTACGAAGGCCTGTTCAACAATTTTTACGCGCAAACCTTCCAAACCATTCCCACTCAGGCGATCCGCAATGGCGACCTGTCGGCCACGGGCACGGATATCTATGATCCGCTCACTGGCAACCCGGACGGGTCAGGCAGGCAGCAGTTCTTTGCAACCAATGATCCGAATGATACGGCCCATTTCAACGCCGCCTGCACCGCCGCGCAGTGTCTGAATATGATTCCCACCTCACGGCTCGATCCTATCGCTCAACAGATTCTCACCTTTGTGCCCCTGCCCAACCGCTCGGGGGTCAGCCGCGATTTCTTTACGAATGGCGTCCGCGTGTTCCACCGCAATCAGGTGGACACCAAAGTCAACTACAACGTCAACTCGAAATTCAACCTGATCGGCACGTTTGGAATGCTCCACTACATCAATATCACTCCCACAGCATTCGGAGTAGCGGGCGGCGGACCCGTTTTTGGGCAGGGAGGGAACCCCGGCAAAGGCTCGGGGAATACCTACCGCACGACGATCATGGGCACCTACACTTTTAGCCCCAATTTCCTGATGGACGCTCATTTTGGCTGGGCGAAACAAGGTACACAGTCCGTCCAAAACGACCTCGGGAAGAATATCGGAAGCGACGTATTGGGCATCCCCGGAACTAATGGCACCCGCCCGCTGTTTGAAAGCGGCTGGCCGGAATTTGATATCGACGGATTCGCAACCATCGGCCAGGTGGATAATTTTATGCCGTACTACCGCCACGACCCGCAAAAGCAGTATGTGGCCAACTTCAACTGGCTCAAAGGCCCCCACAACGTCCGCTTTGGATTTGAATGGTACAGCCAGGCGCTCAACCAGACATCGGCGGAAGACCTTGCCGGCGGCTATGGCGCCCAGGGTGGATTTGATTTCGGCCAAGGCGTCACGGCGAACTGCACGTCTCCCGGCACCAACGGGACTTGTGACGGAACCACGGACACGTCGCGGTTCAACGGGGCTGCCTCATTCCTTCTTGGCCTGCCCGACACGATGGGCAGGAATTTCCAGATACCGGAGTCCTACCACGTCCACGCAAACCTCTATTCCCTTTATGCGCGCGACCGATGGAACGTCACGAAAAAGCTCACGGCCGATTACGGTATCCGCTGGGAGTACTATCCCATGCCCACTCGCCCCGACCTGGGCCGGGGAATCGAGGTCTACGAGCCGTCCAACAACACCGTAGAGCTCTGCGGCTTTGGTACTGTGCCCTCGGGCTGCGGCGTCGAGATCAGCAAGGCGCTCTTCTCGCCGCGCGTTGGTCTTGCTTACCGCCTGACGGACACTTTCGTCATTCGGGCTGGTTACGGCATGACAACCGACCCCTATGAGGCCATGGAACCGATGCGTAACAACTTCCCAATATCGGTTCCGACGCATGACACCAACACTCTGCCGGCCGGCGGGCAGGGCGGACTGCTTCCATTTCGCTCCCTCCAGCTCGGCATCCCTGCCATTGGCACTCCTGACCTCGGAAACGGCGTGGTTCCAATTCCGCTGGACGTTGCCTACTCCGGTTATCCGCCGAAGAAATTTGATCGCGGCTACGTCCAGTCATGGAACGTGACTGTCCAGAAGGAACTGGGGCTGGGCTTCACAGGGCAGGTTGGATACGTGGCAACCCGCCAGACCCGCATCCTGGGCTTCCTGGATACCAACGCCGGGCAAATCCTTGGAGAGGGCTCCGCGGGGCAGCCTCTGTTCACGGCCTACGGTCGCACCGCGCCCACCGTCAACATCACCCCGGTCGGTTCGGGGCACTACGATTCAGTCCAGGCCACGCTCAGCCGGCGCTTCAGCAACGGTCTGTTGTTGCACGTCAACTACACCTATAGCAAAGCCATCGCCAGCATTGACAACAGTGATGGCACTCCAAATATTCAGGTTCAGAGTCTGATGTATCTGAACCAGACCGTCACCGGTTTTGACACGACACACAACCTCCAGATCACGCACGTATGGGAGCTTCCGTTTGGCAAAGGCAGGAGATGGCTTTCCAGCGGCGGCCCGGCCAGCTTCATCGCCGGGGGATGGCAGTTGAGCGGCCTGGCGAGTTTCATCACTGGCCCGCCCTTCAGTGTTCTGTCGGATGGGACAGGTTTCAACACACCCGGCACCACCCAGACCGCCGATCAGGTCAAGCCCAGCGTTGCCAAAACTGGCGCGATCGGTACCGGCGTGTACTACTACGATCCCTTCGCCTTCGCGAATCCCGACGCGCCGCGTCTCGGCACCACGGGCTTCAACCTCCTGCGCGCGCCGGGCATTGTCAACTACGATTTTTCGGTTTCGCGTGAGTTCAATCTGACGGAGCGATTCAGGCTCCAGTTCAGAATGGACGCGTTCAACTTCACCAATCACCCGCACTTCGCCGCTCCTGATAATTCATTGGGAGATGCCGGCGCCTTTGACCCCGTTACCGGCAGAGTCACCGACCCCGGTGACTTTATGACCGTTACCGGCGTGCAGGATCTGGCACGTGAAGGCATCGACCAACGGCAGTTTGAGTTCGGCCTCAAGCTGTTCTTTTAAGCCGTTCCAGAGCAGGGGCACGCCACGCCGTGCCCCTGCAAACTTCCTCCCTCAAAACAGCCCCCGCAGCTCACAAGAGAACTACATCCGCTCCAGATCTTCGCAAGCCATCTTATTCGCGGCTGAAGCGGCCACATTCAGCCCTGTGATCCTCCCATGTACGCTTGACACCCACTGCCATTGACCCTAAAGTAGTTTCACCTTTTATGAAAAAAGGAAACCTGCATCCGTTTCTTTTTGCCTTTTTCGCTTTCCTGCTGCTCTTCCACCTAATGCTCTTCTGGCGGGCAAAGAACGATGCACTGAAGGGTTCGGCCGATTTTTCTGCCTTCTACAGTGCAGTTAGGATGGTTCGCAGCGGACAGGGACCTCAGCTCTTTGACATCACTGCGCAGGGCCAAATGCAATCCGTGTTGTACCCGAACGTAACTACCCGCAACGGAACCCTTATCTATGATCATCCCCCTTTCGAGGCGTTGCTGTATCTACCCCTTGCCTACGTCTCGTACGCGACCGCCTACATCATCTGGCTGGTTTTCAGCATCCTGGTTTTGTCGCTGACGCTATGTCTGCTGTGGCCATACATGGCGGAATTGAAAACCGTCTGGGCCCCGCTTCCCGTTCTTATTGGCCTCGGTTTTTTTCCGGTATTTGTCGACCTGCTGCAGGGGCAGGATTCCCTTTTGCTCCTACTGGTTTTCGTCCTCGTATTCGTCAGTCTGAAGGAGAGGCAAGAAATCAGGGCAGGTTGCTTCCTGGCCATTGCTCTTTTCAAGTTTCAATACGCCATACCTTTTCTGGTCCCATTTGTCCTGTGGCGACGGTGGAAGGTTGTTTCGGGTTTCGCGATTTTCTCGGCCCTTCTGTTCCTGCTTTCACTTCCGGTAGCGGGATTTCGAGGGACTTTGTCTTACATCGTATTCCTCTCGAACCTCGTGAAGGGCTTGTCTTCCCACAGCGTTCAGGACGCGCTCGGCATCCTGTCCAACACAATGCCAAACATCCGCGGCGCGGTCGAGATAATGGCTTATAGCTATGTACTCCACGGCCTGCAAAAGCCGCTCATTGTCTTGCTCTCGGCCATCGCAGTCTTGTGGGTTGTCAGGCGGTGGCCCCTGCGGCGCCCGCTTTCAGAAATTGATTTTGACCTAGGCTTCAGCCTTGCGCTCGTCGCGTCGATTCTGGTCAGTTATCACCTCCAGTTGCACGATCTCTCCCTGCTGCTAATTCCCTTCATCCTGGTGCTGAACCGGACCCTGAAGAACGAGATTTTCATCGGCCGCCGCAAGCTTCCGACCTATGCCCTCATTGCCCTGTTCTACCTGAGCCCGATTTACCTGCTGCTGATGCGGCACGGCCTGATGTATCTATTCTTCTGGCCGATTCTGCTTTTCTTTGTGATGCTCAGCCGGGAACTCGCACTTCGCGCGACTCGACGCCAGGAGTCAGGCTATGAGAATGTCTCAGACCCACTCGCCAAGGCCACCTGAAGCGGGTAAACGTCCGGCTCCCGGTATAGTCCAGCCTTCCGCTTTCATTACTCCGCGCCACCGGGCTTTCACTTGCCATCGGCCCGGCTTTTGGGTTTAGGATAAGGGCTGGAGGTTTCCCAAAACACAAGCCGGCGCCTCCACGTATGCAGTAGTAACAAGCGCCATATTGCAGAAATCCAGGCGGCGCCTTGGCACCCGGCCGATGGCTCCGTAGAGTCGCAGGGCTGGCAGGCGATTGCGCCGGTCGGCAGATGATAACCGGTTCAGGAGCATCACGGTCGTATGTGCCCTGAAAAATCAAACCTGAAAACAGCCATCTGGAACCACCTCAAATCGCGCCCTCGCGCCGTACGTTGGCGCGAATGGCTGAGCGGGCGCCGCTATCTGCTGGCTGCGCTTCCTGACCGACCACGCCCAATTTATGTGATTGCCCATCGCGTGCGCGATGCCGGACGTGCCGCCGAAGTGGCTCGCGCTCTCGAACACGACTGGATGGAGGTGCCCGCCAGGTGCCGCGAATCTTACGATGAGACTCTTTCGCGAGCCCCGCAGTTGGTCGTCATCCAGCTCCACCGAACCAACGTGTGCGGATGCCTGGGACACCGGCACGCAACCGTCAGCGAGCCCCCCTTCGCCATGCCCCACGACGCCTTCGGAGGTGAGCATGCCGGTGAGATGGATATTGCCTGCCAACAGATTCTCAGGTGGCAGGCCCTGCCTCTCAGCGACACCGCGCTGGATGCGAAATTTTTGGACGGCAGCCGGCTGGAAGAATTTCATGCCAAACAGTATCGTCTGCGACTCTTGAGCATCATCCTGCACGAGACCAACCACGTGGTATACCCGCATGTGTCAGAAGGTTCCATTCGCGAACACAGCCTAAATTTCTATCGCGAGGCGCTCGCCGCGTATACGGAAAACGCAGTCGCCACCATGTCCTTTACGCTTGACCGTTCCTACTCGCGGTTGAAGTAGGCAATAGCGCGAACCTCCGACGCTGAGGTCCGCAGCTTTTCCACTCGTGCCGTCGGAGCGCACCAACGCTCAGAGAAAGGGCACAACTTTTGTGAACGGACACAACTTCAGTCGTGCCGTTCGTGCCGTCGGAGCGCATCGAAAGCTCCCATCGCGGCTTCACAGGCTGCTGAAACGGATTTTTCCGCCTGTCATTCTGATCCCGCACGCGGATGCCGCCGTGAAAAGGGCACGGATTTTATCCGTACAGAGGCAGATCGACGGAAGTTGGTTTTGCAGGTTGCTGAAAAGGTGAAGTTGTCATGCTGAAGCGCAGCGAAGCATCCCCGTAGTGCCGCGAAAACGGATGCCGGGATTCTTCTCCCGCGCTGGCCGTGAGCAGCCCGCGCCAAATTTGTCTCGACGTTCGGGCCTCGGGAATATTAGAATCGTCGTTTGGGCTCGACAAAACATCTGAGACCGTCTGCCGCAATTCCCGCCCTGGCGCTGGCGTTCGCCGCTGTCCTTCTTTTTACTTTCGCGTGCAGCCACCGGACTACGCGACCTGTTACAAATCAGGTTGTCGTTCTTGGCTTCGACGGCATGTCGCCCGATCTTGCGGCCAAGTGGATGCAGGAGGGCAAGCTGCCCAACTTTGCGCGCCTGGCCCAGACGGGTACTTTCGCAAAACTCGGAACCACGAACCCTCCGGAATCGCCCGTCGCGTGGGCTGCGTTTGCGACGGGACTCAATCCGGGCGGAACCGGCATCTACGATTTCCTTGCGCGCGACCCACAAACTTATCTTCCCCGCATCGGCCTGGTGGCCAAAGAAAAACCAAAATTTCTTTTCGGCCTGATTCCTGTTAAGGGTCCCAAGGTCACCAACGAGCGGCACGGAACCCCTTTCTATGAGGCAGCCGCCGACGCCGGATACAAGACCACGGTGCTGAGAATGCCGCTCGAATTCCCGCCCTCGCGGGTGCCGGGCGGCAAGCTGATGGCGGGCCTCGGCGTTCCCGACATCCGCGGGACGTGGGGCACGTTCTTCTATTTTGCTTCCAATCTGCCGGCGGAACAGGCCGGCAGCACCGAATTCGGCGGGATGCTGGTCCGCCTGCAGATGAACGGTCGCAGCGCCAAAACCGAAATCTCCGGACCAGTCGATCCCACCACCGATGAGTACAAACGCATTTCGATCCCGGCGGATTTTCAGGTGTCGCCGGATGGCAAATCGGTCACCATTCAGCTCGACGGCCACACGGAAACAGTCGCCAGCGGCCAATGGAGCAATTGGTTCAGCGAAAAGTTTCCCATCAACATGTTCCTATCGGTCCGCGCCATCAGCCGGTTCTATGTTATCGAATCGTCGCCCAACCTGCGAATCTACATGTCGCCGCTGAACATCGATCCCAAAGATCCCGCGCTGGCGATTACTTCTCCCGCCGATTGGAGCAAGCAATTGGCCGAGAAGTGGGGAGACTTCAAGACGCTCGGCTGGTGGCATGATACCTGGGCGCTGAACGAGGAGCGCATCGACGAAGGCGTCTTTCTCCAGGATGTGTATCGCACCATGGATAAGCTCACCAAGATGTTGCTGGACCAGCTCCAGCACAATCCTCCCAGCCTGATGGTGACCGTCTACACCGGCACGGACAGCGTGCAGCACATGTTCTGGCGATTCACCGATCCCGCCAACCCGCGCTACGATCCCGTGCTTGCCAGGAAATACGGAGACGCCATCCTGCAGGTGTACCAGGCGGCGGACAAAATTGTGGGCGAAGTTGAGAAGAACATGAAGCCCGGCGGCACGCTCATTGTCGTTTCCGACCACGGCTTCCACGCCTTCAATTATGGTTTCAACACCAACACCTGGCTGGTGAAGAACGGATACATGGTCCTCAAAAATCCCCAGGCTCAGGAAAAAGAGTACAGCCTGGAAAATCTCTACAGCCACGCCAACTTTTTCCCAAATGTTGACTGGAGCCGCACCAAAGCCTACGCGCTCGGCCTCGGCCAGATCTACCTGAACATTTATGGGCGCGAGCGCTACGGCATCATCGAGCCCGGCCAGCAGGCCCACCAGATGGCCGAGGAGATCCGCGGCAAGCTGCTGGCTTTCCACGACCCCCGCACCAATAAACCGGTCCTCGAAGACGTGGCTCTGGGCCGTGAAATCGACCACGGTCCTTACGTCAATCAAGCCCCCGATCTTCAGCTTAATTTCTTGCCCGGTTATCGAACCTCCTGGGAAACTTCGCTCGGGGCCATCCCGCCCGGCGTTGTGGTTCCCAACACGCGCAAGTGGAGCGGCGACCATTGCGCCTCCGACCCCAAAGACACCAGCGCCACCCTCTTCCTGAACCGCAAACTCGACTCCTCCGATCCCAGCCTCATGGACGTTGCGCCCACCGTCCTTAAGCTGCTCGGCGCGCAATCTTCCGAAAAATTCGACGGCAAACCCTGGACGCTTTCACCCGCCGCCACCGCCCAGGCTGAGCGGTAAGAGCCCGCCACGCTACCGCGCGATTTCAAGAATTTTCACTTGAGAAAAGTTTCTAGTCTGACCGCACCTCGCTTAGATTAGCCCTACTGCCGATTAAGATCAAGAGGCTGACATTATTAGACTAAAGCAGATTAATAAGTTTGTTATCTGTCAGTTGGATAGAACCCATGAGTGTTTGATGGGCATTGAGATGTGCCTCGACTGGCTCATTGTGCCAGCAGGTGATAGCTGACGAAGGCGACGCGCTGGCTATCGGGCGACCACGATGCCACGTTGATGGTTCCCTGCCCGCCGAACAAGCGCGCCAGCGGCCGTATTTTTCCGTCCCTCATTGACATCAGGCGCAGCATCACGTTCTTGTTCTCAGGATGGCCGGTGACTTCGGTGGGGTAAGAAAGAAACACCATCCACTTGCCGTCTGAAGAAAAATGCGGAAACCAGTCATTGGTATCATCGTTTGTCATGCGCTCCTGGCCGGTGCCGTCCGTATGCATGCGCCAGATCTGCTCGAGGCCTGAGCGGCTGGAATTGAAGTAGATGTATTTTCCATCGGGAGAATATTCCGGGCCGTCGTTGTGGCCGGCGTCCCTGGTGAGCTGCACTTCTTCCCCGCCCGCCGCGGGAATGGTATAGACGTCAAACTTTCCGTCGCGCTCGCCGCAGAAGGTAATGGTCTTGCCGTCGGGGGACCATCCATGGAAGTACGATGGCGACTTCTGAGTGACGCGGCGTGGCGTGCCGCCGGCCAGCGGAACAACGTAGATGAGCGACTCGTGCTCCGCCTGCGAGCTGTCGCTGATGGCAAGCGAAGCTCCGTCGGGTGAAATGCCATGATCGTTGTTGCAGCGTGTGGCGAAACCGGTCTCCAGCGGCTCGGGCTCGCCGCCCTCTACGGGAATCCTTTCAAGCTGGCCGTCGCGATTGAAGAGAAGCAGCTTGCCGTCCGGAGTCCAGTTGGGCGCCTCAATCCGGCCCTCGGTTGTGTAGACTTCGCGCCGGTCGCCCGATTCAATGGAGACCGTCTCCAGCGTGCTGTAAAGAGCTGTTTTCGGGGCCGGCGCGGACGGCGAGACTTCGAGATCAACGTTTGAAAAGACCGCCGTCTCCACGCGGTCCTTGTCGTGCGAGCAGACGCCGAGACCCACATAGAATGGAGCCTTCAGTTGAATCGACGGCGAGCCCGCCGCGAATCTCAGGTCATCACCCTCGCCGAGAAACATATAGAAATAGTCGCCGCGCTTTTCGATTCGCAGGCGCGCCGGCGCGTTGATATTGGCCTGCACTTCGTGCGTCGTGTCGCCTTTCTCCTCCCGCCACTGAAGCGATGTCAGCCCCACCCCGTGCCGCGCGATGTCGGCATAGACGGAATCGGGATCGAGACTCTGGCGGACCATCAGAACGGCCTTGCGGTGCTCGTTTCCTCCGGCGCCCTCAAATGCGATGTTCGCGGTCAGAGTGATGTCGCCCGAAACCTTTTTCCAGACAAACTGGAAATCGTCATTTGAAAGCCACATGTTGTCGCCGCTGCCGGAGATCGTGTAAGTCCGGTTCGCTGTGTCGTACTTCACTGATCCAGGGTGCACGACCGTACCGACATCCTGGTGATTTTCAAACTGGCCCAATCGCGGTGCCGAGCCATCCGACTGCGACTTCGCCGTGAGGGCAAGAGCCAAGCAACAACAGACGATTACGGCCAGCAATCCAATCGCAGTTTTTGTTTTCATGATCCGGAACCTCGGCGCAGGATAGCAGCAAGTATCGCAGAGTTTCGCAGGATTGGAAACTGGGGTGTCTTGGAGCTTATGGGCACGTTCAGGGTGACGGTCCATTAAGTGGCATTAGTCCGGCAGGCGGATGACCTGGCCGGTACTCAGCTGGTAGATGGCTTTGATGATGGCAAGTTTCCCGTTTGACACCCTCTGGTGGAGCAGCGCGCTGTTGCGCAGGATATCAGACGCGCTTTGGTGGACATTGGCGCGTTCCGCCAGCCTGAGTAATTCCTCACCCTCGGCCTGGCCTTCGACGCTTTCGAGAGCAGGTCGGATCTTGTCGATGAGAGATTCCAAATTAGGAGAGGGCAACTTTTTCCCTGATGCCGTGGCCGCCACTCCTCCGCAGTGCTCATGGCCGAGTACCACAAGGACCCTGG
The DNA here is from genome assembly GCA_036278995.1 of Terriglobia bacterium. GTDB lineage: Bacteria > Acidobacteriota > Terriglobia > UBA7540 > UBA7540 > SCRD01. Next base: position 4,086 of record DASUJZ010000073.1, on the reverse strand, counting down.
ACTGCAAATTCTCCGCGGCGAACTCAATGCTGCCCAGCCCCACCGCGTCGGCAACGTTGCCTGCCGTCCGAATCATGAAAAAATCCCCCAGGTTTTTGTCGAAGACCAGGCTGGGGCATACGCGGCTGTCGGAACACGCCAGAACGATAACCTGCGGGTTCTGGTGATTGGCAAGTTCCGTGCGCCGCGCAACCAGTTCCCTCGGGGCCGGCTTGCCCTCCTGGAAACGTCGGTTGCCCCTCATGAGGTCAGTCCAGATCTCGTTGGCGATAGCCTCAAGCCGGGCGGAGTCTGAAGCGGAATTTGGGTGTGTTGGAGTCATTCTCATGGTCTTGGGTAGGCGGCCCCGCAAGATGGCGACTGAACAATCAGCCGGAGACGAAGCCGCACGCCGCCTTCAGACCCTCCCACGCCGCCGTCGGGCGAAGCTAATCGTATTTTTCGTAGCTGAGAGCTTTGGGGTCGTAGCCCATGGCGCGAAATTCCTGAGCCACATCCTCAATCATCTTGCGCAGCCCGCAAAGGTATGCATGGAGGCCTTTCTTCCCCGGCAGATAGCGGACTACGTGCTGCTGGACGTAACCTGTGTGGCCGCTCCAGCCGGGTTCAGGGCGGCTGAGCGTGGGCACAAAATGGAAGCCGGGATGCTCTTCGGCCAGCTCCTCAAATTCCTCACGGTAAAGGATGTCACGCTCCTGGCGCACGCCAAAAATCAGCCATACCTCGGAATCGTGAGGACGGCTGTAAAGCTCCTGAAGCATGGCGCGGATGGGCGCGATGCCGGTTCCCGTAGCAACGAAAGCCACTACGGGATCAAGCGGCTCCCGCAGAGAAAAAAATCCGAACGGGCCGGCAAACCCGATCCTGTCGCCCGGTTTCAGATTGAACAGCCAGGAGGAAACGCGCCCTTCCGGAAGCATATTGAGGCAAAGGTCAAAGCCGTTATCGGCACGCGGCGCCGAAGCAATCGAATAGGGCCGCCGGACCTTCCGACCGTCCAACTCGATATCAAGCGAAATGAACTGACCCGGCCGAAAATCGAAGCGGTGCCCGTTCGAGATCTGAAACCGGAAATGCTTCGTCCTCTCGTTGGTGTATCTGACGTCGCGCAGAAACGCTTCGTGGCGGGAATGGCTCACGGGCAGACCCTGACTCCTTCGGTAATCTCTCGAATCCTGCTGAGGACCAGTGAAGCCATTTCAGGATGATCTTCAAGCGACCGACCAACCTGGATTTCAACGCCGGGGTGCTTCTCCTTTTCCGCTGCTACCAGCCTGGGAAGGTCGCGCCGCAGATGGATGCCCAAGGTCAGGAAATAGGGAATCACAATGATGCGATTAAAGCCCGCTGCAATGGCATCAGCAATGGCTGGAGCCAGTTCCGGCTGGCCCGGACCCAGAAACGATGCCCGGACATACCGATAGGCGCCCTGATTCTCAATCCTGCTGGCCAGTTCGCGAACACCTACGTTGGCCTCTTCCACCGCGCTCCCGTGCGCAAACAAAATGATTGCAGGCCTGCGGTCCGACATTTGCCCCACTGAATCCATACTTAAAAGTCCATTTTAACCCAAAAGCTTCAAATTGCGTAGCAGCATTGGCGTTGTAGATCCTACTAAACGTAAGTTTTTGAAGCTAGGTAAGTTGGTCGCCAACGATAAAGCCGCTTCTTAAGAGGCAGAATCGCCAATGGGTGGTCAATCGTGAACGGATTTCGAGTCTTTATCAGTCTTGGAAGGACGGTTCAGAATCGCCTTCCAAAACGGGCCCCGGGACCTGCCGACCGCTTTGCCATGAAAATGCAGTCGGTTGATGGAAGCCAAGCGATGCTCAATATATTCTTTGTAAAACCTGATTCTGGCCCCAAAAACGAACGCGGAGAGCACAAACCCAACTGCTATACCGCACGCAAAGCCAAGCACTAGATTTGTCCAGTCGATCATCCGGGCCTCGCGCATCATGGCGAAGGGGCAGAGTCATTGCACGGTTTCCCACCCGTGAAACCCTTCGCGATCATAAAAACCGGCTTATCTAACGGCGATTTGGATAGAAGGCAGTCAATAATATAGTGGTAAAACGAGGGAAACTCAATCGATTTACAAGCGGCTTTAGCCCATCGACTTGCGCATTTTCGACGCACGCCGCGGTGGGACAGAGCATCAGGCGAACATCAGGGAACGGTTCGCCCACTTGCCGCTAAGAACTTCAGACCAATTCGATGCCGGGAAAGAAGTAGGCAATCTCAAATGCTGCGGTTTCCGGGGCGTCCGAGCCATGAACGGCGTTGTGCTCAATATTCTGGGCGTAAAGTTTACGGATGGTGCCCTCGTCCGCATTGGCAGGGTTAGTGGCGCCCATCAATTTTCGCAGGCGGCTGATGGCGTCCTCGCCTTCCAGGACCATCGCAAGCGCCGGCCCGGAACTCATAAACGCGGTCAGGCTTTCAAAAAATCCTTTGTCGCGATGCACAGCGTAAAAGCCCTCGGCCTCTTGCTTGGTCAACGAGATCAGGCGAGCTGCCTTGATGATGAGATGGTTGGATTCGAAAATCCTGATGATGTTGCCAATGTGCCCCGCCGCAACGGCGTCAGGCTTGATGATAGTGAGTGTGCGTTCCAATACTTGATTTCTCCTGGTCACCGTGTTCTAGGCGCCGGCTCTGCCCTGAAGGGCGCGCGCCATGGTTTCGCCGATCAGCGCGGGGCTCTCCGCCACGCGAATGCCCGCAGCTTTGAAGGCCGCAATCTTGTCCGCCGCAGTTCCCTTGCCGCCGGAGATGATGGCTCCGGCATGGCCCATGCGGCGACCGGGCGGCGCGGTGCGGCCGGCAATAAAGCCGACAACGGGCTTGGTGACCTTCGCCTTGATGAACTCTGCTGCCAGTTCCTCGCCAGTGCCGCCGATTTCTCCAATGATGACGATGCCGTGCGTCTGCTCGTCTTCATTCATCAATCTAAGTGCATCGACAAAAGACGTTCCGATGATCGGGTCGCCGCCAATCCCGATGCAGGTGGACTGCCCGATGCCCAGCGCAGTGAGCTGGCCGACCGCCTCGTAGGTCAAGGTTCCACTGCGTGATATCACGCCGACATTGCCGGGCCGGTGTATCGAGCCCGGCATGATGCCGATTTTGCACTTGCCGGGGGAAATGATGCCTGGGCAGTTGGGCCCGATCAGTCGAGTGCCAGTTCCTTCCAGGAAGCGTGTGACGTTAACCATATCGAGCGTCGGAATGCCTTCGGTGATGGCGACGACAAGCGGAATACCTGCATCCGCGGCTTCCATGATGGCGTCGGCGGCAAACGGCGGCGGAACGAAAATCACCGAAGCGTTGGCGCCAGTTCTTGCTACCGCCTCCACAACCGTATTGAATACCGGCACGTTGTGCGCGGAATCATCACCGGTCCATGTCGTACCGCCCTTGCCCGGTGTGACCCCCGCAGCTACTTTAGTGCCGTAGGCAATCGCCTGCTGCGTGTGGAACGTGCCCTCGCGGCCGGTGATGCCCTGGACCAGAAGCTTTGTACTCTCATTAACAAGAATAGCCATGATAGCCTATCTACGATTGAGTGATTGAGTGATCGGGCGATTGAGCGATTGAACAGTCGCACCGTCACGTTTCGATCGCATGTTTCTCAGCGGGCGTTTTGGGCTGTTTTTCTTGAAGCGGAGAAAATCCGCACCAGCTCGTTTGTCTCAGCCAAGAGGTCTTCCAATCTAGGCTTCGGGACCACTGCGGTTTCAATCAGGAGCTCAAGCCAGAAGGCTGTCTCGTCTGTTTCTTCGAGAACCACTCCCAACTTGGCTGTAAACTCAGCCTTCGACCCGGCACTGCAAACAGCCCGGTAGTTCGAGGTTGACTGATCTCAACATGATCCTCCATAGTCCCAATCTCACGACCCTAATCGCTCCATCGCCCGATCACTCAATCACAATTCCTTAGCCTTTGGCTTGCGCCACCACCTTTTCCGCCGCGTCTTTCATGCCGATGGCGACGGTGAAGCGCAGGCCGGATTCCTGCAGGATTTTCTGGCCGAGATCGACGTTGGTCCCTTCAAGGCGGACCACGACCGGTACCTTGATGCCC
>DASUJZ010000072.1:0-13959 GCA_036278995.1 Terriglobia bacterium | reverse complement strand
TGAAGTCAACTTGGGTATCAACATCGAAGAAGGCCAAAGGCATTGCCATTCGATTCTCCGCGTCAGCTTGATCGCGGCGCGCCGGCGGGCTTGCGTGCCGCTACGTACTGGGTACGGACCTGCTCGAGGAGTTGCAGCAGGTCGCCGCTCTTCTTCACGGGATATTCGGGAGCGTCGCGCAGCCGATGGTAAGGCTGCGGAAGCCGGCTGACGCTGGCCAGCACCGTTTCGCGGATTGAAGACGCGCTGCGCCGCGCCTGGACACGGTGGCCATTCCGCATCAGCGGTTGAAGCAAAGGCTCGCCCGCCGCGTAAGTTTCATCGAAGCGCGCGATAACGTCGTGATGGTATTTGCCGTCCTGATCGAAGCGGAATACCTGTTTGCGCCCAGGGCAGTAGACCTTCTCTTCGCTGAACTTAGCCTTGTATTCCACCCGTCCGCCGCGGTTTGTCTCGACTAGCTTGTAGACTACACTCAGCGCCGGCACATCGCGTGAGGTTGCAAGATCGGTGCCGACGCCGAAAGAGTCGATGGGCGCTCCCGCTTCAATCAGCTCTTCAATCCGGTATTCGTTCAGGTCGCCGCTGGCGATGATCTTGACGTCCCGCAGCCCGTGCTTGTCGAGGATGGAGCGAACCTCGCGGCTCTTCTCGAGCAGGTCACCACTGTCAAGCCGCACGGCGCTGAATTTTTTACCGAGCGATGCGGCCGTTTCCGCGCCTGCCAGATCATCATAGGTATCAATCAGCAGCACGCCGGTTTCGGGGAAGATTTCGAGCAGCGCCTCGAAGCTTTCGCGCTCAGAGGGAAAAGCCTGGGTCCAGGAGTGGGCGGCCGTTCCGGCGATGGGAACGCCATAGAGACGGCCGGCTTCCGCGTTGGAAGTGGCGTCGCAGCCGCCAAGATAAGCGGCGCGGGCGGCTCGCAGGCCGGCTTCCGGCCCCTGCGCGCGGCGAGTTCCGAATTCCAGCACGCTGCGTCTCGCGGCGGCGCTTACCACGCGCGCAGCTTTCGAGGCGATAAGTGTTTCAAAGTTGATGACGGAAAGCAGCCAGGTCTCGACGATTTGCGCTGCCGCCACCGGCGCGGTCAGTTGCAGGATGGGCTCTTCGGCGAAAACGATGGAGCCTTCCGGAACGCCCAGAACATCGCCGTCAAAGCGGAACGTTCTTAAGTATTCGAAGAAGCCTTCCGGTAGCGCCCGGAACAACTCGAGGCCGCGGAGGTAGGCGATGTCATCGTCCGAGAATCGCAGGTGCTCGAGATAGTCCAGCGCGTCATCCACTCCCGCCGCGATCAGGAAGGAGCGTTCGGCGGGCAGGGAACGAACGAACAGTTCGAAGGTGGCATGGAAGTCCATGCCGTGCTCGAAATACCCGGCCGCCATGGTGAGTTCGTAAAGATCAACCAGCAATGCTCGGATTGGCAGTGCAGGGCACATTGGCGCTCTTGACTGTTGGTGGCGTGGCCGCCAGGATCCGCCGGAACTCCGGAGCCCTCAGGTTAAACATAGTTCACGCGATTGGAAAACACAACCCGCCACGGGCCGCAGAAGTTCAGTGGCTGGGATGAAGCTTCAGGCGGTATTATCCATTCCAAAAGTGGTCCGTGGGATTGGAGCGCGGTACTCCCAGTCGGAGATGGGAGCTACCTTGTAGCGGTAGAGCCGGCAAAACTTGCAGAGTTGTGAGACGAGGAAGGGGCTTTCCTGTTCCAGCCACTCGTGATCGCAGCTTCCGGCCAGTGGTTTTACGCTCTTGGGCGAATCCTTGAGATCCATAATCCAACCTTTGCTTCCGGTGTGGTGTGGCCGGGTGTGGCGCACTGAATGATGACCGCTGCAAGCCGGCTTTTGCCTAACTCCCTGACTTTGCCCTGAGCATCACGACTCCGTGCCGCGGGACTGTCGTGGTGTAGCTTCCGCTGACCGCCTCCAGGTCTTTCCTCTCCCAGAGGTCACGGACGGCAACTTCGCCGCTGAGCCCAATGTCTTTGAAGCGGACGGTGACCGGCATAGGAGACTCGCCGGCATTAAAAAGGCCGACCGCCTTGCTGCCGTCGGCCAGCGGCTTTACCCACACCTGCAGCGGGCCTTCCTGCGATACCCGGTAACCCTCCGCGCCGGCAGGGTCCTGGTCCACTGCCACCACTTCCGGATTCGTCAGCGTGGCAAGCGTTTCCTGTGACATGCCGGCGAGGTCATTGCCGGAAATCAGCGGCGCTGCCAGAATGCACCACAGGCTCATGTGGGTGCGGTATTCATCCGCGTTCATGTGGCCGTTGCCCACTTCGAGCATATCGGGATCGTTCCAGTGGCCCGGGCCGGCGAACTTGGCGAGGCCCTCCTGCCCGAAACCGATGAAGCCCATGCGCATATAATCGTCCTCAATATCGTCTGTGGTTCGCCAAAGATTGCCGCCGACCGACGGCCCCCAGCGCCACACGCGGTCCATCCCGTACTGGCACAAGCTGTAGACAATCGGCCGGCCGGTGGCCACGAGCGCCTCGTGCATCTTCTTGTAAGCGGCGGGCATTTCGGACGGCTTGTAAACCGTCCGCGCGCTGCACCAATCGTACTTCAGATAATCCACGCCCCAGGATGCGTAGGTTTCAGCGTCCTGCTTTTCATGCCGGTAGCTGCCTTCGTACTTGGCGCAGGTTTTGGGGCCGGGCGAGGAATAGATGCCGAATTTCAGGCCCAGGCTGTGGATGTAATCGCCCAGCGCTTTCATGTCCGGGAAGCGGTCGTTCGGGTGAATGACGCCTTGGGCGTCGCGCTTGCCCTGCCAGCAGTCGTCGATGTTGACGTATTCATAACCGGCGGCCTTCATGCCATTGGTGGCCATGGCGCGGGCCTGCCCGCGCACAATGGCATCGCTTACTTTGCAGGCGTAGTGGTTCCAACTGTTCCAGCCCATCGGCGGAGTGGCCGCCAATTCCTGAGCACGGAGGGCAGGCGCTACGCACACCAGAAGTAGAACCAAAATTGCAAATGATGTGATTCCGGGCTTCACGCTTAGCTTCGGCGCCATCTGCTTGCTCCTTTTTACCAGGAAATCAACGGAAATAAAGACTGCAAGTGTACTACCCGGTTTCGCAAAAGTCCATCATCGTGGGACCGGGTTTGGCGGGCGGGGCGCTGGGGCGGCTACATCGGAAAACGATGATTCTCCGGTTCGTTTTCGGTTCGTTTTTTCCACAGCTACGTATTTTCAATAACTTGCTCCGCTTCGTTTTTCGGTTTCTCCGGTTCGTTTGGGGCTATTAATGTAGTCTTTTGCTTTGTTTTCAACAACTTCTCCGGTTCGTTTTTCAAAATAACATCTTTTTTGTCCCACAATTTTGTTGCCAAACAGCGCAGTCAGTATTTTCAAAGGCTTACAGTCGAATAAAGAGTCCAATTAGACTATTTATCTCTGGAGCTTGCACCGTGCCGGTGACATCTTTAAGACTACCATGCTAGGCCAGTGGCGTCAAGGAGAATCGCCAGCCGAGTCGCTCACTCGACCTTTTTGACTTCGGAGAGCAGTTCCTGCGGCGTCAGGGCTCCCTTGTGGTATAGAACGACTTTCCCGGCGGCGTTGATCAGCACCAGGGTAGGCAGCACGTAAACACCAAAGCGGTCCCAGACTTTTTGGCCAGAAACCAAAGTAGGAAAATTCTCGCGGTTTTTGGCAAGGAAGCGTCGCACCGGGTCCGGCCCCTCGTTGGTGATTCGAAAAATTGTCATGGAACCAGGCGGCAATTGCTTTTTCAACCGTTCGAGAGAGGTTTCTACACCCCGGCAGGGGACACACCAAGTGGCCCAGAAGTCAATCAGAACAGGATTGCCGCGGGCGCTCGTCAGGCTCTCGCTCTGGCCCTGGAGGTTTTGAAGGGTAAAGTCAGGCGCAACGCTGCCAATTGCCGGAGGAGGAGAGAGGTTCAGGCGTTTTGCGGCCCCGGATTCTCCTTGTCGAAAAGGATGTTGAGGATGGGGCTGGTACCACGACGGGACACCTTGGTTGAGTTTATAAGAGTGGAACACTATCACCCAATTCTCCACAAGATGGGGACGCACGGGGTTTATATCATTGAACCCGGCGAAGCTTGCCTTGAGAACAAGGTGGCTGGCTTTGTCAACCCACAGTTTTTCAACACCGTCCTTCACCACTTCCGGGTTGTTAGCTGTTATCCGCCAATGTATCTCAACGATTAGGCAGGAGACGTCCTTGCCGTTGGCGGCTACAGAATCTTGCCCCAGGATTTTAGCTGAATCCACTGCTTCAGGAAGGCGATAAAACTGAAAACCCAGCCGGGATGGTGCCGGATACGCCAAGCCGGGTTTCGCAGGGCCGGTGCCAGCTATTTTTCTGATCGGGGTACCCCTGCTGAAGCGGACGCCTACGTGGGTACCTCCTGCGGATGCGAGTTCCATAGCGTATGTGGACCGGTACTCACTGTTGTCCACTCCGATGCTTGCCTGAACTTCTCCGTTGAATGAATAGGATTTCAGATGCCGATAGGTGTCGCCAACCTGGCTGAGGATGGCTCCAGCTTTCTGAGGGTAGGCATTGGCCGGCCATGCAAGCAATGTGAGCAGTGACGCCACGACCACCATGATTTTTACAGGGAGTGCCTTCGTCCGCAACTTCGGTTTGTCCACGGGCACGAGGTGCCCGATTTGATGTTTTACTGGGGTTAAGGAAGAGCAATGCGGAATTCCCATTTCGGCCTCCGAACTTCCGACACCGGAGCGCTACAGTCTCGGTTTCGAGCGGCTCGCTCGCCTTGCCCGTAGCACCGGCACTCATGCCGGTGTCGTTATCCCATGCTCGCAGCCAGGAGCGGCTGTGCTACGCTACCAAAACATGGGCAGGATGCCCATGCCACAGGCATGCTTACAGCCAGGAGTGCCTGTGCTACGCTACCGTCGTGCTTCCTCCACCGTGATCTGGTTGTGGGCGCCTTTGGACTCATTCACGATGTTCCGTTTGAATGGGCCGGTGAAGGTGTTCTGGCTCAGGGTGATAAAGTCCGTCTGGGGCGCGATGTAAATTCCGACGAGCTGCGGCGACGTGCCTTTTGCATCATCGGAGCCGATGGTATTGTCAACAAACTTCAGATTCTGCACCATGCCGTTGATGTGGATATTGGCGGGTTTTTCGCCATTGCGGCCGTTGTCCGCGATGGTGTTCTGCTCAAACGTGCAACGGTCGGGAGCGTTGGACCGCGACTGTTCGCGGAAGTAGATTCCCGCGCGGCCATTGCCGGTCGAGGTGTTGTTCACAAACAGGTTGTCAGAATCTTTATGGCCGAGTGAAATTCCGTCGCGGCCATTGTTCCAGCTTCGGTTGTCGGCATAGCGGGCGTGCTGGACGCGCCAGCAGAGGTAGAGCCCGTCCTCGCCATTTTCGTGGGCCTGGTTGTGTTCCACAATGCCGCGCAGGGCGCCGGTGCCGAGGTGAATGCCCAAATAGGCGTTGTTGTGGGAATCGCAGTGGTCCACGATCGGGTCCTCGACGAACTGCAAACTGATGCCGTCGCCCGGATAGCTGCGCGCCACGGCGTTGTGAACGTTCATGTGGGTCGAGTGGAAGAAGTAGATGGCGCCTGTCTGGCAGCCGTCAAGAATGCCGCTGCCTTCGCGACTGCCGTCAGCCGTCAGGTCTTCCACCTTCACGTCCGTCACGTCAAAGCCGGCGATCAGAGGAAATGTATTGAAGACTTCACCGTCCAGCGCGACGTGGTAATCCATCTGCAAAAAGTTGTTGAAGTAGAGCGTGTCGCCATCAATGCGAGTGATGGTTCGCACGCTGGGCGTCCAGCCGCTGCGCTGCTGCTTGTCAACCACGGTGACGCCCATGCCCGGCCGGAAGCCGCTGGCATCGTCCACAGTGGCCTTGTATTCTCCATAGTCGGCATCGAGCTTCAACTTGCTCTGCACTCCCGCCGCTTTCTTCAGGATCGTTTTGTCAGGACCTTCGCCGCGCAGAGTGACGTGGCTCGCCAGGCGCACGGAGTTGGCCAGGGTGTAGGTGCCGGCCTTGATGAGCACCGTGCCGCCGCCGGCCGCCGTCACGCGGTCCACGGCTTTCTGGATGGCGAGATTGTCTGTGCCAATCACATCGGCGTTTGCCGGGCCGACGGTGACCGTCATGCCGCCCCCTTTATTTGAACTGCAGCCGGGGTAGAGCACAACACCCAGAAGAAATGCCGCGGCAACGAGCAGCGGCCAGCGGTGGAATTTGCTGACGGATGGCGTTCGCATAAGCCACTTCCTATTGAAAAAGGATTGAGAAGCATTTTCAGCCGCAGTTTACCATAGCGGGAAGACTGCGGAGCCGATTTATTCTCCACGCGGAGCCGTGCGCCGCAGGCCGTCGCGCCGTACGCCTGCGTTGAGGATTTGACTTGACAGACTTCTCACTGCGGGCGAAGGCCGAAGGCGCCTTGATGTCCAGTGATTTATCTTTGGTTGAGATCGAGATCCAGACGGGCTTTGCGGGTGGTGGTTCTACGGCCTGGCTCCCGTGGCCCACTTTTTAACGGGCTTCGGGTAAGTTCTTTCGACGTACTCTTGAATGTCGCCTGGTGTGATGTGCAGATGGGCTTCGGCCGGGAACTCCTCTGTCTCGTGATCCAACTCCTGCTTCAGCCGAGCGTAGCACATACCGGGGCCATCCTGAATCTTTAATGGAGACGAATGGAGTGCGCGGGTTTGAACATCGACAGTGAAGTGGCGAGTCTCTTTAAGCTGTTCGACTACATGATATGCATAGATGCGCGAGGTTTCCTCGACAGAGAAGCCACGATACTGGATGCACAGGTGCGAGTCCTTTCGCGGCATGTGGGGATTGCCTGTGGGCGGCTCTTGCAGAGCCGGCGGCCTGCCGTCATCCTGCATGTAACACCTGTTTCGGGGCCGCCTGCTCTTCGGTCGCCTGCAGCCTGGTTGACGGCGATCTTCGCAATTCGCGAGAGCGCTTCCGCTGCGCTAGTTTCTGTTTTCGCAGCCGGCCAAACCTTGCTTTGTCACCATTTCTTTCCGACATCATTGACTCCTTTGCGGACCGAACGCCGGGCTTGCCAGGATCCCTGGAAGAGGTTCGGCGCCGGTGAGCGACCGTTCAGCGGGGAACGGGAAACTCCGGCCCTGCCGCTTTAAAGGGACTCGCTTCTTGGCCTTCGATTGGTGATGGATGGGATGGTGAGGACCGGCTGAGTCTTCAGTGCCTCTAACGAGAGCAAGAACGCGAGCAAGCAAGCCACATCGAGTAAGAGAAAAATGCTCCGTGACAGCGCGACAGGCACCACGGGATTGAAAAATAAGGCGATCACAAGAAACCCTACCGTCCAGATATACTTCGGCCGGGCAAACGCCTGCGTGGCAACCGTCATGGCGCCCACACAGACGAGGATGTCCAACACGATCACCGCGCCTGCCGAGGCCTCCCAGAACGCCATCAGAATTAACGCGCCAACGCAAACGACTTTCATGATTTTCGTGAACATTACCCACCTCATATCTTCCGGCGCCCGATGCATTGTCCTTTGCCGGAGAAGGAAGATCGTGGACTTACCCGCTCGCCAGCGGACACCAAGGGTTCTGGCCCAGGCTGCTGCCGGAGCCGAAGCGGGGGGAAGGCGGAGTTAGCAACCTCCGCTGCGGTTCGCCTTCAGACGCATAGTGACACTTCGAGCGAACACAGCAAGTTACCCGGTGGTTGTCTAAGAATTGCGATTGCAGGTAACCCGACTTAGTTCGGATTGTCTGGAGACTCAATGGAAGGGAATGTCTCGCTTATCAGTCTGACTGAATACGCATTGAGTGTCAAGTTAAATCGCGGATGGGGCTCAGTTTGCTTTGTGGCGCGGGCATCCTCGCCCGGGCGTCAGTCAAGTGGTACTGCCAGGATGGCCATGCCACAAAACAGGAACCAAACTGGAGTTACCAATCGCGGATGCGTAACGTCAAGCCGCATGTATTGGGTATTCATCGATCTGCCTCTTCCTGAGCCGGTTGCCAAGCAGGGTGAACAGCGCGACAGCAGAAATCATGCTGGCAAGGCCGTCCGTCAACAGAAGGCCGCGCACGCCAAAATGCTTGAACCCCAGCCCATCAGCCCAGGTCATATAATCGATCGCGAAGTTGGTGGCCGCGGCAAACAGTCCCAGTTGCGTGCTGGCAACCGGGCTGTCCTGGCCCACGAGCTGATAGCCCAGCGCGTTGAACGCGGCATACGCCACTCCGGCGAGGCCGTTATAGGCGAGGGCTCCGAGAATAAAGGCGAGAGGTACGTGCGGAGAAACGGCCATGGCCAGTGACACGATGCTGGTGGTCAGTCCTGCGCCAAGATAGAGATAGCCGCGGGACACGCGGTTTGCGGCGCGCCCGCCCAGCAGCGCGCCAATCGAAGCTGTGATCGCGCAGCCGCCACCGGTCACCCAAATCACCGTCGAGGCGCTGGTGTGGAAGTCATTGCCCATGCCAGAAAACAGGTTGATGGCCGCTTCTGCGCTGGCCGGCACCAGAAACAGGCAAAAGCCGGTCAAGACCTCCTTGGTTTTGCACGCCCGCCACGTGGTATTCAGAGTGTCGGTAAAAATCTGCCGGAATCGGAATGACGACCTGACGGCTTCCGGAAAAAAGAGAATGGGCAAGGTGCTCAGCACGATGCATGCAGCGAGCCCCAGCCCAAGCCAATGGAGGGCGACGTGCGGCGCCAGAGACATGACTGCCAGCGATCCCAATGCGCCCCCTCCGAGGTTGGCGACGTTGGTCCATCCGCTCACCGAGCCGCGCAGGTGGTCGGGCGTGAATTGCGCGGTCCAGCCGCCAATCGCTCCTGAGTAGAGCACGATGGCAAGCTCCCCGACCAGAAGCAGTGCTGTCGCCGACCCCAATCGTACGGGCGAAAGAACAAACAATGCCCCCGCAACGCAGAGTGCTGCGCAGGCGGCTGTGATCCAGGCATAGGCACGGCGCGTCAGCCCCGTATCCATGAGAGGCTGCAACAGGAATCCCCAGAAGGTCGGAGTCATCACCGTGGCGCTTATGGCGGCCACTCTGTCAAGGGAGACGTCAAGGCGCGTCAGCAGGAATGGCAAGGCTGTGATGGTGAATCCCACCACCAGGCCAAAAGGAAAGAGGGCCATGCCCACGATCCATGGCGCAGGCATCCGCGAATGGCCCGCTTGAGGCTCCGTCTTGTCCGCCATGGAAATCTCCAGAGACTGGCTATGCAATCAGGAAAATCAGCCTACCCCGATTGCATGCACATCGTAGTCTGATCAGGCAGCCGCTGCCAAAGGTTTTCTGGAATAAAGCGTTCGATCGCTGAACAAACTTCCGATTGAGATTAGAGGCCATGGGTGTAAGATGATGCGCACAGGAGGGCCACCTTGGAAGCCGTAATTGGTACACGCCAAGCTCGACAATCAGGTTGTAAATCCACAGTCCTCCGGGCGGGAATGGCGGTTTGGGCGCTCATCGCCCTGGCGCTTCCGGTCCCGGCAGTTGCCGCTCAAGAGTCATCAAAACAGCCCTTCAGCGTGAGGGTTGAGACACAGCTCGTCCAAGTGCGCGTGCGTGTTCTCGGGCGTGAGGGCAAGCCGGTTACCAACCTGAAAAAAGCCGATTTTGTCGTCAGGGAGAACGGCCGCCAACGCCAGGTGGAGACGTTGGACTATATTCCGGTCCCGGAGTCCGCCCGGAAAGCGCCGCCGGAAGTGGAAACCGCGACGGCAACCGGGCAACCCTCCCGGCGCCGCGTGTGGGTCTACATTGATAGTGAGATCGACTCCAATGAAGTTTCCGAGGCGTACCAGGCCATCAAGCAGTTCCTGTCAAGCCAGATCCAACCTGATTTTATGGTGTCACTGGACGGGCTGCCCTTTACGGACAACCGGACGAAACTGCTGGCAACCATCGAAAAAATGCGACAGCACCCGTACGGGCATCTGCCCGAACTGCCTGCGCTGATCAATTCAACACTGGACATGGAGAAGCAGGCCGATTACGAGTGGCTGCTCTATTCGGCGTTGCTGTGGGGCGGCAACGGTACGGCGCCGCCGCCGGGCTTCGGGCGTATGACATTGAGGCCGGGGCTGGTGTCTGCCGGGCGCGCAGACGTCTCTATGCGCCAGGCCGATCTGAAGCTGGAGATGAGCGAGACGGAACAGCAGATGTCGTTTTACGTCCGTTCGGCCCTGTTTCGGTATCTTGATGTGATTTACCGGCTGGAAAGCCTTCAAGGCGAGAAGGTGGTGGTTGTTCTCCGTTCCGGGTTGCGGACTGACCCCGAGAGCATGTCGCTTTTGCACCAGTTTGCTGCGGACGCCATGCGTCACCAGATAGTGTTCTACACCGTTGACACCCGGGGCCTTGTTAACATCGACCCTACCACTAACCGCTCGAAGCTGCTGCGTTATGGCGTTCCCATCCCAACCTGGAGCATGGGATCACCGCTGCAGTTCCAACTGGCGCTGAATGACTATACGCGCACTGAAGAGTTGGAACATGGACGTCAAGACGGATTGATGGACCTTGCCAAGCTGACCGGGGGCAAGTCAGTAACCGATACTAACGATCTCCACGAGGTGTTCAATGATGTGGTGGAAGACGCGAGCGGCTATTACGTCATCGGTTTCTATCCGGCAGACCAACGGCAATTGGGCAGGTTCAGACAACTGAAGATTTCTGTGAGAGCGCCGCGGGCCAGTGTCTTTGCTCCACGAGGTTATTATGAGCCGCGACCCTACAAAGAGCTTTCCAAAAGAGAGAAAGAAGTGGTGCTGTGGCAGGCGCTGAAGACAGACATGCCACGCGATCTGAACGTGGCGGCCAGCGTGAACGTGTTCCGTGGAGGTAACGGTCAACCTGTAGCGGTGGTGAGCACCGGCGTACATCTCGGCTCGCTCGCCGCTAAGCGGAAAAAAGACGCCTCCGTAGTCCACGTGACCGAATTGGCGGAGATTGCAGCGGCAACCGGCGGAACGCTCCCCCTCTATCAAGGGCAGGTTGCCAACGTCGCGGTAGCAAACGCGGTCTTCAGCCGCGCAGCGGCCAGTGCAACGGAATTCGTGACCTTCAATACCAGGATAATTCTGTCCCCGGGTCGGCACATCTGCAAGGTGGTGTTTCGGGACGACAACACCGGCAAGTTGGGAGCCGAGGAGGTGCCCTTCGATGTGCCGGATTACGAAGGGGCCCCGGCGGCAAGCACGCTGCTCGTGACCTATCATGCGGCCCCTGTGCGCACCGGCGCGGCCGGAAAGGTGAATGGCGAGGCTAAAGCTTTGACCGGAACAGTGCGCGCGGGGAAGATGGAGTTCATTCCCCAACCCGACGCCACATTTCACGCGGGTGACAAGATTTACTTGCTCTATGAGCTTTACAATCCGCCGTCATACCACTTTAACGATCTTGCTGCTTCCACGCGTACGGTATTGATGAGAGACCGCATTCCTGTCCACAACTTTAATATCAACTGGAGAATCCTGCCTGATCCGGGAGAGAAAGAGGCCGTCCTGATAGGTACGCTCGACACCCGTGATTTTCCGGCAGGAATTTATCAGGTTGTGCAGTCGTTGCCAAACGATGTAGAGGCAGATGGGAAGCTGTTTGCAGACTTTACTCTACTTGCGAGTCAACCCTGAAGCACGGGGCAGGAAACGTGACAGCTCGGCCGCGCGATCAGAGGCAATCCTCGATCGGACCAAACGACGGCGCATCGCGGTTAAACCGTCCAGTCGGACTCGCCTGCATTAAACGCGCTTATGATCTTGACTTCAAGAGTCCCTGTGTTAAGATTCAGTTTGACCGAACACGGGATTCGACTTTAGAAAAGGAGGTCACGGTTTTTTCGGGATCTTCCTCGCGCATTATCTAGTTCGGTTCCTTGGCGCCAAGCCCCACGGAAGACCCTTCCTGCAGGAAATTCAAACAATTCATCTGGTCTGATCAACATATCAAGCTTCCCAATAGTTCAAGCTAATTCTCGATCTTACTCCTGACTCGACGTTGCGAAATTCAGAACGGCCGCTCAATGAAGGCCCAAGGTTTCGCGTAGCTGCGGTTTGAAAGGCCCGGGAGACGCCACGGGCAAGGCAAAGACAAACCATTTCCCGGTTGCCAGATGCATCAGACCGGGAGCTTGCGGAGGGTCACATGCCATACCGTCACAGCGTGTCGAAACAAAATGCCCTGAGTCGCCTTGCGGCGCGGGGCAATGTCCTTGTCGTTGACGAGGATACTGCCGACCTGGTTTATTACCGGACCGTGCTCCAGCGCGCGGGATGCGCGGTGGTCACGTGCAACTCATACCATGAAGCCCTGGGGTGCCTCGAGGCCGAGCATTTCGACCTCGTTGTCTTGAGCCAGGGCAGCTCGGCTTTTGAGGGCCGTAGGGTACTGCAAAAAGCCATCGCGATGGATCGTGATCGGCAGGTGCTGGTGGTGGCCCGGGTACTGAATATGAGTTGTTATCTGGAGGCCATGCAACTGGGGGCGAGAGACTACCTGGAAGAACCGGTTCGGGAACAGGAGATGGTGCGCGCAGTTGAGACTTGTCTGGCTTCGCGCGCCGTGGCAGCCTGAAGCCAGTCCACAGTCAGGCTGCTCGCGACCCGCTTCTGATGCCGCCAGCGCTGTACTTCGAATGCCGGTTCCACGGAACGACGGGCTGGCTGAAGGAAACGTCCACTGGAACTGAAGCCGACAGGGGATGGCCATCGAGTTCGGCCGGCTGAAAATTCCATTCCCTGACAGCGCCAATCGCCTGCTGGGTAAATTCCGTAGCCTCCCAGCAACAAACGCACATAATCGATTCCTCGGCCCGCATCGAGTGTCTCTTCCAGGCCGCCAGTCGGCGGCCCTATCTTCGCGTGCTGATTTCAGGAGCCCGGCAGCGCAGGGGGCGAGACGCTCTGTACTGGCGGTGCGGATGCTTCCGAGATGGGAGCGATTCCATGGTGCGTGAACGAGCGCAGAGAGAACACCTCCCGCACGGACCGCCGGCTTTGCCAGATAAGTTTTAGCCAGGAACGGACGGTCATCTGCCGGAAATAGATGCCGCGGAAGGCCAGCGTCGCAAACACGTAGATCAGCTTGGAGACGAACCGCATCTCCTTCATCCGGCTGACACGGCGATGGATTCCTTCAGCACTGTAAGCCATGCCCCAGGCCGCGCGGACCTCGCCCTCAAGTTGGGCGGGCGTCATGTACTTGGGCGTAAAAGCAGCTCCGTAGGGGCGGTAGTTGAGCCAGTGGCGCTCCTCAAGCCTTCCTTGCTCTCGCAGGGACTTATAGAGCGGAGTCCCGGGCAGCGGGGTGAGCTGGCTGAATACGGGAAAGAACCCGGGGGGCCAGTGCCTGACCACTTCCCAGGTTTTGCGCGCTACGCCGGGACGGTCACCATCTATGCCCATAATGAACGCAGTGACGCAGTAAATCCCTCGCCGCTGTAGCTGGCCGATGATCTGGCCGTACTCCTCCGGCTTGTTAAAGGTCTTGCTTACTTCCTTCAGACTTTCCGGCAGGACGGACTCCAGACCGATAAACACGCAGATGCATTTCGACTCCTTCATCAGGTCCAGCAGCTCCTGATCGCGCAGAAGGTTCATTGAGATCTGCGCCACCCAGGGAATTCGCACGTCCGCTTCGATCATGGCCCGCATCAGGGATTTGGCGCGGCGGGGATTGATGGCGAAGTTGTCGTCAACAAAGAAAACCAGCGTACGCCCTAGGCGTTTGAGCAGCTTAAGTTCCTCAATCACATTCTCGTTGGTGCGAAAGCGAATTTTTTCTCCGAAAAAGGGGCTAACGGTGCAAAAATCGCAGCGGTAGGGACAGCCCCGGCCGGTTTCTACTGGCGAGATGCTGACGTCAAAGCGTCCCCAGCCGAGTGCCCGCAATGCTCTGGACGCCCAGGCTGGCAACACACTGAACTGCTTGAAGTCGGTCTCTTCCCAGGGGA
>DASUJZ010000071.1:0-107823 GCA_036278995.1 Terriglobia bacterium | reverse complement strand
TATCCCGGTGTGGTTGTGCACAACCGGCCGATCGTCGAGCCCTACAATCTGGCCCCGGGATGGGTTGGGTTTCCTTTTCGAAAGGCATTTGGGCACCCTGTAAAGCTCATCAACGATGCAGCCATGCAAGCGCTGGGAAGTTATCAAGGCAAGAAGCTGCTTTTCCTGGGCTTGGGAACTGGTCTCGGTTCCGCCATGGTTGTGGATGGTATCCTCGAACCCATGGAACTGGCCCACCTTCCATATAAGAAGTCGACCTATGAGGATTACGTGGGACTTCGAGGATTGGAAAAACGGGGTAAAAAGAAATGGCGGCGCGACGTTGGGGATGTTGTCGCTCAACTGGTCACCGCCCTTGAGCCAGAAGATATCGTTCTGGGCGGAGGCAACGTCAAAAAGCTGAAAGAGTTGCCTAAAGGCTGCCGCGCAGGCGACAACGGAAACGCATTCATCGGAGGATTTCGCCTGTGGGAGCAGGATCGTTCGTTAAAGTCCGTGGCAATAGCCAGCAGAACGCGAAGGGAGCAGGGACATGGCAGGACCAGCAACAAAAGGCACTAAAAATCAGAGTGTACCGCTCACGAAGCGGCCCGCCTGGAAGGCTCTCGATAGTCACTACCAGGATGTGCGGGCATTACATCTGCGGGATCTTTTTACAAGGGATCCCAAGCGTGGCGAGCGCCTGACGGCCGAAGCAGCGGGCATTTTTCTGGACTATTCCAAAAATCGGGTTACAAACGAAACGCTCCAGCTTCTGGTCAGCCTGGCAGAGGAATCCGGTCTTCAATCGCGAATCGAGGCCATGTTTCGAGGGGAGAAGATCAACATTACCGAGAAGCGAGCGGTGCTGCACGTGGCGCTGCGCGCGCCTAAGGGAGCATCAATCGTGGTCGATGGCGAAAACGTTGTTCCACAGGTTCATGCCGTGCTCGACAAGATGACTGCTTTCTCCGAGAGTGTTCGTGATGGCGAGTGGAAGGGGCACAGTGGCAAGCGTATCCGCAACGTCATTAACATCGGCATCGGAGGCTCGGACCTGGGGCCAGTGATGGCCTACGAGGCACTGAAGCACTATAGCGACCGCGCTATGACCTTTCGGTTCGTTTCCAACGTGGACAGCACAGACTTTGCAGAGGCGGTCCGCGACCTCGATCCGGCGGAAACGCTCTTCATTGTGTCTTCGAAAACGTTTACGACGCTCGAAACCATGACGAATGCACACACCGCTCGCGATTGGCTGCTGGCGGCCTTTGCCGGTGATGCGAAATCGATAGCCAGGCACTTTGCGGCGGTGTCCACGAACGAGAAGGAAGTAGCGAAGTTCGGGATAGATACGGCTAACATGTTCGGCTTCTGGGACTGGGTGGGTGGGCGCTACTCGATGGACTCGGCGATTGGCCTCTCGACCATGCTGGCAATCGGCCCTGACAACTTCCGGTCGATGCTGCATGGCTTCCACCAGATGGACGAGCACTTCCGCACCGCACCGTTCGATCGCAACCTGCCGGTGCTGCTGGGACTCCTGGCGATCTGGTACAACGACTTCTTTGGCGCGCAGACGGTTGCCGTGCTGCCTTATGAGCAGTATCTGAAGCGCTTTCCGGCGTACCTTCAGCAATTGACGATGGAAAGCAATGGCAAGTCCGTAGCGCTCGATGGGGCCACGGTTGACTATGCGACAGGGGCGATTTACTGGGGCGAGCCGGGGACCAATGGTCAACACTCTTTTTATCAATTGATTCATCAGGGCACGCGGCTTATTCCATGCGACTTCATTGCGTTCAGTCAGGCGCTGAACCCTCTGGGCCGCCACCATGACATGCTGATGGCCAACGTTTTTGCTCAAACCGAGGCGCTGGCATTTGGCAAAACGCGCCAGCAGGTGGAAGCCGAAGGAACGCCGGAGTGGCTGGTTCCGCATCGTGTGTTTGAAGGAAACCGGCCATCCAATACCATTCTGGCTGAACGGCTGACCCCGGAAACTCTGGGCAAACTGGTCGCCCTCTACGAGCATAGCGTCTTCACGCAAGGGACGATCTGGAATATCAACTCGTTTGACCAGTGGGGCGTGGAGCTGGGCAAAGTTCTGGCCCAGCGAATCGTTCCTGAATTGGAGAGCAAGACGGAGCTGGCGCTCCGACACGACAGCTCGACGAACAATCTGATCCGCCGCTACCGCCGTTCCAGAGATAGCGCATAGGCAATGGGGGCCGCGAAGAGCCGCTCTACGCATCATTGCCTTTTGGCAACCAGCAGGAAAGACTGCTGCCAAGAAATTACAGGTTGAGGAGTGTTCGATGACTGATTCCCATTCCGACGCGCTGGTTTTCTATGGGGCGACGGGCGATCTAGCCTATAAGAAAATCTTTCCTGCCTTGCAGGCGATGGTGAAGCGCGGCCGCCTGAAGGCCCCCGTGATCGGCGTAGCCAAAGCGGGCTGGAACCTCGATCAGCTTCGGGCGCGCGCACACGACAGTCTGGAAAAGCACGGGGGAGTAGACGCGGCAGCTTTCGAGCAACTGAGCGGCTTGCTGCGCTACGTCGATGGAGATTATCGGGACGCGGCAACGTTTGAAGCGATACGACAGGCCCTGGGTTTTGCCCAGCGGCCGGCCCACTACCTTGCCATCCCCCCGGCGCTATTCGAAACCGTCGTGCAGCAACTCGAGGAGAAGGGCTGCGCATCGGCATCAGGCTGCGAAATGGCCCGCGTGATTGTGGAGAAACCATTCGGGCATGATCTTGCGTCGGCTCAGAAGCTGAACCGGGTGCTGCACGCTGTCTTTCCCGAGTCGAGCATCTTTCGGATTGACCACTATCTCGGCAAACGGCCGGTCAACAACATGGTGGTTTTCCGCTTCGCGAATGCTTTCATGGAACCTTTTTGGAACCGGAACTATATCGAGAGCGTGCAGATCACCATGGCGGAATCTTTCGGGGTTGACGGGCGCGGGGTTTTCTACGATCAGACCGGCGCCATTCGCGACGTAGTCCAAAACCACCTCTTCCAGATCTTGTGCAACCTTGCCATGGAACCTCCCGTCCGCACGGACAGTGAAACCCTTCGGGACGAAAAGGTAAAGGTACTGAAAGCGATTCCACCGATCGAGCCTGAAAACCTGGTTCGCGGCCAGTTCAGCGGGTATCGCCAGGAAAAGCGAGTAGCATCGGATTCACAG
The DNA here is from genome assembly GCA_036278995.1 of Terriglobia bacterium. Classification (GTDB taxonomy): domain Bacteria; phylum Acidobacteriota; class Terriglobia; order UBA7540; family UBA7540; genus SCRD01. Next base: position 104,644 of record DASUJZ010000071.1, on the reverse strand, counting down.
ACGGAAACCTTCGTCGCCCTGCGCCTCGAAATCGACTCGTGGCGCTGGAAGGGAGTGCCGTTTTATATCCGCGCGGGAAAGAATCTGCCCGTGACCTGCACGGAGGTGATTGGCCGGTTTCGGAAGCCCCCTGCGGTGATCCCCGAGAGCGACCTGACTCGAAACCATATGCGGTTCCGGATCAGCCCGGAGATGACAATTGCCGTGGGTACCACCGTGATGGGCCCGACCGAAGCCATGAAAGGCGAGATGGTCGAGATGGTGGCGAGCCACCACGCGCGTCCGGAGGAGATGGAAGCTTATGAGCGAGTGCTGGTCGACGCCATGGCGGGCGACGCCAGCCACTTTGCCCGCGAGGACTATGTGGAAGAAGCCTGGCGAATCGTCGATCCGGTGCTGAAGGATGGCACACCGCTCTATGAATACCAGAAGGGCACCTGGGGTCCGGGCGAGGTTGCGCAGAAGGTTTTGCCGCCCGCAGGATGGCACGATCCGGTCAGAGAAGAATTGTCGTGAGATCGCAGCCGGAATGCGAGGCACGTATCGAATTCGAGTTCCGCGGGGCAGTTGGTAGCCACGGTCAGTGCTGTTCCGACCGTGGGTTCTTCGGTAGGGGAAATACCGACGGGCAGGAAAGTGTTATCCATCGCTATCAAACTGTGTGAAATTGGCGTAGATTGGTGCCGCCATGTCGAATGTGCATCGCCTGCGCACCACGGATCGAATCCTTTATGTGACAGTCAACTTGTGCCGCTTGGTTCGGTCGTTCGAGGCGCCCGAATGCCGGACGGGTGATCGACGCCATGGGGGCTCGCGAGCGAGGCTCGGGCTCCCCCGAAGGGAATCGCGGATAAAAACCCCACGGTCAGAACAACACTGACAGTGGCTACCCGCTGCGCGGGATCGCAGACACGACAAAGCACGTATTCGCGCCACCCGCCCGCCCGTTCCTGTGGTTGCATACATTCCAAACTGCAGAACGTATGCGCCACCCGCGGGCGTTTTTGAGCTTCGTCGCCATCATGAGCGCGCCCTTGCAGAATTCAGCAGAAGAGTTGTACACTCCGTGCTTTCCAGAGATGGGACAAACGTCCTGCATCGAGGTCGCATGCGAAGTGCGGGGCACTGACTGAGCGAGTGGCCGGAGTGGCCCACGAGTTACAGATTGAACTGCTGGGAGGACAGCACTGTGATGAGCAAAGTTTCGCGTCGCAATTTTTTGAGGAATTCCATTATCGCTGCGGCAGGAGCGGCGGGGATGCTTAGCGTCTCTGATCTTTTCGCGCAGTCGCGAGAGCCGCATATGAAGTTTCCCACAGTGCCGCGGGACAGAATCGCGGTTACCACGTGGCAGTTTCGAATGTACATGGATAATCCCACAAACCGGTGGCGAGACCCCAAGCTGCCCGGAATGGCGCTGAAAGACTTCCCGGCGATGGTGGCTAAGAAATTCGGCCTGCACAATGTTGAACTGTTGTCTTATCACTTTCCGTCCACGGACGCGGCTTATCTGCGGGAGCTGCGCGCGGCGGTTGAGAAAGCCGGATCACACATTATCAACCTTCCGGTGGACGGCAGGGCAAGTGTTTACGATCCCTCGGAAGCGAAGCGCAAAGAGGCCGTCGATTATGGAAAGAAATGGATTGATATTGCGGTTGCGGTCGGTTCGCCGAGCATCCGCCTTCACGTAGCAGGGGTAAAGGGAACCGCTCCTGACGCCGGCCGGGCGGCCGAAAGTCTGAAACAGGTGGCCGCATACGGCGCGCAGCGCAACGTGATGGTGACGCTTGAAAATGACGATCTGCACACCGAAGACGCTTTCTTCCTTGTGCGGGTCATCGACACGGTGGGCAACCCCTATCTCCGCTCGCTGCCGGACTTTGCCAACTCCATGCTGAGCGGGAACGCTGACTTCAACTATGATGCTTTGGTCCTGATGTTCCGCCACGCCTACAACATTGCGCATATGAAGGACTCCGAAGTGGGCGACCACGACAAGCTGTACACGGTGGACGTAGATAGGATCTTCAAGATTGCCGAGGCTGCCGGCTATCGAGGCTATTATTCGCTGGAATGGGAAGGGCGCGAGGGGCCTTACGAGGGCACCAGCAAGCTGCTGAATGAAACGCTGAAACACCTCAGTTGAGGTGGAGCGCGATTGCTTCCGGCCAGCACGCAAAGCGACCTCGCATGCGATTTTATTGATCGCGCTCACCGCAATTCGCACTGGACTCAAGGGTTCTCCGCAACACATCCATCGTGCAGATTCTTTAAGATAAAAAAGATTTGACAATATTCGGTGTGTAGTATCCGTTCGCGAGCCGACCTACACACAAGAAGCTTGACATAATAACTAAACTTTATTAAGTTCAGCTTGTATGCAAGACTCAAGCCAGCACAACGAATCCGGCCAGAGTTAGTCTCACTTTCTTCCTCTTTTTGTTTCCCTTTACGTCGGGCGGGCCAGTAAAAATGTCGAGGAGGGTACGATGCCAAGAAGGCAGATGCCTCTGTTTCTGGCAGTCCTGGCGGCTCTCATTTTCGCCCCGATGGCTGCACGAGTTGCACTTGCTCAGGAGACGACCGGAACCATTCTGGGAACCGTGACGGATCCGACCGGGGCCCTTATTCCGGACGCCCAGGTCGTGGTGACGAACCGACAGACGAATAACACAAGGACCACCACAACCACGAACGCTGGTCTTTTTAACTTTGCGAGTCTGCCCATCGGCGACTACGAGTTAAAGGTCAGCAAAACAGGTTTCAGGCAATACGTTCAAAGCAACATCCATCTTGACGTCAATGACAAGCTGAATTTTCACGTTGCTCTTACGGTCGGCGCCGTGACACAGGCGGTTACGGTGACGGGCGCCGCGCCCATCCTCCAGACTGCTAGCGGGGAAGTTTCCAACCTGGTGGGATCGGCCCAAATGGCGGCGTTGCCTTTGAACGGCCGCGACTTTAACCAGTTGATTGATCTGGCTCCCGGGGTAGCGCCCGACAACGGCCGTGTCAGCAGCGGTGAGGGACTATTCAGCAATACGGCAGCTTCCGTCAACGGCGCGCTGTCGAATTCCAACACGTTTCTTGTTAACGGAATGTATAACGAGGACAACGGGTCAAACGCCAACCTGCTGGTGACGCCTTCGGTGGATTCCATCGATGAGTTTAAGATTTTGCGCAACAATTACAGCGCTGAATTCGGCACCGGCACGGGCGCCATTGTGACGATTGTGACCAAATCAGGAACTCGTGAATTCCATGGGGACCTTTACGAGTTTTTGCGAAACGATGCTCTGGATGCTTCAAACTTTTTTACGAATGCGACCAACGGCACAAAGAGCAAGCTTCGCCACAACGATTTTGGCGGAACGATTGGCGGACCGTTTTGGATTCCGGGCCTTTACAACAAGGACCGCAGCAAAGACTTCTTCTTTTTCTCGCAAGAAGTGCGGCGTGAAACCAGGGGCAACGTGGTTACCGATAATGTGCCCAGCCTGCGCCAGACGCAAGGGCTGCTCGATCCGACTTGCAGTTCTACTCCGGGTACATGCACTCCTGCGGCTGCGGATCCTTTTGAGGTTCCGATCAGCGGGGAGGCCAATGTTGATCCTGGCTCGATTGATCCTAACTCGGCCGCGATGCTCCTACGCTATCCGCTGCCCAATGCCAATTTTGATCAGAACGGCTTTAATTTCATCGCCAGCGAACCGCTGGTGACCACTGTTGATGACGAGAATATCAAGTGGGACCATTACATCGGCCAAAAGGCGCGGGTGATGGCGAATTTCATGCGCATGTCCCAGGGCCTGAACGGCATCAACAACCAGCTCTGGGGGGACGACAGCTTTCCCAGCGTGAGCAGCGACTGGAAATGGGTGGGGAGAGTTGCGACGGCCCACCTGCTCTACACGATCAATCCTCACATCGTGAACGATTTCCGACTCGGGTACTCGCACAACCATATCAGCTTTGTGACGAGTTCGGTGTCTGACCCGACCCTGGCATCACGGGACGGATTTACTTATACCGAGCTCTGGCCCGCCACCAGCGGATCGTTTCCCTCGCTGAATTCCGTTGAGAATTTTGGAGGAATTGCGCACACGGCCCCCTTTTTCAATAAGACCGACAACTTCTTTTTTGAGGACGACGTCGCGTTGACGTTCGGCAAGCACACTCTCACCACCGGCGTGGATATCGGGCTGCTCCGCAAACAGGAGCCAGCCAACGGCGGTGACAATGAGAACGCGGGGACCCTCACCTTCAATTCGTTCAACGACCTCCTGCTGGGCAACATGCAGAATTACTCGGAGGAGGAGACGCTGAACACCGTTCGGGACCGCTTTGAGAATTACGCGGCTTTTGTTCAGGACGACTACAAGATTCGAAAGAACCTGACTTTGAATCTGGGCGTGCGCTGGCAATATCTGAGCCCGCTGTTCGCCGCGCACGACAACATCGCCAATTTTTACAACAGCCTGTATGATCCCTCTCAATGCTCGCCAGCCGCTTTCACTCCGGATGGACTGATTGACCCGACCCTGTGCAACCCTCTGAACGGAATCGTCACCCCCGCAACGGCGGGAGTAAACAGGTCGCTGGTGGAGAGGCATTTCAACGACTGGGAGCCGCGGTTCGGCATGGCCTGGGTTCCTGGAGTTCTGAGCAACAAGCTCGTCGTGCGGGGCGGGTTTGGAATTTACCACGGGCGCGATGCCGGATCCCAGACCAGCGCTTTGGGACGGCAGCCGCCCTTCGACCACGTTGCGTCCATCAACAACATCACGTTCAATCAACTGAGGCCATTTGACCCGACGCTGCCCCAACCGCCTGTGGAGCTGTCAGCGCTGGATGCGGTCTACAACAATCCAGCCAGCTACCAGTACAGCCTTGGTATCCAGTATGCACTGGGGAGCAACACCACATTGGAGACTGATTACGTGGGCAGCCATCAGATTCACATGGGGCAGAATCGCGACCTTAACCAGCCGCTGCCTCAATTTCAACTTCCGATTGTGAATGGGCTTGATGCGAATACGGTGCGTCCGTTCCTGGGCTTCAGCGTCATCAACATGAACGAGCGCGTTGGAATTTCACGCTACAATTCCCTCCAGGTTTTCTTGAACCATCGCGTAGACCGCTTTGGGCTCCAGTTCCAGGTTGCCTACACGTGGTCGCGGAACCTGTCCAACACGATCAACATGGATACGGAAGCGCATTCGAATCCCATTCAAGATGCATACAATCCGCAAGCTGAGTGGGCGGTGGCTAATCAGAACACGCCCAATTCGTTCTCGGCAAATTATCTATGGGCATTGCCGTGGTTCAGAGATGCCAAGGGATTTAAGGGCCAGGTCCTGGGCGGATGGCAACTGGTCGGGATCACCACTTTCCGTACGGGACTGCCCGTTAACATCTGCGAGGATACAGACTACACGGGCGCCCGCGGTGAGGCCTGCTACCGTCCCGACCTGGTCTCTAATCCCAACCTGAGCAAGGGAGATCGAAATCTGCAACGGTTCTTTGATCCGAACGCCTATGTGCTGCAACCTCTGGGCACCTTTGGCAGTGCAGCCCGCAATCTTGTGATCGGGCCGGGGATCAACGACACCGACTTTTCAATCTTCAAGAATTTCAATATCCCCTGGTTCGGCGGTGGCGGGAGTAATTCTCTGGCGGGTGAAGCTGCAAAGCTCGAGTTTCGCGCCGAATTCTTCAACGTCTTCAACCACACGCAGTTCAGCGGCGTGAATTCGACTTTCGTTCCGCAGAGCGATTCCGGTGGAAACCCTCTGGCTGGACTTCCCGCCGATCCGTCCTCGGGACTCGGCGTGATTACGGATGCGCGCGATCCACGCGAAATCCAGCTTGGATTGAAGTTCATCTTCTGAAATCCGTTCCTCTACAATTTGCCGGGTGGGAGCGTTGCGACCGCAGCGCTCCCGCCGTATTATTGAATACGGGAACAATGCGCGGACACGCGAGTACACATGGCAGGTTGGAAAGGGAAAGATATTCCATTGTTTCAGCACGCCCTCAGCGACACTTCTTTCCCCTGATTCTCTCTCTCTTCTGTTTTTTGCTATTACCGGCTGCGGGCCTGGCTCAGGAAGACCTGAAACTCTCATACGAAAAGGCACAACAGCTTTTTGCACAAGATTCGAATGCGAAGGCTGCCGCAGCATTCCAGGCGCTTCTGGCGCAAACCTACCAGGACCGGGCGGCTCTCTATCAGCAGGAGGATATGTGGAAGGAAGCTGGGGACGATCTCACGGCGGCTTTGGAGTTGGACCCAGACAGCGATAAAGCCCGCTATCAACTGGCTTACTCTGAATTCCGACTTCAGCACTATGGCGAAGCGGCAGCATTGCTTGAAAAGCTGGTACGGTCAACTCCGAACGATCCTCGCGCACATGCATTGCTCGGCAAGACCTATTTGTTCCTGAAAAAGAATGAAGCGGCGCGCCGCGAGCAGCAAATCGCGTCTCGATTGAGTTCGGGCGATCAGGCTGCGGCCCACACGCTGGCGCCTGCCGCGGCTGCTCCGCTGACCGCCACTCAGAAAAGGCTCTTGAGCGTATACGGGCAGGTTCTGGTGAGCGGGCACAATTATCTGGCGCGAATAGCCGTCAGCGAGGGGAAGTTTGGCCAGGCAGCAAAGCAGTTTGCGCAGGTGGAGAAATTGCAGCCGGACTTTCCTGAAGTCGATTACCGGCTGGGTCTGGCTCGGTTTAAAGCCGAACAGTTTGCGCGGGCTGCGAGTCCGCTGGAAAAAGCGCTGGCCGGAAACCCCGCCGATCCAGCAGCTCAAAAATATCTGGGCCTCACTTACTTCGAACTGGGAAAGTACGACCAGGCAATCAAGCTGCTTCAGCAGGTGCGGAATAACGCAGCAGACGACCCGCAAGTTCTGCTGGCATTGGGCGGAGCGCTGGCGCGGACTCATCACGAGCAGGACGCCCAGAATGTTTTTGCGGAGCTGATGAAATCGCATGCGGATTCTCCGGGAGTCCATATTTTGCTGGGAAAGGCGTACGCGGCCCAGGGCCAGAATCCGCAGGCCGAGCAGGAATTCCGGCGGGCATTGGAGTTGAGTCCGCAGGCGCCTTCGGCTCATCTCTATCTGGGACTGTTGAAGATGCAGGAAGGCCGAATGGCGGACGCAGCGGAAGAGTTCAAGTCGGAACTGCAAGGGCATCCAGCCGACGTGGAAGCGCGTTACAATCTGGCCTTCGTCCTGTTGAAGCAGCAGAAAACAGCCGAAGCCGTCCCGCTGCTGGAGCAGGTGATTCGAGAAAAGCCCGGATATGCGGAGGCGCATTACAGCCTGGGCAAAACCTTGTTGGAGCAAGGTAAAGCCGAGGCGGCCATCGCTGAGCTAAAAAGAGCTGTCCAGTTGGATCCTGACAAGGCATATTCGCATTACCAGCTCGGGCGCGCTTATATGATGGTCGGACATCGAACAGAGGCCCAAAAAGAATTTGAACTCACCCGAAATCTGAAGGACCAGCAGTTGAACTTCAATCCCGCTGAGCCCGGCAAGACTCCGTAAACATCTGCGGAAGGGCCGGCGACCCGGGGCGTCTCGCTCGAACATGATTGAAAACTCGTCGCGTCGCCAATTCCTCAAGAAGATTCCAGCGCTGGCCATGGGCGCCCTGCCAATCCCCCTTGTTGTGCGAGCATCTGAGCAGACCAAAGCCTCCGTGCAATTCACGGACATTACGGACTCGACGGGGATCACCTTCCAGCACATTTCTGCACCCGAAAAGAAATACATTGTGGAGTCGATGAGTGGAGGCGTCGCTCTTTTCGACTACGACAATGACGGCTGGCTCGACATCTATTTCACCAACGCGCTCACGGTTGAGACCGCTGGGAATCCTCGGAGTTCACGGAGCGCGCTCTATCACAACAACCGCGACGGCACATTTACCGACGTCACGGAAAAGTCGGGACTGGCACATCCCGGTTGGGCCATGGGAGTGGTTGCGGCGGACTTCGACGGCGACGGCTATCAGGACCTGTATGTTACGTGCCTGGGGCCAAACCGCCTCTACCACAACAACGGGGACGGGACCTTTACCGATGTCGCGGCAAAGGCCGGCGTGGACGACGCGCGCTGGTCAACAGGGGCGGCCTTCGGCGACTACGACCGGGACGGTCGGCTGGACCTTTTTGTAGCGAACTATGTGGACTTTAAGCTTGCAGACCTGCCGGAATTTGGGAAGGGGAAGTTCTGTAGCTATCACGGCATCGCGGTGCAGTGCGGACCCCGCGGATTGAAGGGCGCCGGCGATTCGCTGTATCACAACAGCGGAAATGGCGCGTTTTCAGACGCCAGCGACAAGGCCGGAGTTTCGGATCCTCAGGGGCGCTACGGCCTGGGGGCAGTTTGGACGGACATCGACGGCGATGGATGGCCAGACCTTTACGTGGCAAATGACACCGGGCCCAATTTCCTTTATCACAACAAACGGAATGGGACCTTCGAGGAGATTGGTTTTCTGGCGGGGGTGGCGGTGGGCGACGACGGACAGGAGCAGGGCTCGATGGGCATTGCCGCGGGCGATTACCTCCACACGGGCAGGGCGTCGCTGTTTGTCACCAATTTTTCGGATGAATACAACGCCTTCTACCGCCACGACTCAAAACTTGAATACACTGACGTATCCTATGCCTCAAAGACGGCCAGTATCTCGATTCCGTATCTGGGCTGGGGCACCGCCTTCTTCGATTACGACAACGACGGCTGGCTGGACCTGATCGTCGTCAATGGCCACGTGTATCCGCAGGTAGACCGCGCTGACCTGGGCACGTCTTACCGGCAGCGAATCTTGCTTTACCACAACAATGGTGATGGAACCTTTACAGAAGTGGCCGCCGACCACGGCCAGGCCCTGATGGTTCCTCGCGTCAGCCGAGGCGCCGCATTCGGTGACATTGACAACGACGGCGATATTGACATCGTAATCGAAAATCTGGATGGCAAGCCGACGATCCTAAGAAATGATGGGGGGAATCGCAACAATTGGACTAACATCCGGTTGCAGGGGCGTGGGCCAAACCGCGATGCGATTGGGGCAAGGGTCAAAGTGGTGGCGGGTGATCTGGTGCAATGGGGAGAAGTCCGGGCTGGCGGCAGTTACCTCTCCGCAAGCGACCTTCGCTTGCACTTTGGCCTCGAGAAGCGAACCAGCATCGACTCGATCGAAGTTCGCTGGACGGGCGGGCACGTCGAGTCGGTCGGGAGGGTCCCGGCCAATCAGTTTGTCACTCTTCAGGAAGGGAAGGGACTTGTGAAAGCCTCGCCAGCCCGGCGGTGAAGCGGCGGCCCACGAGCCACCCGTCCCAACCGCGGAATTTCAGGATGCGTGCGGGTGGAATAGGCCCCCGTGTTGTGGCCGGCCGATCACCTGCCGTTCGTGCCTGGCGAAACATGGAAGCCGGGCGGCGACTCAGTTTGCTTCCCCTTTTGTGGCACGGCCGTCTTGGCCGTGTTTTTTGACCGATGCACGGACGAGACGCCCGTGCCACATTTCAAACTGAGTCACTGCCGCAAGCCGCCGTTGCTTCTGAAATGGCGGGAAATATGATAAAAATCTAATCGGGTGGGGGACAGCAGACGAAAGCACGGGGCGAGTGCTTGTCCACGGAAACGGAACCACTGGCAGCCGTGCCCATATTCAAGAAACCCACAGGTTGTTCGAGTGGGGTTTTATACGTGCTGAAAGTTGAGCGAAGGCTTGACCTCCGTATGGGCGATGGTGTGGTTCTTGCGGCGGAGCGCGTCAGGTGCGGTCTCGTTGAGCGCGATGGCCGCCCGACAGATACTGCCGTTTTGGCCCAGGGCACCTTTCAACCGGCGGCCTGAAGAGGGGGAACGCATGAAAGCATTCCGTGGAGTATCGATTGCTGCGAGCCTGATAATGCTGGCGATATCCATTCAGGCAGCGGCGCAGCAGCAAGGGCAGCAGTCGAGCGCCGTTCGGGAGACACTGCAGAGAATCCTCACTCAGGAACAGGACCTGGTGAAGACGTTCGGCAACTACAGTCCTCGTGTCGAAACCTATATCCAGGAAAACCATACGGATAAAGAGGGTGCGATGCGCATCGTCGGCGACGATTATTTTCTGGGCCGGCTTGTCGTTAAGAACGGCATCGTGGAGCAGTCCTTCCTGCCCTCTTCGCATTTCTCATTGCACGGCCTCATGCGCAAAGTGCTCCTTTACGGGCCCATCCTCGATATGCTTTCCTTCCGGCTTAAGCCAGGAACATTTGCATATCCCATCTTGACTGACCCCCAGAATTTTAATCTGGCCCACTACGACTTCGAATTTTCGGGCAGGGAATTCCTGGGCCAGGTTCGCTGCCTGGTGTTCAACGTCAGGCCGCGCGCGAAAGCCGGAAAGGGGCTATTCGAAGGCCGAATCTGGGTGGAAGACCAGGATTATCACATTGTTCGCATCAACGGAACCCGCGGAAAACACAGCGATTTCACCTTTCACTTTGACAGTTGGAGAGAGAACCTCCAGCCGGGGCTGTGGCTGCCGGTTTACGTTTACAGCGAAGAGACTAATCTGGCCAGTTACGGAGTCGCTCACCGAGGCTTCAGGTCGCAGACACGCCTTTGGGGATATTTCCTCAAGGCCGCCACTCCGGACCAGGAACTGACGCAGATCCTGGTGGATTCCAAGTCGCCGGTAAACGATGCGAGCACCCAATCCCACGACAATTCACCGCTCGAGAGCGAGCGCGACTGGCGGCACGAGGCAGAGCAAAACGTCCTGAACCGCCTCCAGAAAGGCGGGCTGATGGCGCCTGCCAGCCCGGTGGACAAGGTGCTGGAGACTGTGGTGAATAATCTGATTGTGACCAACCATCTGGACAACTTGCCGGAAATCCACTGCCGCGTTCTCATGACGTACCCGCTGGAGTCCTTCACTGTGGGGAACACGATTGTGCTCAGCCGCGGCCTGGTCGATGTGCTGCCGGATGAAGCCAGCCTGGCCATGGTTCTGGCCCACGAACTGGCCCACATCAAGCTCGGCAGTCAGATAAACACCAACTATTCCTTCTATGATCGCATGGTGATTCCGGACGAGCAGCTCTTGAAGACATTCGACTTTGCCCGGCCGGAGCAGCAGGAGCAGGCTGCCGACCAGGAAGCAATAACCCTCCTTCAGAACTCCCCCTACAAGGACCAACTGGGCAAAGCGGGCTTGTTCCTGAAAGCCCTGGCGGAGATTGCCCCGGACACTCCCAACCTTTTCGGCGCGCATTTGGGCAACCGCCTGGTCGACGCGCACCAGCAGCTCCGCATGGCTCAACTAATGCAGGGCGCACCCAATCTCCAGCCCAATTCCATCGACCAGATCGCCGCGTTGCCGCTCGGCGCACGCATCAAGGTGGATTCCTGGGATGACCAGATCCGTCTGGTGAAATCCGCCCCGGTCAACCTGGTCACCGCTAAGGACAAAATGCCCTTTGAGGTGACTCCGCTGATCCCTTACCTGACGCGGTACACTGTCCAGGAGGCTCAGCATCCGCAACGGTAAAGCCGGCAGCCGGATGCTGAATTCCAGATATCCCTCGTTTACCCTAAGTGCATCCATCAGTTTGCAACTCAGTAAACAAATTGCCAGGCCCGGCCAGGGGCGGCCCTCGGTGCAGGGAATCAGGTTTGATGCTGCGAAACTATGTCGGAAATGTCTTGACGACTCCCGCTCCGGACAGGTATGATAGGGCTATACTAGAAGTCATTAATGTTGAGTCTTGGGGCAATAGGTCCTAGGTTTTAATTGATTGACGCCAGTGCGAGGAATCGCGTAACCGAGACCTAAATGTCCTAGTGCATCAGGGGGGGGTACTTTCTCCGATTGGGAGGTACCTCGTGAAATTGGGTGTGGTTAGTCCGCGGGTTCTTATTCGAAAAGCTCTCTGTTCGTTGTTGGCCGGAAGTGGGACGTGTTCTGACCTGATTGAATCCGGCAGTGTGCTGGATCTACCGTGTACAGGTGACAGAACCCAATCCCCCATCCTGATCATTCACACGACCGACGTTCGTTCGGGTATCGCCTCTGCACAGGAGTTGCGAAATTTACTTCCAGAAGCACGCGCCTTGATGCTTGTGGACGATCCCGATGAAGATTTCGCGATGCAGACCCTTGAGGCGGGAGCCTGGGGGTGCTTGTCAACGGCGGATTCGCCGCAGGTTTTGATCAAGGCCGTTGCCAAGATCGCCGAAGGCGAGCGCTGGTTTGGCCATCGGGTGACGAACGCGGTTATCGATAAGCTCATTGCTGGGCGCGAGGTGAACAGAACGTTTGCGGAAAACCTGACGCCAAGGGAATGGGAAGTATTGGCCCTCATTGCGCAAGGATATTCCGACAAAGAGGTGGCCAGAAGCCTCTTTATCAGCACCGAGACCGCGCGCTCACACGTGAAATCGATCTATAAGAAACTAAAGGTCAGCACGCGCCGCGCGGCGGCCGTATGCTATTTCAAGCGGGTTGGCCCCGAGCATCCGCCGTCGGGAACAACTCCAAGCACGATCGGTTTGCCCGGCGTCTCATAGGCTTTCGTGCACCCCAAAACAGGTGGTAGTTCTCCTCTTGCCTTTAGGAAGGTGCTCGGCTCACGGCGCGTTCTCACTACAGGATCACCAGGACGATTGCGTGATTCGATTTCGGGCACCAGGGTTACCTACCTCGCCACCCAAACTGATCCCCCGTCAAGCCAGCGGGCGGGCGGTCGCGCAGTTCGGGAAACGCTTCGGTCGCTAGCACCCCCGATCGACCAGATCAATAGCGCATCGAAAGAAACCTGGCCGGCGAGGTCTTGTCCGGCTCCCCCTCTCGAGGATTGCTGTCTGCCGCTATACCTTCCGAATTGCCTTACCTCGGGCAGGTGGTTAGCGAGGCCGCGAACTTGGTAGGTTCGAGTCAGCGAATAGCCCAATTCAAGGGTAACCCGTTTCCACACGGGTCTCACCCAAATCTCACCCACCCATGGGATTGCTTCCGGTATTGGGACCAGTGATACATTCGAACTCTAGCGGTTACCAATAGAGGGGCATGCGAACACAATCTTCGAATAATGCGGCAAGAGTGCCGATGAGCGAGGAGAGAAGGCAGCGCGCGCGTTTCAAGATCGATTGCCCGGTGTCCGTCCTCACTCCGGGCCGGGGGAAAAAGCGGTTGATCGGGCGCGGGTCGCTTTACGACATCAGCGAAAAAGGGGCCAGATTTTACCTGAACGGCTCGCTGGAAGCAGGCCATCGAGTCTCACTGGAAGTCGATTTCCGCCATCCGGATGGCGGCGTTACCACCATACGGTTCCGCAGCCTAGTTCTGCGCGTTCAGCCGGGAGACTCGTGCGAAATTGCGGTTTCGTTCTTAAAGGGTGAATCCTATGTTCGCGGCAAAGGCTCTCGGTGGAAGTCTGAAGCGTCGCCGTGGAACCTAGTCACCAAGGGCAACCACTGGATCAATTGACGGCGGAGCACTGGGGCGGGCATTGCACAAGTTGCACACAGCAAGTCACTGAGACTCAGGATGGAAGAGTCTCTGTAACTTACAGAGCGGAGCCATGCAAAAAATCCGAACTTTGATCGACGCTATGCCCCAGCCCTCCTGGTTTGCTGTTTATACCCGGCGCCGGCATGAAAAGGCTGTTGCCCAGTTTATAACGGGCAAGAGAATGGAGGTTTTCCTCCCTCTCTATAAAGCCGTCCACCGCTGGAAAGACCGGATGAAGGATCTGTCGCTGCCTCTATTTCCCAATTATGTATTTGTCCTGGCGAACCTCGACCAGCGGGTTGCCGTGCTCTCGACCCCGGGCGTATATGACTTTGTCCGACTGAGCGGGATCCCGGCGCCCATACCGGTTGAAGAGATCGATGCGGTGCGGTGCGCCGTCGAGCGTGGTCTGAACGTTGAGCCCCATCCCCTGCTGAAATCTGGTGACCGCGTGCGAGTGAAATCGGGACCGCTTGAAGGGTTGGAAGGAATTCTGGTCCGCAAGAAGAACTTCTACCGATTGATCCTCTCGGTGGAACTGCTGATGAAATCGATTTCAGTGGAAGTGGAGGCTTGCGACGTAGAGCGAGCTGCCATGCCCGCAGCCGTCCGATCGATGGATAATCCGATTATCAACGCGGCCTTGTGAACAAGTGACCGCGGAATTCAGCCGAATCTTTACTGCTTTGCGACCACTGCTTTGCCCGCAGCCAATCGGCGCGGGATGATGAGTGGCGGTTTAGAAAGCGCGCAGTGGTTTTGAAGTCGAGACACCTGGATCTCCCTTTCACAACGCTTGCATTTCACACAAAACCCTCGTATGGCCAGCAATAATTCCCAGATTCGTCCAAAATCGGTGGCCTTTGTAGTAGTGATCGGGCTTGTCAGCCTGCTTTTGGCTGCTGACAGTGTCCGGATTGCGTGGGCAACTCGGCTTAGCAAGTCATCAGACGTTGCAGATTTAAGGAGAGCAATTTCTCTGGACCCCGCCAATCCCGAAGTTCACTACCGGCTGGGAATGGCAGAAGCGTTTGACCTGCAAAATCCGGATACGGCGGATGGGGTTGAGCAATTGAGCCTGGCCACGCGGTTGAGTCCGCACGAGACGCGCTACTGGAGTGCGCTGGCTTCAGCCTGCCAATTCGAAGGAAAGAACACCTGTGCAGACGATGCAATTGCCAGAACACTTTTGCTGAGGCCGATGGCTCCCCGGATTCATTGGGAAGCGGCGAATTATTATCTCTGGGCGAACCGGCCGGAGGAGGCCTTCAGACAGTTTCGGCGCCTGCTGGAACTCGATCCCCGTTATGCCGGTGCGTCCTTTCGGGCTGCGCTTGGATCAGCGGGCGACCCCCAGGTTGTCTACGATGACGTGCTTACGCCGGCCGCCGTCCCAAAATTGAAGCTTGCTTACATCGGCTTTGTCTCATCGCACGACTACGGCGATTTTGCGCTTCAAGTTTGGAAAGAGCTGATGGCAAGCAACGCAGGTATCGATTTTTCGGATGCGGACCCTTATCTCGAAAATCTGATCGGCGCGCGCAAATATGAGGACGCCGTGAGCGTGTGGAATGATCTGCAATCTCGAGGCCTGGTGCCGCAATCAGGCGACAGTGCCGGCCTGGTTTTCAACGGTGGCTTTGAACACATCCCGATCAATGCCGGGTTTGACTGGCGGTATCACGAGGCGCCGTATGCGACTGTTCGGTTCGAAACTCGCCAGCCGAGCGCAGGGAAGCGTTGCCTTCGGCTCGACTTCAGCGATGTTGGAAATCATCAGGACGAGCCCGTTTATCAAATTATTCCCGTCAGGCCCGATGAAAGCTACGTCCTGACTGCGCAGGTGCATTCCATCAATATTGTTTCTAACAGCGGGCCGGTTCTGCGCGTGACCGATCCCGCCTGCTGGCAGTGCCTTACCGCGTCAACTGACGCGATCATGGGCACGACGCCGTGGCACCCCGTCAGCTTAAAATTTCGGACGGGCCCGCGGACAAGTGCTGTGCGAGTGTCTATCTGGCGTGCCCGCAGCCTGAGTTACCCGACCTCAATTTTGGGAACTCTATGGCTGGATCAAGTTTCGCTCACGGCTCAAGCTCCGGTGACTGCCCAATTGGACAAGAAGATGGGGCCATCCTAATGGCAACAACCGCCACCGTTCTAAGAGGCCAACACTCGGCTGAGAAAGTATTACCACGAGCCGTAAGCCAGAGCGTGCCTCGCCCCACCACAATTGCGCGCTACTTGCTCGTGTTTACGCTGATGGCTGCCCCGACGGCGTTCGGCGCAGTTCAGACCTGGGCATGGGCAAGCCTGGCTGTGATTGCTGCGGTCCTCCTGGTGCTGTGGGCCATGGGCTGCGCCCAAAACCAGGCTGTGTCGATCCGTTGGTCAGCTCTCTACGTTCCAGCGGTCTTGTATCTTCTGCTGGGCGCCGTGCAGTTCGGGCGTCATCTCACGCTGGATCCGTTTGCGACTCGGGAGGCGCTGATCAAGCTATTGACCAGCTTTGTTATCTTGTTCCTGGTTGTGCAACTGTGGGCTGACGCTTCCGCCAGGATGTGGAAGCGACTCGGCATGGCCGTTGCCATTTATGCGTTGTCGATGGCGCTGTTCGCAATCGTCCAATATTTTACGAGCTACGGCTTGATCTACTGGAACATCGCGGCGCAGGGAGGAGACGCCTTCGGTCCCTATGTTAATCACAATAACTATGCCGGCTTGATGGAAATGCTGATTCCGATTTGCCTGTGCTTCGCCCTGTACAGGTCTCTGAAGGATTCCGATCAGATGCTGCTGATCTTCGGCGTGTGTGGAGCGATTGCTTCGTTACTCCTATCCGGTTCGAGAGGCGGGATGATCGCGGTTGCCGCTGAGATTGCCATTCTAGGCGTCATCATCTGGCGACGGAATAAAGATCGAGGGAACTTCCGCAAATGGAAGATTATTGGACTGGTGAGTGCGGCTGGACTGGCGGTGGCGCTTTTTGCAGTTACGCCGAACAGCGGTTGGCAACGCCTGGCCTCAATCGCGGGCGTCGTCCAGACGCCGGACGTGACAATGGAGAACAGGCTGACCGTCAGTCGCGATGCCCTTGCGGCCCTGCACGACTACCGGTGGTTTGGAACGGGCCTGGGGACTTTCGATACCGTGTTCCCGCAGTATCAGACTTTCCCGACCGACCTGGCCTGGACGCACGCCCATAACGATTACGTGGAAGCATTGACGGAAACCGGAATCGTGGGCGGCCTCATCATCCTGTCGGGTTTGCTGCTGTTTGCCTGGCTGGTAATCCGCAATTTGCGCGCGCGAAACAATGATCTCCAATGGTGGATTCAACTCGGCGCAGCACTCGGGTGTTGCGGCCTGCTGATTCACAGCTTCGCAGACTTCAACCTGCACATTCCGGCAAATATGGCATGGTTCGCTGCGTGCGCGGGTTTAGCAATAGCGCCTGCGGCGCGCTCGGGCTCGAAGCAGGATGTCGTTGCGCCGGTAAAATCCAGGCGCCAAGCCTGATTCCCGTCGCGCGGACGCGCCGGCGCGGTGTTAGATCTCAATTTATGCAGCGGCCGGGTTCAGATTACTACAGTGTCGGAAGGAGCGGCGGTGCGAGTTTCTCTTGTGCCGCCCGAGCTTTCTTCCGATATGGGTGCCCGGGGTTTGCAAAGAGCGCGGACGGGGCGTTGACCTCGCCGGTCTATCATCCTGTGCCCTGCCTGAGAAACGAAATTGGTTCCACGATTCCTCATTCGCTTCTCGATTCGAAGCAATTCATTTCCACTTGATCTGACACAGTGCGGGACAACTGTTTCGAGGCTGGAGGGCAACTACTTGAAAGGAGGCGCAATTTGAAAGGAGTCATTCTCGCTGGAGGCACCGGGTCACGCCTCTTTCCCCTGACCAAAATCACCAACAAGCATTTGCTCCCCGTGTACACCGAGCCGATGATCTTTTACCCCATCCGGTCGCTGATCAATGCCGGGATCACAGAGATTCTGATCGTCACCGGCGGGCGCAATTCGGGCGACTTTCTTCGCCTGCTGAGCAATGGCAAAGAGTTTGGCCTTCGCCACCTCAACTATACCTATCAGGAAGGCGAGGGCGGAATTGCGGACGCGCTAAAACTGGCGGAGTACTTTGCGGGTGGCGAAAAAATGTGCGTAATCCTGGGCGACAACATCATCGAGGGCAGTATCGTGCAGGCTGCCGAACACTTTCAACGCCAACAGGTGGGCGCGCACATCGTCCTCAAGGAAGTTCCTTTTCCCCAAAGGTTCGGTGTCCCTGTGTTCGATGGCGACCGAATCGTCCGCATTCAGGAAAAGCCGGAAAAGCCCGCAAGTCCGTTTGCCGTGACTGGCATTTATTTCTACGACTCGACAGTGTTTGAGAAGATCAAGCGACTGAACCCTTCCCGCCGTGGCGAGCTTGAAATCACCGATGTTAACAATTCTTATCTGGATGAAGGCACCCTGACCTATAGCGTGTTGGATGGCTGGTGGACGGATGCAGGGACCTTTGAATCGTTGAGAAGCGCCACCAACCTGGTTGCGGAAACGGGCGCGAACAAAGTCAGCCTGGACGCCCAGGGGCAGGTTGCCGAGGTAGCTGAAACACAGAATTAGGCGAACCAAAAATGAAACTGGCGATTACAGGCGGAGCGGGTTTTATCGGCTCCAACTTCGTACGATACATGTTGGGCAAATATCCGGGCTATTCCATCCTCAACCTGGACAACCTGACCTACTCCGGGAATCTTGAAAACCTGGCCGATGTGCTCGGGCATCCGCAGCACCAATTTTTGAAACTGGATATTTGCCAGGGCGACGAAACGCTGCACGCGCTCTCGCAGGGAGTGGATGCAATTGTTCACTTCGCGGCTGAATCGCACGTCGATCGAAGCATTCTGGATGGTTCGGTGTTCGTCCGGACCA
This sequence comes from Terriglobia bacterium, assembly GCA_036278995.1. Lineage (GTDB taxonomy): Bacteria > Acidobacteriota > Terriglobia > UBA7540 > UBA7540 > SCRD01. Next base: position 86,187 of record DASUJZ010000071.1, on the reverse strand, counting down.
ACGTGCTGGGAACTCAGTGCGTGCTGGAGGCCGCGCGGCAATCAGGCGTACAGCGTTTCGTGCATGTCAGCACAGATGAGGTGTACGGAAGCGCGCCTGCAACGCAGAAATTTCGGGAACAGGATGCCTTGGCTCCGAACAGTCCATACGCGGCCAGCAAAGCGGCTTCCGATCTGCTTGCGCGAGCGTACTTCCAGACGTATGGTTTCCCGATGATTGTTACCCGTTGCTCGAATAACTTCGGGCCTTACCAGTTTCCGGAAAAATTTATTCCTCTCCTCATCAGCCGCGCACTGGAGAACCAGAGCGTTCCCATTTACGGCGATGGCCTCCACGTGCGCGACTGGATTTTTGTGGAGGATCACTGTCGGGCTTTGGACGCCATTCTCCACCGCGGGCGCGAGGGCGAAATCTATAACATCGGCGGAGGCAACGAATGGCCCAATCTTGAAATCGCCAGACAGATTCTGGACATGCTCCAAAAACCTCATTCCCTGCTGACGTATGTTCAAGACCGCCCGGGCCATGACAGGCGCTATGCGGTGGACACCACAAAGATCAAATCGGAACTTGGCTGGAAGCCCGAGACGAGTTTTGCAGCGGGTTTAGCTACCACGATTGACTGGTATCTGGCAAACGCCGCATGGAGAGAGCGAGTCCAGAACCAGGCCTATCGTTCGTACTATCAGGAGCAGTACGAACGGCGCGACGAGACCTTGAAGAGAATACAAAAGCCCGGAGGGCGCTCGACATGCGCATCCTTGTGACAGGGGCAGGTGGAATGCTGGGGCACGCCCTGGCGCCCGTTCTCGAAGAAGATCACGAAGTCACCGGGCTCACCCGAACGGACTGCAACCTCTGTGATGAGGACAAGGTTTGCGAAATGTTTCTGCGTCAGCAGCCTGACATGGTGGTCCATCTCGCCGCTTTTACGAATGTGGATGGTTGCGAACTCGAGCCGGAAAAGGCAAAGGCCTGGAACGAGCTTGCGACGCTCAATGTCGCCAAAGGGGCGAAGAAAGTAGGGGCCGCACTTCTCTACATCAGCACCGACTATGTGTTTGACGGCCAGGCAGTCAGCCCCTATCCCGAAGACGCTCAAACCAATCCTCTCAGTGTCTACGGAAAGACAAAGTTGATGGGGGAAAAGTACGTGCAGGAGATCGTAGAGCATCTCTTCATTGTACGGACCTCGTGGCTGTACGGGATTGGCGGAAAGAATTTTGTTTCGACCATTCTGGCACTGGCGCGCGAGAGGTCTGAGCTCCGTGTTGTCAATGACCAGCGAGGATCGCCGACCTACACAAGGCATCTGGCAGAAAAGCTGGCAGAGCTTGTAAGGACGCGCGAGTATGGAATCTATCACGTGACGGCGAGTGGAGACTGCACCTGGTTTGAATTTGCCCGGAAGATCATTGACTTGTCCGGCCTTCAAGGAATAGGGGTGATCCCCATTTCCACGGCAGAGTGCCACCGTCCCGCCGCCAGACCCGCCTATTCGGTTCTTGCAAACCAGCGGCTCGATTCAATGGGAATGGGACTCCTGCCGCACTGGGAGGAAGGGCTCGAAAATTACCTCGCGGAAATTCGTGAAGGAGGGAACCGTGCTGACAAAGGAACCAGTAACCGACCAGCTGAAGCCAGTGTTGTCTGAAAGGCGGCTGATCGGCGAGCGTGCAGGACTTCGCCTCGTGTTGCCGCAGCATGAGAACGCTGGCATTGGCGATGTGATCACGAGTCTACAGTCTTCCCGGCTGATCGCTGGCGTTGAACTCGAACCGCTGGTTCAGTGGCCGGATGACCGTGGCTGCTTCGCAGAAGTTTTTCGCTTCGGCGCGCCCGGTATCGCACGGGAGTTCAATCCTCAGGGCGTTCAAGAAATCCAGGTTTCATTCACCGTCACCTTTCCCGGCGTGATCAAGGCCATCCACTACCATTTTACCCAAACGGATCTTTGGGCCCCACTGGCGGGCATGTTCCAAGTTTTTCTTTGTGATCTTCGAGACGAGTCACCCAGTTGGGGTTGCATCAACACTCTGTTTATCGGCGCGCAGCGGCTCTGGAAAGTGCGGATTCCGCCGGGCGTTGCCCACGGTTACAAGGTCATCGGGGCGGAACCTGCCCAACTACTCTACGCAACCGATCATTTCTACGACCCCGCCGACGAAGGCCGGATTGCTTTTGATAATCCGGAGATCAATTACGATTGGATTCAAAGGCCGCGCTAATTTGTCCGGGAACTCCTCGTGAAACGCGCGAGCCGCGGGCGTAAGGCCCGCGAGACTGCGACCTTCTCCTTACAAGTCAGGGAGGCGAATGGCTCGGTTCAGATACCATCCGCCGATGGCGGTGGCTGAAGCGACGAACTCAAATGGAAAGACATGAATTTTAATATCACTCAGACGTCGGATGCAGCATTACGCACCGTGAACCATGAAGCGGGCACGGGGCTGGTTCCGGATAACCAGAAAGGACCCTGGGGTATTCCGACAGAGCCGGCCATCAGTCTGGCGCTCTCGCGCTATTGGGGCGCAGTCCGCCGTCACGCCCTGAAGATCGCCATCTTTGTAGCGGCAACACTTCTCTTTACCGGGGCCATCTTGTTGCGCCTGCCCAAGAAATATGAATCGACATGTGTTATCCGGTTGGACCCTTCCGTACCTGTGAACGTGGTCAGTAACCAGCCTGGCGGGGGAATGGACACCACGGACATATTATTTGCTACAGCTACCAAGGAGATCACTACGCCCGCCGTGGTGACGCCGATTGTCCAGAAACTCGGACTATGGACACCGCCTGCGGACAACTCTTCAACCGATGTCCCTCCCTCATTGGTGGCAAGGATCACCGGAAACATCAAGACCAGCCAGGATCCTGGAACGTACCTTCTTAACGTCTCGTACCGGTCTGCTTCGCCGGACCAGGCGGCGGCGGTGGCCAATGCGCTGGCAGAGCAGTTCATCGAGCACGAGTACGAAACGCGCAACAGCGCTCTCGTAAGCCTGACCCAGTATATGCGAGAACAGATCAAAGAACTGGCCCAACGCATGAGGGAAAGCCAGGTGGCTCTCGATGGGTTTGAGCGCGAAAACAACATTATCAACCCGGAAAACACTTCAAGCCTTCTGACCCAGCAGCTTTCAGCACTGCAACAACAGCTCGGCCAGGAACAGGCGAGGCAGCGGTCGCTCGAAGCTAACGTCGCGCTGGCAAAAGAGGGAACCCTGGATGCTCTCCTCGTCTCCGACCGTGGTGCGTCGCTGGCTTCCCTTGTCCAGGCGCAGCAGCAGACACAACTGGAGTTTGATGTTCTCTCTTCAAAGTATGGGCCGGGAAACTACCTTTACCAGCAAAAACAACGTGAACTGGATAACATCAACAGCTCGGTTCAAAAGGCACAGCAGCACATCCTGACACAGATCAACGCCCAGGCGCGGGCCCAGTCCCTTCAGGTAAGGTTGACGGAGCGCCAGTTGGCCGATCTCAAAAACCAGCTCGAAGAATTCAATCACAAGAACGTACAATTCCAGATACTTAAGCACCAGGCTGATACTGATAAACTGATCTACTCTGACCTGCTGCAGCGGGTGGATGCCGCTGATGTCAGCGCCGGCTATCATTCGACTGCGCTGCGAATTATCGATCCGGCCACGCCCAATCCTTCTCCCGTTTACCCCCGCACCCAAGAGACGCTCATGCTGGCCCTGCTGCTGTCCGGGATGCTGGGCATTGTGGGTGCCGTTGCGGCCGACGGGCTGGATCGGACGCTGCGCGATCCCAGGGCCATCCCCTCTGAGCTGGGCACGGGGCTTCTGGGCTCTCTGCCAGAGGTGCGAAGCGACATTGAGATTAAATCGCTGCTGATGCCCGCGGATATCCAAGGGGATGAGGAGGCGGACGGCACGCCCTTCGCAGAATCGCTCCTGGGAATCAGATCCACCCTTCTTCTCGGGACCTCCGGCACTCCTATGCGTGCCTTGGCGGTGATCAGCTCCAGACCTGAAGAAGGGAAGACGACCCTCGCGATGAGCCTGGCAATGTCCATGGCCGCGCTTGGAAGGCGAACCGTCCTTGTGGATGGCGATCTTCGCCGTCCGCAGATACACCGGATCCTCGACATCTCCAACCGCCTGGGCCTGAGTTCGATATTGCAGGATCACGCGAAGATTGACGAGGCCGTGATTCCGGGGCGAATGGATCGGCTCAGTATATTGCCTGCGGGACCCCTCTCCACCAACGCGCGCGAACACATAGCGGCCCGGATCGGTGAGGTGGTGGAGGAGCTCAAATCCCGATTCGAGATCGTCGTGATTGATACGCCTCCGATGCTGGGCTTCGCCGACGGCTTAAACGTGGCCAGTGTCGCGGATGCTTCCCTTCTGGTGGTCAGGGCGGGACGTACTTCCCGCGATTGCGTGCAGATGGTCATTGACCAACTGCGGCAGGTGCGGGCGCAACTCGCTGGCATCGTTCTCAACGGCGTCACGCCGGAGATGAGCCACCACTACTACTACTATCACGACGGGTATCACTCTTATCGCACCCACAGGAATGGAAACGATGAGGCTTAATTTGAACCATCCACGAAAAGCACGGCCGAGCACGGCTGAGTATCAACAAATTCTTTCCTGGTTGCGCACTCTTCGTCCCAGAGGAATTGCCGCGCGCGCAGTCGCGATGCTTTGCATCTCTGTGGCGATCATCAGTCCGGCGCGGGCCCAATCACCTTCCTCCGTGACGCCTGGAACGCCAGCGTCTTCCCTGCAGCCTCCTCCGCAGGAGCAGCAGGAGATCACAGCTCCGGCCCCTGTTCCGTCGCCCATGAGCGCTCCTCCTGAGTATCGGATCGGGACGGGCGACGTCCTCGGTATCACGATCTATAACATGGTTGAGCTGAACCGAACCGCGGTGGTGGGATCAGAGGGAGCTCTCGTGCTCTCTTATTTCCCGCGCCCGATTCAAATCAACGGAAAGACCACGATGGAAGTCGGGCAGGACGTTGCTTCCGAGCTGAAGCAACTTCAAATCCTTGTTGATCCCCAGGTCAGCGTGGCCGTAATCAGAGTGCAAAGTAAGCCCGTGGTCGTGGGCGGAAGTGTCAGGAGTCCGCAGGTGCTGCAGGAAATGCGACCTCTAACCTTGCAGGAAGTGCTGATGCTTGCGGGCGGCCCGGAGCAAGGAGCCGGGAACAGTGTGCTGGTGACCCGAGACGACGGAGCTGGAAATGCCGTCTCGTATGATCTTTCGCTGAAGAAAGTGCTTTCCGGGACAGACCCAAACTTCAACATCCCGGTCAACCCAGGAGATACCGTACAGGTTCTTCCCGATCAGAAAGTCTTCGTCGCCGGGGACGTCAAGAGTCCCGGAGCGTTCCCTCTGGGCCGTGGCGAGAGGCTTACGGTATCCAAGCTGATGGCGCTGACGGGCGGATGGAGAGGCAGCGCCAAAGCGTCTAAGGCCGTGATTGTGCGTGACGATGCGCACGGGAAACGACAAACGGTTCCGCTGGACCTGCCGAAGATCATGGCGCGCAAGACACCTGACGTGGCCCTGGAAGCGAATGACCTGGTCTACATCCCGGGGAGCACCGGCAAGGCAATAGGCCTGACTGCGATCAAAGGCATTGGCGGGGCCGCGATGCTGGGAACGGGCTACCTGATTATAAGGCATTAGGAAAAAAGCGGTGTGTGGAAAGTTTTACCCACTGTGGCGAAAATGGACAACTTTTTAGAAACCGGCAAACGACAAATTTGTAAGCATTTTATTTTAAAGGCTTTATAATTTACGAAGTTTGGAAATGGAAAATCCCATACGTCCCATTTCGGGCGGCGCGAACAGGGTAGATAGCCTACTTAAGTAGCGTCCAGGACCCTTTCAGCGATGCTCAATCGACCGAAATCGAAGTCAACTCGACGAATCAGGAGGAAAAATGAGGATACTGGTTTTAGGCGGTGATGGTTACTGCGGGTGGGCCACAGCGCTTTATCTGTCGCACCGCGGTCATGAGGTGGCCATTGCGGACAATTTTCTGCACCGACTGTGGGACCACGAACTTGGAGCTGAGAGCCTGACGCCGATCAGGCCCTTGCCGGACCGGTTGCGGACCTGGAGCCGCCTGACCGGAGAGAACATCGAATCGTTCGTTGGCGACGTGACCGACTACGACTTTCTGTCGGAGGCCTTCCAGGAGTTCGAGCCTGACGCCGTGGTACACTTCGCCGAACAGCGCGCCGCTCCCTACTCGATGATCGACAGGAAGCACGCCGTGTTTACCCAGGTGAACAACGTGGTGGGCACGCTGAATGTGCTTTTTGCCATCAAGGAATTCCAGCCGGCCTGCCACCTGGTGAAGCTGGGGACGATGGGCGAGTACGGGACGCCGAACATCGACATCGAAGAGGGATTTATCCGCATCCAGCACAACGGGCGCGAGGACCTGCTGCCCTACCCGAAGCAGCCCGGGTCCTTTTATCACCTCTCGAAGGTACACGACAGCCACAACATCGCGTTTTGCGCGAAGATCTGGGGCATTCGGGCAACCGACTTGAATCAAGGAGTGGTTTACGGAACGCTAACTGAGGAGACCGCGCTCAATGACGCTCTGATCAACCGCTTTGATTATGAGGAGGTTTTCGGAACGGCGCTCAACCGCTTTTGCGCGCAGGCCGCCATCGAACATCCCTTGACGGTTTACGGACAAGGCGGGCAGACGCGCGGATTCATCAACATCCTGGATACGGTCCGCTGCATCGAACTGGCGTGCCTGCACGCGCCCGAGGCCGGCGAATTCCGGGTGTTCAACCAGTTCACGGAGCAGTTTTCGGTTCTCGAGCTTGCCCAGATTGTGCAGACCGCGGCGACGAAGCTGGGGCTAAAAACAACCATCGACCACCTGGACGATCCGCGGGTGGAGGCTGACGAGCATTACTACAACGCCAAACACACCAAGCTGATCGACCTGGGACTGAGGCCGCATCTACTTTCCGAATCGGTGCTGGACTCGCTGGTGGGCATCGCCATGAAATATCGCGATCGCGTGGATGAATCGCTCCTGCTGCCGCGCGTTGACTGGCGAAGGACACGAAACGACCGCCGGGTGTTGGCTCCTGCGCCCGCCGTGGTCCCTGCCGCGCTGGATGCGCAAGCGGCGAGCGTGCCGGCCAAATAGCGTCCCGAATCGGGAGGTCGTTGGTGACTCAGTTTGCTTCGCCTTTTGTGGCACGGCCATCTTGGTCGTGTTTTTTGACCGATGCACGGGCGAGGCGCCCGTGCCACATTTCAAACTGACTTACTACCGGACGCCAAATTGGTGGGCGCCTTCCTAATCCTGATATTCCCAGGGCCGATGTGTTTGGTCGGCCCGAGGAAACTTTCTTGAAGCTGGAGTGTGGTGATTGAACACGGTCGAACTGACTTCGGCGGTGCCGAGCTTTTCCGAATCTTTCCGGGAGGTGGCGCAGTTTCGCGACCTGCTCTACATGCTGACCTGGAGAGACATCAAGGTGCGTTACAAGCAATCGGTGATGGGTTTTTTCTGGGCCATCCTCATGCCCATGCTGATTGTGGGGGCGGGCGTGCTGGTGCGGTTCGCGTTCTCGATGAGCTCCGGGCACGGGGTCAAGATGGTGGACATTTCAAGCATTGCGCTGAAGTCGCTGCCGTGGGCGTTTTTTGTGAGCGCGATCAAGTTCGGGACCGGCAGCATGGTGAAGAGTCCCAACCTGGTGACCAAGATCTATTTCCCGCGCGAGGTTTTCCCGCTGGCCGCGGTGCTGGCCAGCCTATTTGACGCTGTCATAGCCTCCTCCGTGATCTTTGTGCTGCTGTTTGCGGCCCGGGTCGGCGCCAGTCTCGAGCTGCTGTGGGTGCCGGTGATTCTGGGCCTGATTGTCCTGTTCACGGCGGGACTGACGATGTTCCTTTCCTGCGCCAACCTTTTCTTCAGGGACGTAAAGTACCTGGTGGACGTGGTGACGACGTTCGGAATCTTTTTTACTCCGGTGTTTTACGGGGCGCACATGCTGGGCAAATGGGCGCCCCTGGTGCTGCTGAACCCCATCGGCGCGCTGCTCGAGGCCCTGAACAGCGTCGTGATTCTGCACCGGGCTCCCTCACCGGTGTGGCTGGCATACGCCGCCTGCTGGGCCATCCTGGGCCTGCTCGCTGCGTGGAGAATTTTCGACCGGGCGGAAACCGCCTTTGCGGAAACCATTTAAGGAGCTGGCTGACAGGTGAGCGATATCGCGCTGGAATTCGACGGAGTCTGGAAGAAGTTCAAGAAGGGAGAGATCCACGACTCGCTGCGGGACCTGGTTCCGGCGTTTACCCGGGGCGTCTTTTCCCGCAACCATCGGGGCGAACTGGCGGAGCGGGAGTTCTGGGCGCTGCGGGATGTCAACTTTGAGGTGCGGAGGGGCGAGGCGCTTGGAATCATCGGCGCGAACGGCGCGGGCAAGAGCACCATCCTCAAGCTGCTGAGCCGCATTATGCGCCCCAGCCGCGGCCGCATCCGGGTCGGCGGGCGGGTCAGTTGCCTGATCGAGGTGGGCGCGGGCTTCCATCCCGACCTGACGGGCAGGGAAAACGTCTACTTGAGCGGCTCGATCCTGGGCATGAAGCGGCAGGAAATCGCCCGCAAGTTCGACGAGATTGTGGAATTCGCGGGCATCGGCGATTTTATCGATACGCCGGTCAAGCGGTATTCCAACGGCATGTATGCCCGGCTCGGTTTCGCGGTGGCCGCGCACGTTGACCCGGACGTCCTGCTGGTTGATGAGGTCCTGAGCGTGGGAGACATCAGCTTCCAGAAGCGATGCTTCGACAAAATGCGGGAGAAGGTTGACTCGGGCGTGGCCGTGATTTTCGTCTCGCACAACCTGCAAGCGATCATGAGCCTCTGCAAGCGCTGTATGGTTATGGCCCAGGGCACTAACGTCCACGATGGCTCCTCCGAGGGGGCCGTTGACGCCTACGTGCGCGCGTCCAACGAAATCGGAGTGGCCGATCGCGAGACGAATGCGAAGTTTCGGGTTGCAGGGGTGGAATGGCTTGAGCCGAGCGGCTCAAGCAGCCCGGTGATCCATCCTGGCTCGCGCTGCCGGCTGATGGTGAAGTTCGAGTGCCTGGATGACGGCCCGCCTTTTTGCGCCGGCTTTGTCGTCAGGAGGACGCGGGACCTTCTCTACTGCTACGGAGCATCGACGGCAGGACTGGAGCAACCGCTCATCGAGTGCCGGAAAGGCTCGGTGATGACCATCGTCTATACCTTCGTGAACAATTTTTTGCGGGGCCACTACCGCATTGACGTTAATCTCCTTGATCGCAGGCGCGCCGAGTTCCTCTCCCAGGCGGACGGAGTCGCGAATTTCACCGTAAACGAGCGAGTTTCGTATGACGGGGTGGTTGACGTCAACCTCGGTGTTGATGTCTTACCCGGCGATGCCGAACCCCTTGATGCGTCGAGGTTGGTTCTGGATCCTAACCCTTAATTATTTCGGAAAGACGACGCGATGGGACCTGATCGGACCCGGACGGCTGGACTACTCGCCAAGCTGGTGCCGCTGCTACCGAAGACTCCCCCTTGTATTGAAAGGTGGTAACACTCATGAACTCCTACCTTGTCACCGGCGGATGCGGATTCATCGGAGTGAACCTGATTTCTCGCCTGGCATTGGACGGGCATAAGGTTCGAATCCTCGATAATCTCAGCGTCGGCAAGCGCGAGCATGCTGACCGCCTGAATGCCGATCTGGTGTTCGGGGATGTACGTGATCTATCCGTAGTAAGGGAGGCCATCGCGGGAGCGGATGCGGTGGTCCACCTGGCCGCCCATACCAGCGTGATCGAATCGGTTTCCAATCCCGAATTCGATTTTGAGGTGAACGCGCTCGGCACATTGAACTTGCTGCGGGCCTCGAAAGAGTGCGGCGTGCGGAGATTCGTTTTTGCATCCACTGGTGGCGCGATTCTGGGTGAACAGAGCGAGCCGGTCCACGAGGGCATGGTTCCGCGTCCCATCTCGCCCTACGGGGCCAGCAAGCTTGCGGGCGAGGGCCTCTGCTCAGCCTTTTTCGGTTCCGCCGGCCTCGACACCGTGGCTCTTCGGTTCTCGAACGTGTATGGACCACACTCTGCCCACAAAAAGAGCGCGGTTGCACATTTCATCATGAAAATTTTGCAAGGTGAAACCATCTGCATTTTCGGGGATGGAGAACAGACGCGAGATTTCCTCTACGTTGACGATGTCGTGAACGCTATCTGCCGCTGCCTTTCGGAGGACGCGGAGGGCATTGCAGGAGAGGCCTTTCAGATCGCCACGGGGTGCGAGACGACAATCAACCGGGTGGTGGGCGCGATTGGGGCACTCGCCTCCGGCGAAGGATATGTTGTGGACGTTATTCACAAGCCTGAACGCGCCGGAGAAGTCCGCCGAAACTGCGCTCGAATCGACAAAGCCCGCAATCTGCTGGGCTATCGTCCCGCGCACGATCTGGACACCGGCCTGGCAAATACCTGGCGCTGGTTTCTTGATGAGTGGAGACAGACTCAGGCGGCACGCCCAGCAACGGCTTTGGCCGCGGATGTGGAAACGTAGGGCGGGCATCAACCCTGCGCTTGGAGTGCCTTAGATTGAACACAATCGAGATGAGTTCGGCACTGCCGCGGCGACGCCCTTCCCGCGCCGTCGCGCTGGCCGCATCCGCTGGCCGTACGCTGATCGGAAAACTCCGGCATGCCTACAGAAACCAGGATCCCTACTGGAGGGAACTCGAACGCCTGCAACGTCTTGCTCGGTACACTGCGACTACCACCGATCTGCTCGGCCAACCAATTCTTATCGTCGATGCACACTCTTTTCTCGTGATGAAGATGGAAATTTTTGACCAACATGCCTATGATTTCGAAGCTGCGGGGGACAATCCTTTCATCATCGATTGCGGCGCGAACATAGGTCTGGCGATCCTGTATTGGAAGCGTCTTTATCCCGGGGCCCGCATTCTAGCCTTCGAGCCTGATCCAAAGCTGTTTCAGCTTCTCCAGCAGAACACAGGCGCCCTCCCGGGTGTGACGCTGCTGCCGAAGGCTGTGTGGCGGGAATCAGGTGAACTGCCTTTCCGCTCCGAGGGATCATGGGGCGGTCGAGTCTGTCTTCCGGACGACGAGGAGTCTTTCTTAGTGCCGGGAATGCGGCTGCGCGAACTCCTCGACCAACCAATCGACCTCCTGAAAATCGACATCGAAGGGGCGGAGTACGATGTACTACGGGACTGCTCGGATCGGCTGCCCAATGTGGGGAATCTGTTTGTGGAGTACCATTCAGCGCCGGGCAGCCCACAGGTGCTTCCTGAGCTGCTGCTCATCTTGAGGGCTTCGGGATTTCGCTATCACATCAGCGGATACAACAAGGACCGGCCCCTGGTCCATCGGCGGCCGGAACTGAACAAGAGTGATCTTCAACTGAACATATCCGCGTATCGCGTATAGTCGAACGTCGCAGAACGTATCTGTATGACGGGTGCGGAGGAGGGCTACTCGTCGGGAGACCGTTCCCAGGGGTGACAGCGCCCCGGTCGTTAATTTGGTGGTGACAAAAAGGGGCGTCGCAATGGTTTCGGTTGTCATCGGCACTCATAACCGGGCGGAAAGCCTCAGAGGTACGCTGGAGAGCCTGAGCGGGATGAGTGTTCCTCGGGAGCTTGAGTGGGAGCTGATCGTGGTGGACAACAACTCCAGCGACAACACGCGGGCGGTTGTGGAGGAATTTGCACAGACGTCGCCGTTTGAAGTGCGTTACTTTTTCGAAACGCGGCAAGGGCTCTCCCATGCGCGGAACACTGGTGTTGCGCGTGCCGCCGGTGAAATTATCGCCTTCACGGACGATGACGTGACGATGGCTCCGGAGTGGCTGCGGGAGCTGGTCCGCGCATTTGGAAAATTTGACTGCGCCGGGGTTGGCGGCAAAAGCATTCCAGCGTGGGGCGGGCTTACGAGACCGAAGTGGCTGGCGCTGCCCGGGCCCTACTATTTGGGCACCGGGCCTCTTCTCGATTTCAACCAGGGACCAGAGGCGAAGCTGATCCAAACGCCGCCGTTCGGGTTGAACATGGCCTTCAGAAAATCTGTGTTCGCAAAGTACGGCCTGTTCCGGGCCGACATTTGCCGGGCGGGCGCCGGTGGACTGCTGGGGGCAGATACGGAGTTTGGGCAGCGATTGATCCGCGCCGGCGAGAAAATTGCATATGCGCCGAAAGCAATTGTTTATCATCCGGTGCCCAAGGAAAGGCTAACCCGGAGCTACTTCCTGACACACCAGTACCGATTAGGCAGAGGTTACGTGCGAACCCTGGAGCTTGCTTCCGGCCTCGTGCGCTGGTTTGGTGTACCGCGCACCTATTTTCGCTCGCTGCTGGAAAGTTCCTGGCGATGGCTCGTGGCCTTCCGATCTGCCGAGAAGTTTTACCACAAGGCGCAAGTCTGGCTTCATCTGGGCAGGATCGCCGAATCCTGGAAGTTGCGGGGTGAAGCACGAGGCGATTCCATAGCCGCGCCCGCAAGCATCACCAGCGGGAATGCGCGGGCGTTTGAGGCAACCCTTCTGGCGGTGATCGAGGAGTGTGTGGCAGCAAGCGGCCACGGCAGCATCGCTGATGCGGCTGACCGGCAGGAGCCTCCTGAACGTAGTCGGGATTGAGGGATCGGGCGCAGGTGAAGATGAATCCGCTGGTTTCCATCATCGTCAACAACTACAACTACGGCCGCTTTGTGGGCGAGGCAATTGACAGCGCACTGGGACAGACGTACCGCAATACCGAAGTGATGGTTGTTGACGATGGCTCGACGGACAACTCGCGCGAAGTGATTGCGGGTTACGGCAGCCGCATCATTCCTGTGTTGAAGGAAAACGGCGGGCAGGGATCAGCCTTTAATGCGGGAATGGCCGCGAGCCGTGGTGAGCTGATTTTCTTTCTGGATTCCGACGATTTCTTCTATCCGGAGAAAGTTGCCACCATCGAGAGGGCCGTGTCTACGGAGTTTGCGGGCAAACAGGTGATGCTTTATCACCCGATGGATGTGGTGGACCAAGGCGGAACGAGACAAGGTACCGCTCTGCCTTCCGGACCCCACCCGGTGAAACCGAACTTATTGGACTACGCTCGCAAATACGGCTATGTGCCCTTTGCCGGTTCGCCCACGAGCGGACTTGTGATTACGAGGGAGCTGGCCCGACGGATATTTCCCGTCCCCGAGACTCGAATCTGCGCGGATGATTTTGTGGTGCGGGCGGCGGCGCTGCTGGGCGAGGTCCACTGGATTCCCAACAGGCTCGGAGCATACAGGGCGCATGAGGGGAATAATTATTTCTGCACGGACCGGCTCAAATCAAGAGCGTTCATGCAGGACACCGTCAACTATCTCAACGCCAAACTGGTGGAGAACAAATTCGAACCGCTGATTGACTATTTCCGTTCTCCGCTGAGCGTGAGGTATGCCGAAGGAGACTGTCGGCAGCTTTGGAGTCTTGGCTGGGCCGCAGTGAGGCGGCACCCCAGCCCCGGCATGATGTGGTTTTGCCTTACCACCGAACTGAAGGCGTTGCGCTGCGCGTTGGGGGATGGCTGGCAACCGAGGGGCCGCACGACGTCGGGCGAGGTGCGCGAGAACCCTGGAAATGCTGCCCAAGCGCCGAGGGTCGAGAATCCCTCCGGGGGGCCGATCGGGAAGCCGCTGGTCTCGATCATCGTCAACAATTACAACTATGGCCGCTTTCTCTGGCAGGCGATTGACAGCGCGCTGGCGCAGAGCTATCCGCAGCGAGAGGTGATTGTGGTTGATGACGGCTCGAGGGACAATTCGCGCGAGGTGATTGCGGGTTATGGCGAGCTCATTATTCCGGTGCTGAAAGAGAATGGCGGGCAGGCTTCGGCGTTCAACGCAGGCTTTGCAGCTTCCACGGGCGATCTGATTCTTTTTCTGGATTCCGACGACATGCTGGAACCCAATGCCATCGAAACGGCGGTCCGTGAATGGCGTGACGGCTTGGGCATGGTGTTTTTTCCGCTGCGGACCGTCGATGCAAACGGCCGTTCACGCGGAGGGCTGGTAGGGGGAACTCTATCGCCGGGGCCGCTGCGGGGACCGTTTTGCTTCGGTTCTCCGACCAGCGGCAACGTGTTTTCGCGAAAGGTACTCGAGCAGATCCTGCCGATGCCGACCGAGGGTTGGAGAATATCCGCTGACTTCTACCTTACCGCAACAGCCTCGCTTTTTGGCGGCGCCAGACGACTGGAGCGGCCCCTTGGCATGTATCGGGTGCATGGAATGAACAACGAAGCCTGCGCCGAAGAGACATCGAGCTTCAGAAGCCGCATCAACCTCGATCTCAGGCTCTATGACGGACTCTCGCGTCTGATGGACGGGAGAATGACGACCCTGGAGAAGTGGCTTGGAGCTTGCCCGCAGCATTGGGTCCGCCGGATAAAACTGCTCCGTGAAAGGCCGGACGATTATCCCTGGACCGATTCTCTTGCCGCGCTCACGGCCCGCGCCGCAAAGGCGTGCTGGCGCGAGCCAAATCGCACTGTCCAGCAGAGGCTTGCCTACACAGCTTTCGTTGTCACCTATGGCCTGCTGCCGAGAACCGCCAGAACAGGCGCCGGAAAGCTCTTGCGATGGATGGACGGCCAGCATCCGGGGCGGACATACAGGGGTGTTCTGGGCACATGAGGTAAATTGCGGAAATGTGTGACCTGACAGGGGCCTAACTGAGGCTGCACATCGAGGCCATGCGAGGGGGGTACTCGTGACTACGGTGGGAGAATCAGGCGCCGCCCTGGAAATCGAGGATGGGCGGCAAAAAGGCGCAGTAGAGACGCACGGTGAGGCGGCGACATCGCAAGCTGGCGCCAGCCGGCCGCTTACCGTCAGCATCATCATCAGCAATTGTAACTACGCGCGATTTCTGGGCGAGGCGATTGATAGCGCGCTTGGCCAGACCCATGCGAAGACGGAAGTTGTTGTTGTGGACGACGGCTCGACGGACAACTCGCGGCAGGTGATCGAAAGCCGCGGGGAAAGAGTTCACGGGATTTTCAAGTCGAACGGCGGGCACGTCTCGGCGCTGAACGCGGGGTTCGCAGCCTCGACTGGCGATCTGATCCTTTTTTTAGACTCTGACGACGTGCTGGAGCCGGACACCATCGAAATAGCCGTCCGTGAATGGCGCGAGGGGATGGCCCGATTGCTGTTCCCTCTGGAGGTGGTGGACAAGGATGGCAAATCGCTCGGACGGAGGATTGGGGGGCAGGAATTGCCAAGTCCCGTCTTAGGGTCGTTTGGCGTAGGCTCGCCAACTAGCGGAAACGTGTTCTCGCGAGCAGCGCTCGAAAAGATGTTGCCCATTCCGGAAGTTGACTGGAGAGCCTGCCCTGACGTTTACCTAACGGCGGCGGGACTGTTCGGCGAGGTGAAGTGCCTTCGGCAACCGCTGGCCAGGTATCGCGTACACGGCAGTAATAATCTGGCATGCGGAGATCCGCTGGCGGTGATCAGGAACCGCATCGAACTGGATTTCAAACTCTATTATTCGCTGTTCCGGCTGACCGAGGGAAAGATTGGAACGCTCGACGAATGGATTGGCGGATGCCCGCAGCACTGGGTGCGCAGGATTGTTTCGCGGCGGGAGAATCCATGTGACGACCCGTGGCAGGGCAGTCTGCGGCACCTGACGATGAAGGCCATCCAGTCGACGTGGCGGCAGCCGCAGAGGAATTTGCGGCGGCGGCTAGCCTACTCGATCTTTGCTATAGCCTACAGCACTCTACCGAGGAGAGCCCTCCGATTTCTGCAGGAGATTGACGGCGGAGCGCGCGGCGGTACATTCAGACGACTCCTCGGAACATGAATCCAGCGACAGCTTTGCGCATTCCTCTGAACCATGCCGAGACGAAACAATATGTTCAACGACTATCTTTACCTGGCGCATCGGCTGGACCGGCAGAAGGCGGCCAAGTTCTGCAAGAAACTGGGTCCGAAGGTGCTGGACCTGGGGTGCGGCTACCGGCCGTATGAAGACCTGCTGCCGGAAGGATCGGTTTGTGTGGGGATGGATGGCGATGCAGCGCGGCGGCCCGATCTTGCCGGCTCCTGCCTGGCCATCCCGGTGAAGGATGCGAGCTTTGATTCAGTGATGTGCAACCATGTGATCGAGCACGTGCCCAAGCCCTGGGTGGCGCTTGAGGAGATCGGCCGGGTGCTGAAGCCGGGCGGGCTGCTCTATCTGACCGTACCGCAGACCTGGGGCCTGCACTATGAGCCGTACGATTTCTATCGGTACACGAAATACGGGCTGGCTTACCTGCTGAGGGAGGCGGGGTTCGAGGTGATGGAATGCGAACCGATGGGCGGGCTATTCACGCTGGTTGCGATCCGGCTGATTGATCTCGCCGTTTTGAACGCGCTGTTCCCGGTGCTGCGGCGGCTTGGATTGCGGCGCGGTCAGTACAGGCTGGGCGCCATGCTGTTTCTGCCGGCGACGCTTATTGCCATACCGTGTACGACGCTGCTTGACCGGTTCGACACCATGAATCAGTATGCGTGGGCCGTGCTGGCCAGACGCCTGCCTGAAAAACAGGTTACCCATGAAGATCCTGTGCATCATTGATCGGCTGTGTACGCCCGGAGGCGCGGAAAGGCAACTGGTGACGCTGGCCCGTGCCCTGACGGCGCGCGGACACGATTGCACGATTGCGGCGCTCTTTCGCGGTTCCGATCTGGCGAAAGACCTGCCCGAAGG
Organism: Terriglobia bacterium; assembly: GCA_036278995.1. Taxonomy (GTDB): domain Bacteria; phylum Acidobacteriota; class Terriglobia; order UBA7540; family UBA7540; genus SCRD01. The sequence goes on along the minus strand of DASUJZ010000071.1, from coordinate 69,395 downwards.
GGGAATCCGATTCCAGGAGCTTGGAGCGGGGTTCCAGCGGGACTTTGCAGGCGCTGCGGCGAGGGTGGCGCGGCTGGTCCGGAGAGGCGGGTATGACGTCGTCCAGGCCCATCTGCTTACCTCGTGTATTGCGTCGGGGTTGTCGCGCATGCTGGCAGCGGGACCGCCGCGCGTGGTGGTGCTGCATAATCTCGATTATGAAATCTATCCGGCCCGCAATCTTCGCCAAAAGGCGCTTCGGCGTTTGCACGGCATTGCGCTGCGCCGGTTGACAGACGGCGTGGTGGCGGTGAGTGAGAGCGTTGCCCGACATTACCGAAGCGAGATGGCCATCCGGCGGATCACGGTGATACCCAACTCCATTGAGCTTGGCGGGCCGGCCGAAACTTTCCTGGCCGGGCGGGAAGAGCTGAGAAGGAAATTGGGAATTGGCGAACAGACTGCTCTGCTGGCCTACTCAGCCAGGATGGTCAAGCAGAAAGGACACGTCCTGCTGCTGCGCGCGCTCGAGGTCCTGAGGAGCCGGGGAATCGCTCCGAAGCTGCTGCTAGTCGGGAGCGGTCCACTGGAGCCTGAAATAAGGTCTGCCGTCAGGAACGCGGGGCTTGAGAGCCAGGTGATCCTGACCGGTAATCTTGCTTATGCGGATGCGCTGAGGCACATTGCGGCGGCGGACCTCTTCGTTTCACCCTCGAGCCTGGAAGGATTCGGGCTGGCCATCGCTGAAGCCATGGCATTGGGCGTTGCTGTGGTGGCAGTTGCCGTCGGTTCAGTGCCGGAGGTTGTCGAAGATGGAATTTCCGGGCTTCTGGCGCCGCCAGGCAGTCCGGAATTATTGGCCGACGCTGTGGCTCGTGCGCTGGCGGACGGCGACTTGAGGCAGCGGCTGCGGCGGGGCGGCGTGGAACGGGTTCAAACTCACTTCACTCCCGCTGCGGTGGCAGAGCGATGGGAAGCCTATTTCGGCGAACTACTCAACGCGCGAGACCGCCGAACGCTGAAAGCGAAGGCAGCCCCTGCGCCAACGGAAATGGGATCGAATGGCTGAAGAAGCGCCGCTTTTCACGGTATTCACATCGGCGTTTAACGCGGAGCGCACGCTGCATCGAGTGTACGAAAGCCTCCAGAGCCAGATGCTGCGCAGCTTTGAATGGGTGGTAGTTAGCGATGGGTCGGTTGACGGCACCGAAGAATTGGTGGAAAGCTGGCAGGCGAGCGCAGATTTCCCGATTCGCCTTGTACGGCAGGCGCAGTCGGGCACGGCGGCATCGTTCAATCGCGCCATTTCGATTGCGCGAGGTGAGTTTTTCTTCCAGATCGATCATGACGACGGCTGCAGGCCAGATGCTCTGGATCGACTGTTGAAAGCGTGGTGCGAAATTCCGGAACACGCGCGGCCGGGATACGCGGGGATGTATGTCCGGTCCTGCGATGAAAACGGCAGGCCCAATGGCTCGGGGTTCGGCGTACCGTGGCGCGATGCGACTTTCCAGGAGCAGTATTACAAATTCCGCGCCCGTGAAGACCAGCGACCCTGCTGGGTGACCAGAGTCATTCGGAAATTTCCGGCGCCGATTCTGAAGGACTTCTCGGGCTGGCTTCCGGAGGGATTGACGGCGGCGCGAGTGGGAAGAATCTATAGCGCGCGATGGCTCAACGAAATTTTGTATGTGTACTACCAGGCGGACCATGGGCGAGTGTCGTTGCAGAGGAATGGATCCGATTTTGCACACTGGCCCGGGCTGCGGGCGCAGTACCAGGATCAGTTGGCGCGTGACGCGCAATGGCTAAGATATGCACCGATGCAGTTCTACCGCCGAGCGGCAGCTTATTCCAGGTTTTCCTTTCGAATGGGAATAGGCCCCTCGGCGCAGTGGCGGGAGATGGGAACGGCGCTCGGCAGGGCGCTGTGGCTGACGGCGCTTCCGGTCGGTCTGGCGATGAATCTGATGGATCAGGCGCAACGAGTAAAATGCACAGCGCCAGGAATGAGCAGATGAACGAGCGTTCTTCGCGGCGGCCGGTGCTGTATATCACCTATGACGGGCTGATGGAGCCTCTGGGGCAGTCGCAGGTGCTGCCGTATCTTCGCGGTCTGGCCGGCGGCTTTTCCATCACGGTAATGAGCTTTGAGAAGGCGCAGGACTGGGCGGACCGCGAGAGGCGCGAGGCACTGGTGGAGCAGCTTGACCGGAACGGGATCGGGTGGATTCCACTGCGTTACCACAAGCGGCCGAGCGTGCCCGCCACGGCATTCGATGTCGCCCATGGCATTCTGCGAGGCGGCTGGTTCGCTCTGCGGAGAAGTCCAAGGATCGTACACGTGCGGGGATATGTTCCGGGCGTCATCGGGCTCGCTCTCAAGCGAGTGACGGGGATGAGGCTCCTCTTCGACATGCGAGGCTTCTGGCCGGATGAGAAGGTGGACGGCGGAGCCTGGCGGCGTGGTTCGGGCGTGTACCGGGCGGCAAAGTGGTTCGAGAAGAGGCTGCTCGAACGCGCGGATGTGGTGGTCTCACTGACACAGGCCGGCGTGAACGCGATGCGGGAATTTCCTTACCTTCGCGGGCGCGACTTACGGTTCGAAGTGATTCCGACCTGCACGGACCTGGAACTGTTCCGTCCCGCGATTGGCGGCAAAGCCAGCGAGCGGCGAGGATTCGTGCTGGGTTACGTGGGATCGGTGGGGACGTTTTATCTGTTTGATAAAGTGCTCGAGTGCTTCAAAGAACTGCTGAGGGCGCGGCCGGAGGCTCGACTGATGGTGCTGAACCGGGGCGACCACGACTATATTCGCGCCAGAATCAGAGCGTGTGACGTGCCGATGGACAAGGTTGATCTGCATTCGGCGGAATATCGCGAGGTGCCAGGGTTTATCCGCCGGATGGATGCCGCGGCGTTTTTTATCAAGCCGGTTTTCTCGAAGAAGAGCTCGGCACCAACGCGCCTGGGCGAGCTTCTGGGCTGCGGAGTTCCCTGTCTGGTGAACGCGGGTGTAGGGGATATGGATTCGGTGGTCTCCCAAGCGCGCGCGGGAGTGGTGATGCGAGAGTTTTCACCCGAAGCGCGCGGGGCGGCGGTGCGCGAATTGCTTGCGCTTTTGATGGATGGAGAAACCGGAATGCGATGTGTGGAGGCTGCGCGCCAACACTTTTCGCTTGAACGAGGCGTGGAAGCTTATCGAAAGATCTATGTTGAGATAGCAGGCGGAAGAAGAGCGCCGGAGGTGGCAACGCCGGCCAGCCCGGTCAAGGAGCTTGAATACGACCACGAATGGTCACATCGATAGGTGAAAATCAGCCACGCCAGAACTGGTCCCGATCAGTCTGCCCGGTGCGATGAAAATATTTTTCATCACTAAGAAGCTGCTTGGGGCCATGCTGATGCCCTTGCAGTTTTCGCTGGCGCTGATCGTCGTAGGCGTGGTCCTGCTTTGGATCGATCGACGGCGGCGGCTGGCGAAATATCTGGTGACGGCCGGGACGGTGCTGCTGCTGATCTTCAGCAACAGGTTCGTCGGGTATCACCTGGTACATGATCTTGAAGCCCGCTATCCCCCGTTTCGATTGGCCGGAGCCGGCGCCGACCCGGGCTCGGGGGTGCAGGCTCTGCTTCGAGCGGCACAAGCCGATGGCGGCGGGTCGGCGCTGGGGCAGAGGCCCGTGTCTGTGCTGGGTCCAAACCCGACCATCGTAGTGCTGAGCGGAGGCGCGAGTGATGACCCGGGATTGCCTGTTGCCGACCGGCTCTACCCCGATTCCGCCCTGCGCGTGGTTGAAGCGGTGGAGATCTATGAGAAGCTGGCAACTCCGATGACGAGCGCGGCCGAAAGCAATGGCGCCTCCGATCAGCCGAAGCCAACTGTGACGACGGCGCCGCGAATGGTGATGTCGGGAGGCCCAACGCTTAACGCCGCGGCCGAAGCCGTTCCGATGCGGAAGCTGGCCGAGTTGCTGGGAGTGCCTTCGAGCGTTATTGTGCTGGAGACGCATTCGAATGACACCGCCAGCGAAGCGAAAGACATACTGCCGTACGTCGGGCAGAAACCTTTCATTCTGGTGACCTCTGCCTTTCATATGCCGCGCGCCATGGGCCTGTTCCGACACCTGGGCATGCAGCCCATCCCGGCACCAGCCAATTACGTGGCGCGGTGGAATACCCAGCCTTTTGTGATGAACGTTCCGCCCGACGCCGCCGCGCTGGTGCAATCAGAAGTAGCTGGGCACGAGCTGCTGGGGATGATCTGGGAGCATTTGCGCGGGCAATTATGATGGCAAGCCAGCGGGCAGACCTTAGATTCGAACGCTTCAAGGTGGCAGACTTCCAACGATGTGCGGGATAGCCGGTTTTCTTTCAAGCAAAAGTGAATTCGCTGCAGGCGGTCTGGAAGAAGCCGTGCAGCGGATGACGATGGCCTTGCGGCATCGAGGCCCGGACGATTGCGGATCATGGGTAGACAGGAGTGCTGGGATTGGGCTTGGCTTCCGGCGGCTCGCGATCCTGGATGTCTCCCCCCGCGGCCACCAGCCCATGTTTTCCGGCGACGGACGCTACGGGATCGTCTTTAATGGCGAGATTTGCAACTTCAAAGAGCTTCGCACACGGCTTCAAGGCCTTGGACATAGTTTTACATCCGGCACAGACACGGAAGTGATTCTTGCAACTGCCGTCGAATGGGGAGCAGGCGATGTGCCTCTCCGCCTGCAGGGAATGTTTGCCTATGCGCTATGGGACAGGCAGCAGCGTGTGCTTCACCTGGCCCGCGATCGGGTCGGCATCAAGCCGCTCTACTACGGATGGAGCGGGGAAACGTTTCTTTTTGGCTCGGAGTTGCGGGCCATCGAGCAGTGCCCCGGCTTCGAGCGGACCGTCAATCACGAAGCCGTGGAATTGTACCTGGATTTTGGCTACGTCCCAACGCCGCTGAGCATCTACAAAGGCATTCAAAAGCTCCAGCCGGGAACCGCGCTACAGGTGCGGAGGGAAGAGAGTACGGCCGCGGTGCGGAAATATTGGGATATCGAATCTGCCTTCAACGCCGAAACCGCAGAGATTGGCGAGCAGGACGCGATTGAAAAGCTGGAAAATCTGCTCGAGATTTCAGTGAAGCGCCACATGATTTCGGACGTTCCGCTGGGAGCGTTGCTTTCGGGAGGCATCGACTCCTCCGCGGTGGTTGCCATGATGTGCGCCAAAGCGCGCGCGCGGGTGAAAACGTTTTCAGTCGGTTTTGCCGAGAAAGGGTTTGACGAATCGCCTCACGCGCGGGCGGTGGCCAGGCATCTGGGAACTGACCACACGGAGATGCTGCTTCGACCGCAGGATGCGCTCGACGTGATTCCGAAACTGCCGGAAATTTACGATGAGCCTTTTGCCGACTCGTCACAGATTCCGACGTTCCTGATTTCCCGGCTGGCCCGGCAGCACGTGACGGTTGCTCTGACGGGTGATGGGGGAGATGAATTTTTCGGCGGATACAATCGCTACCGCCTTTTGCCCAGGGCGGTGAAATGGGGAAACCGGCTTGGGAAGGGGCTTTCCTCCACGGCTGCAACTCTGTTTCGACTCAGCGGCGCAAAATTGTCCGGTGGCATGTCTTCCGGCCGGCTCGGCGAGGGATTGGCAAAGCTTGGAGACTTGATTGGCGCAGAAAGCCTTGAAACGGCCTATGCAGCGATGTGCAAGCCCTTTTCCGGATCTCAGTTGCTGCGTGATGGAAGAGATAGGGCCGGTGCGTGGCCTGGCCGGCCAACAGCCGGGCGCGACTGGGTCACGCAGATGCAGTTGTGGGACGCCGCGACCTATCTGCCTGACGATATTCTGACCAAAGTGGACCGCGCCAGCATGTCCGTAAGCCTGGAGGCGCGCGTGCCGCTGCTGGATGACGAGCTGGTTCCGTTTGCTGCGTCGCTGCCGCTGAAGATGAAGATTCGAGGCCGGCGAACCAAGTGGCTGCTCCGCCAGGTGCTCTACCGGCATGTTCCTGCCGGGCTGGTTGAACGGCCGAAAGCCGGATTTGCTGTTCCACTTGCGGCGTGGCTGAGGGGACCACTCACCGAGTGGGTGGAGAGCCTGATCAGCACGGAAGCCCTTCGCTGCCAGGACCTCCTGGAGGCCGGCGCCGTGCGGCGTGAGTGGACCGAGTTCCGTTCTGGAAGACAGGCCAACCACCACCGGCTGTGGGCTGTGCTCATGCTCCAGGCGTGGCACAGACGGCAGCCGGATTTGACGCCGGAGCCTGAGCTGGAACATGCCTGGCGGCGCGGTGAGACTTTTGCATCCATCTGACCGGACACCATGCGACACACGCAAGCAGACACTTTAGATCCACGATTGCAGTTCGGCGGACTCGTGGTGGCCGGCGTTGCATTCAGCTTGATGATTTTGTGGCTGCTGGCCCACATGGGAATATTCGGGCGTTATATTCCCCAGCCGGACATCGTGAGCGATTACGTGCGCGGCTGGATCTGGGCGCTGGGGCTTGCAGTGCTTCTCGCTGTTGTCCCTTTGAAAGATGGCGGCCCGCTATTGAAAGTGTGGCTTGCCAAAGTTGCCGTCGATCTCGGCTTTATGCTGATTTACGAATGGCACTACGGACTCGATGCCTATTGGTACTTCAGAATGGGTGTGTGGGGTCGGCATGGCTCGCTTTTGCCCGTCCTGGGAAATGGCACAGAGACGATCCTTCGATTCTCGGTAATCGTGGCAGACCTGGTGGGGCCCAGTTATCACGCGATGAAGATTGTTTATTCATTCATCGGATTGTGGGGAGCATTCTGCTTCTATCGCGCCGCCTGCCAGTACTTGAGAAGCCGCAAGACATGGCTCCTCTACCTGGTGGGTCTCACGCCCACTGTCCTGTTCTGGTCCTCAATCCTGGGGAAAGATCCGGTGATTTTTTTCGGCTCAGGTCTTTACGCGCTGGGCGCTGTGGGCTGGCTCCGCACGGGCCGAACACGTTATGGGCTGAGCTTGGCCTGCGGAGTGCTGATTGCCATGTTCATCCGCGAGTGGTATGGCGTGATTATGATAGCCCCGCTGCTGTTTGTGGTGGCGCCACGGCTTCGCCATCCGATCCAGCGCGTTCTCTGCGTGGCCGGCGGGCTGGCAGGGATGGCATACGCCTATTCGATCTTCCAAACCCAGTTCCTTGCCGAGGGCACTTCCAGCATTCTGCCGACGACAAACGCAATCCTGGGCGGCTTTGCAGGTCACGGCGGCAGCGCTCAGAGCTTCCAGGGCTTTCATTCTTTCAGCTCGATGGTGTTGTTCTGGCCGTGGGGTGTTTTTACTGCAATGTTCAGACCGATGGTGTGGGATATCAATAATGCCTTTGTGGCCATTTCCGCACTGGAATGCACGGTGCTGCTGGTTCTGGTAATTTCCGCGGTGAAGCACTGGCGTTTTAGCAGGTTGCGAGATCCGGTGATGTCGTGGGCGCTGGCATACCTGCTGTGCTGGGCATCTCTCTACGGGTTTGGCGGATATGCGAACCTTGGCATGGCGGTGCGACAACGCCTGGAAGTAATGCCCGTTCTCGTCCTGCTCGCGCTGCTGCTGGGCACGAGGCGAGGTCGCAGTTATCTTGAGCGTGGCGGGGAGGCGGCTCGCTGAAATGGGCAACTGCTCCCTCCATAACACCGATGCAGCAACTGTGGCCGGATTCGGAAGGGAATGGGCCCGCTTCACTCAGAAAGCGCTCAGCCCGGAGGAAAACCGGGAAATTTTTCAGCAGTACTTTTCGATTTTTCCGTGGGACATCCTGCCGAAAGGCGGAGGTTGTGGCGCGGATATCGGCTGCGGAAGCGGTCGATGGGCAAGAGCGGTGGCTCCGAGGGTAACGCAGCTCCATCTGGTCGACGCCAGCAGTGAGGCCTTGCAAGTGGCGCGGGCGAACCTGTCGAGCCTGCGGAACGTGGAGTTCCACCATGCAAGCGCGGGCGACCTGCCGTTCGAAAAGCGGAGCCTTGACTTCGCGTACTCACTGGGCGTGCTTCACCATATTCCCGACCCGCAGGCCGGCCTTCGGGCCATCGCCTCGACCCTGAAACCGGGCGCTCCATTCTTGCTGTATCTCTACTATGCCTTCGATAACAGGCCGGCGTGGTATCGCTGGTTGTGGCGCTTGACTGACCTTGCGAGACGGGCGCTTTCCCGCCAGCCGCAACTGTTGAAAGTCGCGATAGCGGAACTGGTGGCGATTTGTGCGTACTGGCCGCTGGCGCGCATGGCCGGGCTCATCGCCCGCCTGGGAATGAAAATCGAAAACTGGCCGCTGGCTTACTACCGCGACCGCTCGCTTTACGTGATGCGTACCGACGCGCTGGACCGGCTCGGTACTCAGCTCGAGCAACGGTTCACGCGCGTGCAGATCGCAGAGATGCTCGAGCGAGCCGGATTTGAAAAGGTGCGGTTTTCCGACGGACCTCCTTTCTGGTGCGCGGTCGGCCTGCGGCGAGCCGAAACAGCTTGACCCTACTCCCGGAAAGCAACTTCAGTTCGCAATACGAACCTCAGACCGAAGTGGTGCCACGGTGACGGCCACGGCTCCAATCTCGACAACAAGATTGCGCCTGGGGCAAGTGCCCCAATTGTCTCGCGGCGTGGACGGTGAATCCGCCGTAAACCATCCCGCGAAAGTGCGAGCACTGGTGTTATGTCCCGCTCCTGAGGGCCGGTCACCCGGTCAGCGCTTCCGATTTGAACAGTACCTCGGAGTGCTTGGAGCGGCGGGCATCGATGTAGAAGTCGCTCCATTTCTCGATCCTGCGACATCGACAATTCTCTACGCCAGCGGGTCCAACTTCAGCAAAATGGCGGGCGTGCTGGTCGGCTTTTTCCATCGCCTGAGACTTGCCAGCCGGTTTGGCGACTACGACCGGATCTTCATTTTCCGCGAAGCTGCGCCCCTCGGTCCGCCAATTATCGAGTGGCTTGCGTTTCGTTCTCGAAAGCCGGTGGTCTACGACTTTGACGACGCGATTTTCATCAGAAATGTCTCGAAAGCCAACCGGCTTATCGGATGGCTCAAATTTCCTTCAAAGGTGCGCTACATCACCTGCAGAAGCGAACTCGTGATGGTCTGCAACGATTACCTGCGCGAATGGGCGAACGAGTTGAACGGGAACGCGGTGATCGTGCCCACAACGATTGATCTGGATTACCACCGCTCCTCGCGCGACCGTAGCCAGCCGGCCGACCGGCCTGTGGTCGGCTGGACCGGGTCCCACTCCACGGCGCCATACCTTGATCTGATTCGTCCCGCGCTGCGAGAACTGGAACGTCGGCGGGAGTTTGAGTTTCGTGTGATCTGCGACAAAGATCCCGGTTTCCCGGAGCTCAAAAACTACAGATTCGTGCCTTGGCGCCTTGAAACAGAGATCGCTGATCTGGACATGTTTGATATCGGCGTAATGCCTGTTCCAGACGGCCCTTGGCAACGGGGGAAGGTTGGATTTAAAGCCATTCAATATGGCGCGATGGAGATGCCGGCTGTGGTCTCCGCCACAGGCGCGGGGGGCGACGTTGTCCGTCACGGGGTCACAGGCCTGGTGGTTGAGAATTCGGCCGACGCCTGGTGCCATGCGCTCGAGCGGCTAATTGCCGACAGCGGCCGGGCGGCCCAGATGGGTCGCGAGGCCCGACTGCACGTGGCTGCAAGTTATTCAACGGCCGCACAGGCAGGCGCGTACATCAACGCTTTCAGCGGCCTTCGCTAGAACGGGAAAAGGAGCATTATGGAACCCATGAAGAGAGTCTACATTGCCGGCTGTGGTGGGATGCTGGGCGCGGCGGTCTACCGGCGGTTCAGCAGGATTGCTGACGTCAAGGCGACAGACATTGACCTCAACGAATCCTGGCTGGAGTATGCCGACGTGCGTGATTTCACTCAGATCAGGGATTCCGTCAAGAGTTTCGGGCCGGACGTCATCATCAATCTGGCAGCTCTCACTGACTTGGAGCTTTGCGAGAAAGATCCTGAGAACGCATGGCTGACGAATGCTCTGGGAGCAGAAAACCTGGGCCTGATCGCGGAACAGCTTGGCATCCCCTGCATCTACATTTCGACGGCTGGAATATTCGGCGGAGAAAAAGAGTACTACACCGATTTTGACACTCCTCGACCGGGTTCCATTTACGCGAAGGCTAAATACTACGGTGAGCAGTATGTGCTGCGCAATGTGCGAAAGCACATTGTGTTGAGGGCCGGGTGGATGATGGGCGGCGGTCCGAAGAAGGATAAAAAATTCATCAATAAACTCTATCGCCAAATCAAGTCGGGAAGAAATGTTCTGCATGTGGTTGAGGACAAAAGCGGGACGCCGACTTACACCGTGGACTTTGCCGAGGGGATGGTCAAGATTCTGGAGAGCCATCTCTACGGGCTTTACAACCAGGTGTGTGGTGGGTCGGGGACAAGACGCGATGTGGCCGAAGAGTTTGTCCGATGCCTGGGCCTCGCCGAGAAAGTTCGAGTCGAACCGGTGGCGTCCGACTTCTTCGCGGCAGAGTACTTCGCACATCGGCCGGCGAGCGAGCGCCTGGTGAACCTGAAGCTCTCAGCGCGCGGCCTGAACGTGATGCGGGATTGGAAAACCTGTCTGGCGGAATACAGTGCTGTGTTCAGCGAAGATTTGCGCAGCGTCGACGCTGAGGTGGCGCGAGCCATTTGACCGTGGCGTACGAGTGGCAAATATTCAGCAAGTTTCTCTGGCCGCAAGGCTCACGAGCAGCGCATTTGACTCCCCTTAAAGTATGAAGATCGCGCGAGCAATCGCCCGGCTCAATATCGGCGGACCGGCAATCCAGGCAGTTCTGTTGACACGCGAGCTGGCGGACGCAGGCCATTCCACCAGCTTATTGGTGGGCAGTGTGCCGGAATCAGAAGGCAGCATGGAATATCTCGCCGATGAATTGGGCGTCAGGCTGGTCCGTATTCCCCGGCTTTCGCGGGAGGTTTCCATCTTTTCCGACCTCCGGGCCTGCTGGGACCTTTATCGATGGCTGAGACGCGAGCGGCCGGATATTCTGCACACGCACACGGCAAAGGCGGGAGCATTGGGGAGGCTTGCGGCCTTTGCTTCCGGAACACCTTGCGTACACACCTATCACGGGAACGTCTTTGAGGGTTATTTTTCGCGCAAGAAAACGGCGGCCTATCTGTTCATCGAACGCCTGCTTGCCCGTGGGACCAGACGAATCATCGCAGTCAGTCCCAAGCAGCGGGACGACCTGGCGGGCCGGTTTCGGGTGGCTCCCGCGGCCAGAATATCCACCGTTCGCCTTGGCTTTGATCTGAGCGCCCTGCTGAAAGTTGCGCGGACCCGTTTTGCCGAAAAGAACGGCTGCCATCCTCTGGTGGTGGGTTGGGTGGGGCGACTGACGGCGGTAAAGGACCCGCTGATGTTCCCCAAAATCGCGGCGCTTTGCGCAGGCGTGAACGCGATCGGCTCTTTCCTGATGGCGGGAGACGGCGAATTGCGAGCGCAGGTTGAGGCAGAGAAAAGCAGGCTTGAACTGGGGGAGCGTCTGCGACTGAGCGGCTGGCAGCGGGACATGGTTTCCATTTACAGCCTGCTGGACATTCTTCTGCTGACTTCAATCAATGAAGGGACGCCCGTTGCTGCCATCGAGGCCATGGCTGCGGGCTGCCCAACAGTGCTTCCGGACGTTGGCGGTGTAGCAGACCTGATGTCGGGCAACCCCGAGCGCCACTCGGGATATTCCATATTCGACAACGGCATTCTTGTGACCCGGCGCACGCCTGAAACCTTTGCTGAGGCCCTGAACCGGCTGTCCCTGGACCCGCAGCGCCGCGAGCGGATGGGCCAGGCGGCGAGCGTTTTTGCGCAGCAGAACTTTTCCAAGGAACGATTGGTGAATGAAATTGAAAAGGTTTACTCATCAGTGCTCGGTCAGAGAAATGGGAAGGGAACGAGACCAAAAGGAGAAATACAATGAAAGTGTTAATCACCGGCGGAGCAGGATTTATCGGATCACACCTCGCGGAACGCTATCTCGCCTGCGAAGACAAGGTCTTCGTGATCGATGACCTTTCAACCGGATCGGTCGAAAACATCCGACACCTGAAAGCGCACAAGCGGTTTGAATATTTCCTTGACAGCGTTGAAAACCGCCAGTTGACAGCAGAACTTGTTGACGAGTGTGACGTCATCTTTCACCTCGCCGCGGCCGTCGGTGTGCGGTTGATTGTGGAAAGCCCGGTTCGGACCATCGAAACCAACGTGCGAGCGACGGAGCTGGTTCTGAGCCTCGCGGCAAAAAAGAAAAAGCGCGTGCTGATCACTTCGACCTCCGAGGTGTACGGAAAGCGCACGCAGATGCCGTTCCGGGAGGATGACGATCTGCTGATGGGGCCGTCGAGCAAAGGCCGATGGAGCTACGCCTGCTCGAAGGCGTTGGACGAATTTCTGGCGCTCGCCTACTGGAAGGAAAAACGCGTGCCGACGACCGTCGTCCGCCTTTTCAACACAGTGGGCCCGCGACAAACCGGCCGCTACGGAATGGTTGTGCCCAATTTTGTGCTCCAGGCGTTGCAGAATGAAAACATCACGGTTTTTGGAGACGGCGCCCAGCGCCGTTGCTTCCTCCACGTTTCCGACGCGGTTGATGCGCTGATGGCGTTGATGGTTGAAAGCAGAGCGGTGGGTGAAGTCTACAACGTCGGCAGCCCGGAGGAGATCACCATCCGCAATCTTGCGGAAAAGGTAAAGACGATGACGGCGTCGTCGTCAAGGATCGTAATGATTCCTTACGAGCAGGCTTACGAGGAAGGCTTTGAGGACATGCTGCGCCGCGTTCCCGACATTTCAAAGCTGAATGCACTCACCGGCTTCATGCCGCAACATAGCCTGGACCATATCCTGGGGGACGTCGTTTCATATACGCAAGGTCGATTGGCAGCGGAGGGCCAGATGCCGGTGGGGGCTGGCCAAACCACAAATCCGGCTGGGCGCCAAATCGCCTGGCAGCCCTCGGGCGCGTTGTAACTCCACCACGTGAAACCTGAATGCCGCAAGCGGGGATTTTGACCGCGCGGAGCGATTCGTATTCTGTGCGTGAAAATTCTGCTCCACTGGCCGAAGTGGCCTAAAGGATAATTCCCGGAGAATCGACGACAGCTCTCCCATCATTCTCACGAACCTGTATTATGGAAGCCACAGTTCTCCTGATCATTGTGTTGGCTGTCTCCGTTGCCGCGACTGCCCTGGTGCGATGGGTGGCCCGCTATGCGGGGATCGTGGCGATGCCCAGGGCTGACCGCTGGAATCGCAGGCCAACCGCATTGCTGGGCGGGGTCGCCATCTTTGTTCCATTTGCTCTGGGGTTGCTGGTGCTCCGGCCCTCGATTCCAGGGCTGTGGCCGCTGATGGGCGCGGCAACATTTTTATTTGCCGTTGGGCTGGTAGACGACCTTCACACGCTGAGGCCTTACGTCAAGCTCGTGATGCAGGTGGTGGCAGCCTCGGTGCTGCCCCTCGCGGGTCTGGCGCTGCCATGGACGCCTTATCCATTCGTCAATGATGTCATTACGCTGTTTTGGATGGTGGGTATTACTAACGCAGTTAATCTGCTTGACAACATGGACGGGCTGGCCGCAGGGGTGGGCGCGCTGGCGTGCATTTTCCAGGCGGCATACTTTGTCGTGAACGGCCAGGAAGCGGCAGCGATGCTGTCGCTCCTGCTGGCGAGTGCGATTGCGGGATTTCTCGTTTTTAACTTTCATCCCGCCTCTATTTTTATGGGCGATTGCGGGTCGCTTTTCCTGGGATTCATGCTGGGCGGGACGGCGCTGCTCAATAATTGGGGGCGGTCGCGCGGACTGGTGGCCGTATTGATGACCCCGGTTCTGCTGATGCTGGTGCCAATAGTCGATACTTCGCTGGTCACCATCACTCGAATTCTCCGCGGCAGGCCCGTCTCCCAGGGGGGAAGGGACCACGTTTCGCACCGGCTGGTGGCCACCGGACTCTCCGAGCGGGGCGCGGTATTGCTGCTGTATGGGCTTACGGCCGTGTCTGGCGGTATCGCGTTCGAACTCCGCTATCAGCACGAAGAGGTGCTGTATTTTGCAATACCGTGTTTCGCGCTGGTGGTGCTCTTTTTCGCGCTCCACCTGGGGATGATGCGGGTCTACGACGAAGAGCAACTACCACAGGGCAACCTGTTTGCGCTGCTCGTCGACTTCTCATACAAGCGGCGCATCGCGGAGGTTCTCTTTGACCTGGTGCTGATGACGCTGGCCTACTATGGCGCGTTCCTGCTGCGCTTCGGCGCTACCATCCCGGCCCGGCAAATGTACTTCTTCGAACGGTTTGCTCCACTGGTGCTGGGCGTTGAAATGGTGCTCTTCCTGACGGGTGGACTGTATCGCGGAATCTGGCGTTACGTTGCGATTGAGGATGTGATTGTCATCGTACGGTGTGTGATGCTGGCAGGAGCAGGCGCGGCCGCGGCCGTATTGCTCATCCACCCCAGCCCGCGGCTTTCGGTGGCGGTGCTGACTCTGAACGCCATTTTATTACTGATGCTGGTCACCAGCAGTCGAGTTGCGCTGCGGCTGTTCGCGACCTGGCTGCGAAGCCATGCGACACAACACGAAGCAGCCACGCCCGTCCTGATCTATGGCGCCGGGGCGCGCGGCGACCTGCTGGTAAGGGGCCTACTGGGTGGAAACGAGTATTTTCCGGTAGGCTTCCTGGATGACGACGGGAGCAAGATCGGAAGGCGGCTGCACGGAATTTCAATCTACGGGCCTGGCGATCTGGCACGGGTGAGGCAGAAGCACGTTGTCAGCGAGGTGTTGGTTTCAAGCGAGAAGATTCCGGAAGAGAGGGCAAAAGCGCTGGGACTAGCAGTGCGCCGGATCTGAACCCCCGATGGCACAGAACACAGTCAAGAGCACTCTGGCCGTCCTGGGAGTGATGCTGGGTTGCGCCGCGCAGGGACTTCCGCAGCGTCCGGCGGCGCTTAAGGCCCAACAGATCCCGCTGTTCAGCATCCGCGCCCAGGTAACCCAGGCCGGTGGGAATGCACCTTCTCAAACTTTTACGTTTAAGTTTGCGAGTGAGACGGCCAAGACGCAGGGCAATGCCTGGAGCCCGTGGCTCGAGTTCTCGTCAGCGAATGCGGAGGCGGCATTCCAGCGGGCAGGGCGCCATTTTCCGATCAAGCTGGCGCTCGTGATAGCTCCAGTTGTGAATCCAACACTGGTGAACGTTCAAGTGCGTCTCTCCTTGCCGGCCAGCACAATTGACCTTCGCGGTGAGTTATTCGGCCCCCGTCTGGGCATCATGGTGTGGCGCGACGCGGATACCAATGCCCCTCGAGTGGCTACGATGGCGGGATACAACCAGCGGTATTGGCACGAGTTCGACGCCGCCGCGCTGCCTGCTGCTCAACGACCTAAACACTTCCTCATTGTGGATCGTTTTATCGGGGGTGACGACGACCGGCTCGATTGGCAGGAAGGCATTTCGCATTTAGCGGAGATTGGAATCACGGCAATGGTCGTGTCCCCGGTTGCGCCGCTTCGTAGCATGCTCCTGAAGGAAGGGATACGTCGGATGGCGCTGGGCGGCGGGATTGTCGGCGGTCCGTTGGGCCTGGGAACTACCGCTGCGCAGGTTCAAAAATGGAGTTCGGATTTCGCCAGCAAATATTTCAAAGCGGGCTACCAGCCGAACGAATTTTCCCAGTTTGCACTGGCGGACGAACCGGGCTGGTACTATCCCGAGGCGATGAAGACCGTAGACAACCAGCCAGCCACACTTCAGATTTTCCGGCATTATCTGACAGATCAACATCTGACCCCGGCGATGTTGGGGGCAGCCGATTGGGACCAGGTTCACCCGATTGGACGCGGCGGAGCGCCTGCGGGCTCGCCTCTGGACAAGCGGCGATTGTTCTACTGGACCTGCCGGTTTTTTCCCTGGTACGCAGCCGAGCATATGCGCGAAGGAACCGATCAATTGCACCGCGCGTTCTCTCCAGAACTCAAGACTTTCAGTAACTGGAACAATTTTGCGGGTCAGTATTACTTTGAGGGATTCGCGGCCAAGAATCCAACTCCCCACGGTCCCGATTCGGCGATGGCAGCGCCGGACTGGGCTGAGTCGGGACGACTGAAAGCAACGGATGTGCTTTGGACCGAAGATTGGCTTGGCAACAACCGCGCATGGCAGTGGTCCTTTTACGCTTCCAGGCTCCGCTCGATTGCATACAAGAATGGCCTGGAATTCGGCGGATACGTCGTAGGGAGAACCGCGGGCAAGCCGATGGATGGCTTTGTCCAGAAGGTTTTGACACTTGTGGGCAGCGGCGCAAAGACCATCTTTTATTATGAGTTTGGACCGGAATACAGTTTTCCAGGCAACTCGTACTCGGAGATTCCTGGTGTAGCCGCTCAGTTCGCCCATGCCGACAAGATGATCGCGGCGGCAGAAGATGTGTTGTGGCCGGGCCGGGAACCCCAAGCCCAGGTGGCCATTCTTTACCCGCGCAGTTCCCAAGTTTGGGACGGCCTCCATATCCCTAAGGGATCCAGGATCGCGGGCGTTACCAACAATAACCCGAACGGGCAAAATCTGGATTACATGATGGAGGCATTTGATGAATACTTCGCTCTTCAGATGAGCAATATTCCCGCTGACTTTGTGAGCGAGGATGACTTGACGGACGGAACGCTCAGCAAATTCAAAGTCCTCTACGTTACGGCTCCTGATATCCCGAGCGAAGGGCAGCAAGCCATCGCTCAGTGGGTACGGAACGGCGGAACGCTGGCGATGGTGCCTGGAGCTGGACAGGCAGACCGCTATGACGAGCCCGCCAACATTCTCACCTCGCTTGGCGGAAATGAGCGACGCCAACGCGAATACATGGTGTACTCGCTTGCGGCTGGCAATAAGCCGGCCCCTGGAAAAGCTCCGGTTTTTCGCCGACGATCTGAATTCTCGTCCAAAGGTAAGCCGGGCGCCTCGTATAGTGAGAATAAGGTTGCCGCTTCACAGCGCCGTGTCCAGGCGGGGAATGTCGTCAATTTCTCCTATTTTCCCGGTCTTTCGTACGCGCGGGTGGCTCTGGATATTCATATGGTTTTGCAGAAAAGCGCAGAAGCGGATTCTCTGCGCGGTCAGTTGCTGACGCCAGTGCGGGCGGCCCATGTCAGTCCTGCTGTGCAGGTTGATACCTCGTACGTCGAAACGCCGATGCTGGTGTCATCTGCCGGTGCGGCCGTCACGCTTCTGAATTGGACGGGTGGTGATCTGCCCTCAGTGCGGGTAACTGTTCGCGAGCCTTTCTCGATTGGCAGGGCTGCCAGTGTGACACATGGCCCGATCAAGTTCCAGCGTCAAGGCGACGCTGTAACGTTCTCGCTTCCCCTTGGCGCTGCCGACATCGTAACACTCACACGTTGACGGCCAATGTTCCGGCTGGCCCTTGTAGGGTCGTAGAGTGCGGCCCTTGAAACCGGTCGGCGGGGCAAGTATTACTACTTGGCCCGTAGTTATCCGATTGCTTTTTACCTCCGGGAATTGGTATAACCAGAAGTAAGTGAAGGTGGTGCAAAATGAAGAGGTATCGCTTCGATACGGCGCTACTGGTTTTTGGTTCCATGCTATTGGCCGTGACCGTGGGTATCGGTGGTTCCATGCCGATTGGCGCGTTGATGGGAAGCAAGAATGCGACCATTGATGGGCAGGTTCCATTGCCCCATACCACGCTGCTGAGCGGCGACAATTTGCAGGTGCGGAACGGTGTTGCCGTGGTGACATTGGATCAGGGAAATCGCATGCTGCTTGGGAGCGAAACGGAAGCTTCATTCCTGCGCGATGCTGACGCAGTGACGGTGTCCCTGACGCAGGGAAATCTGTCACTGTATCATCCGCAGGCCAGCAAATTGTTCCGGGTGAAGGCCGGCGAAGTGACAGTGACTCCGGCGAAGGATTACAAAACGCTGGGGGAACTCGCAATGGCTGACGGATTTCTGACGGTGACCTCCAAGGACGGAACCTTGCGAGTGGAGAAGGCCGGCGCCACCCAGGATGTAGCCAAAGGCAAAACTATCAAAATCGAGGCCCAAAGCGCTCCGCAGGAGAACCCTGGCGGACAAAGACACCTGAAGAATAGGCAAGCCTTGCTTCTGTATCTCGGGCTTGGGGCTGGGGCAGGACTTCTAGCCTGGGCCATTGTGTCCGCTACCTCCGGCGGCGGTGGAGCTCCCACTCCAGTCTCGCCCGTCAACCCCGGTCCATGAGCGTTTCTGGACCTGACGCCGTCATCGTTGAACGTAGACGACGGCGGGCCGGTCAAGCTTCAGACCCGTCTTTTACACACGCCCAAGGGAATCCCTGGCGACTTAGAGCGCACAGGGATTTCGCGTTCTTCCCTGCCATATTCAGGCAAGCAGTTCTTTATGGCTCAACAGAGCGTCAAAGCAGGATGCCCGGACCTAGTTTCGGTCATCATGCCCGCATATAATGCGCAGCGCTTCTTGCCCATGGCGTTGTCGTCAGCGCGAGCGCAGACTTACCCCAATATTGAGATTATTGTTGTCGACGACGGCTCGACGGACGCTACAGCAGATATCGCCGAAGCGGCGGCGCGGGTTGACAACAGGATCCGCGTTGTCCGCCAACGAAATGCCGGAGTGGCTGCGGCGCGCAATCGGGGCATCGCTGAGGCGCGCGGCGACTTCATAGCGCCGCTCGATTCCGATGATGTTTGGCATCCCCGAAACATCTCCCTGCAAATGGAGGCCTTGGTAGCCGCGGGGCCTCGAGCGGCCCTTTCATACGCGTGGTTCGTGTCAATCGATCAGCATGGCCGCCTTCTGGGCCCTGGCCATTGCAACCGGCATTGTTTGAGCCAGGAGGTCGTGGCCGCTCTAATGGCCGGCAACTTTATCGGTAACGGGAGCAGCACCGTGATGAGGCGGAGCATGGTTGTAGCTGCCGGCGGCTACGATCCGAGCTTGCGCGTGCGTGATGCGGAGGGGTGTGAGGACCATGCTCTTCACCTGGCGCTGGCTGAACACTGGAATTTTACCTTCGTGCCGCAGTACCTGATTGCGTACCGGCGTCATGCCACGGCGATGTCCCGGAATTCCGTGCGCATGGCGCGTTCGGAAGCTATCGTTCTGGCAGAATTGCGGCAGCGCCGAGCTGATCTTCGCGGATACCGGCTAGGCCGATGCCAGGCGGTCTATTATCGAGAACTCCTGGCGACGGCGGTCCACAATCACGACTGGAACAAATTGCCCAGCCTAATCTCCTGTGCCGCTCGAGAGGGAGGAGCCTGGTGCATGCTCGACTTGTTCGGCCGCCAGACACCGATGAGGATCGTTGACCATTGGTTGTACAAGTTGCGCCGGCAACGGCCCTCAACGATGGCCAGCCATCCAACCCTGGAAGTCTTCTGGCCGATCGAGAATTCCATATCGACACCGCTACCAGAGGCGCACGTGGGTGACACCCGGCCGGCCGCCGCAGCAATACCGCTGAAGTCTGCTAGCTGATCCTGAGCCACGCGATGCCGGGAAATCAAGGCGGCGGCTTGCAGGGACGGAAATCTGAACCGTTTTGCCGATCCATAGTTCCTCTTCTAAGACTGAGTGATGGGAATATCCAAGAAAAGCGAAATCGGTGTGGTCCGCCGCCTGTTGCCTCTCTTGCAAGCATACAAGTGGCTGCTGCCGGTCATCGTGGTTTTGGGCTTGCTTGCGTCTGTAATGGAAGGCGCGAGCCTTTCGCTCCTGGTTCCTCTACTGAGTGTGCTGACGGATCACGCCCGATCCGCGGCCGGCCACAGTTCGCTCGTTTTGCGCATTCAGAATGTCGTCGATTTTGTGCCGGAGGCGTGGCGACTCCCCGCCGTCGTGCTGGCGATTTTCGTCGCTATCTGTTTCAAGAATCTGATCAGTTACGCTGACGTTGCCGCTTTCTCTTACGTTGAATCACGCGTAAGCCACGATCTCCGGGTTCGCCTGTTTGCCCGTATTTTGAACGTGCCTTATGCCAGGATGGAAGATTATCCTCCTGGAAATCTTATGAATTTGCTGGAGACCGAGACGTGGTACGCCAGCCAGGCTTTCAAGGTGCTGTTCAGCGCGGTCACAAGCGCCTGCACAATCGTAATTTTCGTTCCGCTGTTGTTTTTCCTTTCCTGGCGCCTGGCCATCATTGCATTGCTGGTTGCGGCGACCCTGCCCTCCATCGTAGCGCTGGTAACCCGGGAGGTAAGAGCGCTGGGCCAGCGGGCCGTTGTCGCCAACTCGGACCTGGCCACCCGAATGTGGTCGAGCCTTAATGGGCTGCGTGTCACTCATCTTTTCGGGCGCGAGGATTTTGAACGGAAACGTTTCGAGGATTCCTCACGCCGTGCGCGCGATATCTCGCTCCGGCTGTCACTGATCCTCGCAAGAAACAGCCCAGCCGGCGAGATTTTGATCACGGCCCTCATCGCCGGACTGGCATTTCTCGTGCAGGCGCACCTGATCGACCTGGCCACCCTGTCGGCATTTGTCCTGGTGCTCTACCGCTTGCAGCCGCGCGTCCGTGATCTGGTTTCCTCGCGCGTGTCGCTGGCGGGCTTTGAAGGCTCAGTAATGGCCATTACGCGCTTCCTCGAAGAGGACGCTTCCGGGCCTGCTTCATCCGGCGTTCACTGCCCCGCGGCATGGAATGCGATTCGGTTTCAGGGCGTCACGTTTCGCTTCAACAGTCAGGAAGTTCCAGCGCTGGAAAACGTCTCATTTGAAATACGCCGCGGCGCCAGTGTTGCAATCGTAGGATCATCAGGCGCCGGAAAATCCACATTGATCGATTTACTGCTGGGATTCCGAGACCCCCAGAGTGGTTTGGTGACGATTGACGGGGTTGCAATGGGTGACCTTGATCGCGTCGCGTGGCGCTCCAAATTCGCCGTGGTCAATCAAGATCCCTACATTTTTGATGAAACGGTCCGATTCAACATTCTTTACGGACGGCCGGAGGCTGACGATCCTGGCACAGTGGAGGCGGCAAAGCTGGCGTGCGCCGACTCCTTTATCAGCGCACTACCGGATGGCTACGATACTGTGGTGGGCGAGCGCGGGGTCCGGCTGTCAGGAGGCGAGAGGCAGCGCCTGGTGCTGGCCCGCGCCCTGATCCGCAAGCCGGATATCCTGGTCCTCGATGAGGCCACCAATGCGCTGGACAGCGTCACAGAGCAAGCGTTCCAGCAGGCCCTCGAGCACTTCACGCGGGATCATACTGTCATCATTGTTGCCCACCGGCTTTCAACCATCCAGCAAGCCGACCACATCCTCGTCCTCCACCAGGGCAAACTGGTTGAGCAGGGGAACTTCTCAAGCTTGCTGGCGAAAAACGGACTCTTCGCGCGCATGTATGAGCTTCAAAGCTACGGGCAGACGGCGGAATATTCTGATGTCGCAACCAGTTGATGCGAGCCCCATCCGGCCCTATTGGAGCGCGGCGTGAATCAGCCGACGGTGTCGGTGATCATCCCGGCTTTTAATGCTGCGGAAACTTTGCGGACCGCGCTTGGCAGCGTGCGAGGGCAAAGCTTCCGGCGATGGGAAGCTGTCGTCATCGACGACGGCTCAAAAGACTGCACGGCCGAAATTGTTGCTTCATTGGCCCATGCCGACGGGCGTATCAGGTATCACAAGAGTCCCTCCAATCGAGGACCAAGCGCGGCGAGGAATGCCGGCCTGGCAAAGGCTCAGGGCGAATATGTGATGTTTCTGGATGCCGATGACTGGATTGGCAAGAATCACATCTCCCGCCTGGTCCACGCGCTGCGCAGCAATCCTTTGGCGGGAGGCGCATACACCGGGTACACTTTTGTAACCGAAGACGGACGGTCGGAGTATCGGATATGTCCGAAGTTGAGCGAACCGCTCTCCCAGTATCTGGCGCATTCCTGCCTTTTCGCGATCCACTCCTGCCTTGTGAAGCGTCATCTCGTACAGGAGGCACGCGGCTTCGACGAATCTCTGGTTTTTGGCGAGGACTGGGATCTCTGGCAGCGCCTTACAAGACAAAATGTCGAATTTCTGTCGATTGACGCGTGTTCGGCATACTACCAGGCTCGAAGAGATTCGTTAACCCGTGCTTGCGGCCGCATCATTCCGGATGGACTGAAGGTCATCCGGCGTGGACATGCGCCAGATTGCAATGCCGCGGGTCATCAGCCAGACCCGCAGCTCGGCACTCCAGTCGTGAGTCTCAATTCGGCAATGTTCTATTTCCTGATAGCTGCAACAGGTTTTCTGGTCGGCGCTGGAGCAGATGTTCCGCAGGGATGCGATGACCTGCCGAAAATAGACGCTCAGGAGTCGCCTGAAGACATCACCGTCTCTACGCTGCTCGAAGGACTGTCGCAGGGAGCCGGGTGTTCACGAGCCGAACTGGCCGCCCGATGGACGGAATTATGCCCATCTCTCGCTCGGGCGCTGCGAACAGTATTCTCTGACGCGGTTGTGGGCCTGAATGAGGATGGGATTCTACAGGCAGTGGAGCGGCAGCTAGTGAATGAACTCGGCCCTCAGTCTGCACCGGTTACCATCGGCCGCACGCGTGTTCTGCGTACCAGGCTCGAGGATGCAGGGACCCAGATCGAGATTCCGGATGGCATTGAGGTGGTTCGTGCGTACGTGTCCCTCAACGACCGGGTGCTCGACGTAGTGGAACTGCCTGCCGTTTCCGGTACTCTGCCGCAGGCGGCAGTCGTCGGCGCAGCTCTCAGAAACCATCGCAGTATATTCGAACCCGAAACACGCCGGATCATCAGGAACAACCGGCGGCTAATGCGCCAACTAGTGGGACGCCGCACGTTGCATTTCCTTTGGGACCTCCTGCATGTTCCGACATCACGCTGGCGTCACCGCGTCGGAGCATACCTTTCCACGCGAATCAATTCTTATCTGGCGGCTCAATTCGGACTCGTTCCGGCGCAATCGAGCCCGCAGGGAAAGCCAACGTTGGAAGACCTGGCGCCACGTGTGGCCGAGCCCGATCCCGAGCAGAAGACGTGGGAAAAAGTTTTTGCCACTCCTGATCCGTGGAGCTATGGGAGCGATTATGAACAAAGGAAATACGAGCACACGCTTGAGTTGCTCCCGCATGTGCCCATCGGCTCCGCGCTCGAACTTGCCTGTGCGGAGGGCCATTTTACAGCGCAATTGGGTCCTCGGGTTGGCCATCTCATTGCCGCCGATATCTCTCAGCGTGCGTTGTCGCGCGCTCAGCAGAGATGTCGGAATCTCCAGAACATCACCTTTCGGCAGATGAATCTGCGTCGCGATCCGTTCGGCCGTTTCGACCTCATCGTCTGTAGTGAAGTGCTCTACTATTTGGACGACCGTCACGAACTGCGGCGTCTCGCTGCGCGGCTTGCGCAAAGCCTCAACCCTGGCGGCCATCTGCTGATGGCGCACGCGAACCTGGTGGTTGACGATCAGTGCGCCACCGGCTTCGACTGGATGCACGGCTTCGGAGCCAAGTTTATCGGCGAGACTTTTGCCGCCGTGCCAGGCCTCCGCATGGTTCGTGAATTGCGCACCTCACTATACCGCGTGCAGCTCTTCCGGCGCGAGGCGAACCTTCACTCTCACCCGACTGCGTCCAGGGAAGTCGTCATTCGTGAGGCCGTTCCGCCATCCGATCCGGAAAGCTATGGCCAGATCTGCTGCGGTGGCTGCGCTGTCACGCCAGCCTGCGCCTACTCCACCAGTGTTACTCGCGAACTGCCAATCCTGATGTATCACCGCATTGCTTCTCATGGTCGCGAAGAGCTTGCCAGGTATCGAGTATCACCAGAGAATTTTGAGCGCCAGCTCGCCTATCTGAAGCAGCACGGCTATGCCAGCATAGGCCTGGACGGATGGGCGTACGCGCTCTCTGCCCTGGATGGGCGCCTGCCCGGCAGATTGGTGTGTCTGACCTTCGACGACGGCTACCGTGATTTCCGCGAGCGCGCCTGGCCGCTATTAAAGCACTATGGATTTTCAGCGACAGTATTCCTTCCGACTGACTTTGTCGGAGGTTACGCAGAATGGGACCGCAGCTTCGGGGATCCGGCAGAGCTGATGGCATGGGATGACATTCGCGCTCTGGCGAAGGAGGGGGTCAGATTCGGTGCGCACGGGGCGGGGCATCGCCGCCTGGATCAGTTGAGTGCCGCCGATATGCTGGCTGAAGCCCGGCTTTCGAATGAGAAGATTGCGGCCGAACTCGGCAGCCCAGCAAGCGTCATAGCATATCCTTACGGCGCTCACAGCGCTCTGGTGCGTCGTGCCATGGAAGCATGCGGCTTTGGCTGTGCCGTCACTACCGATCCCGGTCTAAGCCGCCTCGGCGATCACCTTTATGGACTCCCACGCCAGGAGATATCGGGCTCCGATAAAATAGAAGATTTTGTCGCCAAACTTGGTCCGCCACAGCCGGCGACCGTCAATCGCCGCATCCGGTATTATCTTGATCGCCGAAGACGGCGCAATTTGTGGGCATGAAGAGCTTTCCAGTTTAGCTATCTCCGATGGCCCGACGGTTGCTCGTTCAGGCCCAACAGCCGTAAGCCTTCCCGCAACATCCTTCATGCATCCCCCGCCAAAGAATCATCTTCCCATAAACCGATTTCCAAGCTCGCCTTCCCATCTCTCCCGCCGATCTCAGGCGGCCAGATCGAAACGATCCAGATTCATCACCTTGTTCCACGCGCCCACGAAGTCCTTAACAAACGCCTCCTCTGAATCGGCACATGCGTAGACTTCCGCAATCGCCCGGAGCTGCGAGTGCGAACCGAAGATCAGGTCCACACGCGTGCCCGTCCACTTGAGTTTTCCCGTCGCGCGGTCGCGCGCCTCAAACACGCCTTCATCCTTAGACTCCTGCCACTCCGTATTCAAGTCGAGCAGGTTGACGAAGAAATCGTTCGTCAACGTCTCGGGCCGCCTGGTGAAAACACCGTGTTTTGATTGCGCGAAGTTTGCGTTCAGGACACGCAGGCCGCCGACGAGGGCCGTCATCTCGGGGGCGGTCAGTCTCAGCAATTGCGACCGGTCTACCAGCCGCTCCTCCACGGACCTGGGGTCGCCATTCTTGACGTAGTAGTTGCGGAACCCATCCGCAGTCATCTCGAGCGGCGCGAACGACTCGACATCGGTCTGTGCCTGCGATGCGTCCGTGCGCCCCGGGGAGAAGGGAACGTTCACATGGTGGCCAGCCCTTTTCGCCGCTTCCTCGACGGCGGCGCATCCACCCAGAACGATGACGTCAGCCAGCGAGACCTTCTTCCCGTCGGAAAGCGATTGGTTGAAATCCTTCCGAACCGCCTCCAGCTTCCCCAGGACCTTCTCCAGCTCGCCCGGCTGGTTCACTTCCCAATCCTTTTGCGGCGCCAGGCGAATCCGCGCCCCGTTGGCCCCACCGCGCTTATCGGAGCCCCGGAAAGTTGACGCGGACGCCCAGGCTGTCGTGACGAGCTGGGAAATCGAAAGCCCGGAGGCGAGAATCCTGGCTTTCAGGTCCGCAATCTCCCGCGCCCCGATGAGTTTATGATCCACGGCGGGAACAGGGTCCTGCCACAACTGCGGCTCCTTCGGAACAAGCGGACCAAGGTAGCGCGAGAGCGGTCCCATGTCGCGGTGCGTCAGCTTGAACCACGCCCTGGCAAAGGCGTCGGCGAACTGATCCGGATGCTCGTAAAAGCGCCGTGAAATCTTTTCGTATTCAGGATCAAATCGCAAGGCGAGGTCAGTTGTCAGCATGGACGGCGCGCGGTGCTTGGACGGATCGTGCGGGTCCGGCACCGTACCGGCGCCTCCATTGTTCTTCGGTGTCCACTGGTGCGCGCCCGCTGGGCTCTTAGTCAGCTCCCATTCGTAGCCGAACAGGTTCTCAAAGAAGTTGTTGCTCCACTTGGTCGGCGTCGTGGTCCAGATGACTTCCAGGCCGCTGCCAATCGTATCACCGCCTCTACCCGTGCCAAATTTTCCTTTCCAGCCGAGGCCCATCTCCTCGATGCCGGCGGCTTCCGGCTCTGGTCCCACCAGTGTTGCAGCGCCGGCGCCGTGAGTTTTGCCAAACGTATGGCCGCCGGCAATCAGCGCCACCGTTTCCTTGTCGTTCATCGCCATGCGGCGGAATGTTTCGCGGATGTCGCGCGCCGCAGCGACGGGATCCGGCTTGCCGTTAGGCCCCTCCGGGTTCACGTAAATCAGGCCCATCTGAACCGCGCCGAGAGGATTGTCGAGCTCCCGTTCGCCTTTGTAGCGCTCGTCCGCCAGCCATTTGCCTTCGGGCCCCCAGAAGATGTCCTCGTCCGGCTCCCAGGCATCCTCGCGCCCACCACCAAAACCGAATGTTTTGAAGCCCATCGATTCGAGCGCGACATTGCCTGCGAGCACCATAAGATCAGCCCACGAAATCTTGCGGCCGTATTTTTGCTTAATGGGCCACAGCAGCCGACGGGCCTTGTCAATGTTCACGTTGTCCGGCCAGCTATTCAGCGGCGCAAAGCGCTGCTGGCCGGTACCGGCGCCACCACGGCCGTCGCCGATGCGGTACGTGCCCGCGCTGTGCCACGCCATGCGAATGAAGAGCGGCCCGTAATGGCCAAAGTCGGCCGGCCACCATTCCTGAGAATCGGTCATCAGAGCGGTCAGGTCCTTGATTACGGCGTTCAGGTCGAGGCTGTTAAATTCTGTGGCGTAATCGAACTTCTCGCCCATTGGATTCGACAGGCTGGAATGCTGGTGGAGAACCTGAAGGTTCAAGTGGTTCGGCCACCAGTCACGGTTCGTGCGTGCGGGCGTTCCGCCCGTGAACGGGCACTTGCCTTCGCTTGGCACGGCCTGGTCGTGACCGGCGGGAACAGGCGCCCCTGCCGTTGTGTTGACTTCGATACCCATGTTTGCTCCTCCTCGTTTTTGTTTTTTTAGCGCAATCACCGCTGCCTCGATGGGCTAGCGCGCGCGCTTAATCCGGCACCCACAAGCTTTCGACACTGAAGGGGAAGCTCCGCGTGGAGCGCATTTCCCGCAGAGCCCCCGAAAAATGAGTTCAGATTGGCGGAGAATCCGCCTGCCGAGAGTTCCCGCGGCAGGGCGGGGTACGTCGTACCACTCCACATCCTCAACTTTGCCGCAGCGGTCGCAGATAAAATGATGATGCGGGACGCCCTTCGCATCGAACCGCGCCGCCCGCCCCTCGACAGCCACTTCACGCACCAGACCCGCCTGGACCAGATCCCGCAGATTGTTATAAGTCGTGGCCCTTGAGCAGCGTGGATCCACCCGATTTACGGCTTCGAAGATTTCCGCAGCCGTGGGATGGCTGGCTTGCTCCATCAGAAACGCCATCACGGCGGAACGTTGCGGCGTACACCGCAACCCGCTGCCCTCCAGGGATCTTTTGATGGCCTTTGTGTCCATGAACTGTTTAGATTAAGTCTAATGTGAAATTTTTTCAAGGCCTGTACTTGGGATTTTTGCCGGCAGAAAAACCGTGAAACTCTATGTAGAGCGCAAGCGGAGGAGTTGCGGGCAACGTCGGAAATGTATTTAGAAACGGGCTCACAGGATTTGTTAATGGGGCAAGCGGTTAAGGACTAGTGGATTGGTTTAGATGCTTGTAACGAGAATTTGGTTGACATAGTAAATGACCTTTAATAAGGTACTGACAGCAAGGACGGGGCCCCCGGCTCGCCGGATCCTGTTCTCCGCAGAATTTCAAGTCTTTCTGTGGTCGGTTCTCTCTTTCCTCCAAGCCGGGTCGGCACAAAAATAAGCAGCGTTAGCGGAACACATCAGTGGGGACAAAGCTCCATTCACGCATTTCCTTTTACTACCTTGCGGTAACACTTTATCTACGCTTGCGTCAGGTCATCTGCGGTCTGGTTGAAATTCCTTTTATTTTAATACAGGAGGGAGTCATGAGAATCAAGTGGACCAGTGTGCGACGGCTCGGGTTTCTACTTATGGCCATCGTGACAATCAGTATCAATGCAGCGGCGCAGACCAACTCAAACATTGTAGGAACGGTGCGTGATGCTTCCGGGGCGGTTATTCCGGGCGCCACTGTGACCGTAACCAATCCTGCCATCGGCTTCGTCCGTCACCTGGTGACAGATTCGGCCGGCAGCTATTCAGTCTCATCCGTGCCTATTGGGACCTATGAGGTCACGTTCCAGGCTAAAGGGTTCATCAAGGTCGTCCAACAAGGCGTTACTTTAACCGTAGGCCAGACCCAACGTGTCGATGCGACCATGAAAGTGGGCACCGTCACTCAGGAGGTCACCGTGCAGGGCAACCTGCCGCACGTTCAGACTGAGACGGCGGCAATCTCAGGAGTCGTTACCGGAAAGCAAATTGAAAACCTCAACATCAATGGGCGCAATTTCGTTCAACTTGCTTTGTTGGTCCCAGGCGCCGCGCCCAGCAACGATCTCCAAACCAGTACGGTTGGTGTGGCGGCAAACAACAACATTTCTTTCAACGGCAGCCGGACGCAATACAACAACTGGGAAGTTGACGGCGCGCCGAATACCGATGAGGGGTCCGCGAGCACGTTCAACACTTACCCGAACCTCGACAGCATTGCTGAGTTCCGCATCTCCACCTCGAATTATGGTGCGCAATACGGACATCATTCCGGCGCCACCATCGAGGTGGCCACCAAATCGGGAACGAAGCAGTTCCACGGTACAGTTTTTGAATTTCTCCGCAATGATGCGCTCGACGCTAACGACTGGTTTGTGAACGGGAATACAACCGGCGTAGCAAACGCTCCCAAAACACCTCTCAAACAGAACGAGTACGGGTTTATAATCGGCGGCCCCGTATTCATTCCCGGTCTATATAACACCCACAAGACCAAAACCTTCTTCTTCTACTCTGAAGACTGGCGGAGAATCCGTACTGGAAACGTGCTGAATAACGACGTGCCGTCATTGCTTGAGCGGCAAGGCGATTTCAGCGAATGCGATCCAACCTCCGGCAACTTCAATCAGGTGGTCGCATCCGGCTGTGTTCTGCCCACGGTGAACGGTGTGACCTACAATAACGTCAATGCGGTTCCTGGGATTAACCCGCAGGACATTACCAACGCCAGGAATCTGCTGGACGCCCTGGTCCCGCTCCCAAACGGCGGTCCGGTGGGCTGGACAAAAGCCTCTCCCAGCAATACTGACTGGCGCGAAGACCAAATCCGTGTCGATCAGAATATCAACGACAAGACCACGTATTCGTCCGTTTCACCCACGACTCATGGAATACCCTTTCGGTTCCTGCGCTCTGGACTGGCTCAAGCTATGACACGATCACGACTCCCTTTGCTGGCCCAGGCAAAAGCGCGGTTCTGAACATCACCCGGACTTTTACTCCGACTCTGATGAATGAATTCATTATGGGATACACGGAAGACTGGATTGATCTCGACAACGCGGTGGGTCCTGATTCCGTTGCGGGGTCGATTAACCGCCCGTCGGGCTTTCAACTGGCTCATTTCTTCCCGGCCAACGACTCCAACCAGTTGCTTCCCGCCCTCTCAGTAAGCGGCGGAGGTCCCGACTTCTACGAGGATGCCGGAAACCACGCTTGGCACAACTCCAACCCCATTGTCACCTGGAAGGACAATGTTGCTTGGATGCACGGAAACCATTACCTGAAGTTCGGCTTTTTCCTCGAGGATTACCACAAGAATGAGCAATTCGGAGCCGACACTCAAGGCATCCTTTACACAGACAACGGCTCTTCGGTTACATCGGGGAACGCGCTGGCGGACCTTTTCCTCGGCCGCTTCTCTCAGTACAACGAGGGCACGCAAACGTTCAACGGAGTCCCCCTGGGTGGCTACCCCAAGGGCCATTGGCAACAATGGGACTTTGAACCCTATTTTCAGGACCAGTGGCGCATCCGGAAGGACTTGACCTTAACACTGGGGGTTAGGTACTACCTGTTCACCCACATCCATGACATCAGTAGGCCGACAGTCGATTCAGGGTTTTTGCCACAGGACTACAACCCCGCCGCAGAAGCCCAGTACAACGCCGCGGGCAACCTGATTCAGGGCACTGGCGCCCTTCCCATCGATTTTGGTAACGGCCTCGTCGAGTGCGGGAGCCACGGAGTTCCCTCGGGCTGCCAAACCAACAGTTATAAGAACATCGCTCCAAGGTTCGGTTTCTCCTGGGATCCTTGGGGCACCGGGAAAACAGTTATCCGAGGGGGATACGGCATTTACTTTGAGCCGGGCAACGGCAATGAAGCGCAATCCGAAGGCGGTGAAGGCAATCCGCCCGTCTCCCTCAGCTTGTCGTCCTATAACCTGCTCGGCTTCGGGAGCGTTGGCAATATCTTCAACAACGGCGTTTACAGTGCTCCCATACCGCCCGCCGGTTATACAGCCTGGCCTTACAGCCAAAAGTGGCCCAGCACACAACAATTCAGCTTCGGGGTTCAGCACCAGTTTGGAAACAACAACCTGGTCAGCCTCAGCTACGTCGGCGCACTGGGACGCCACCTGGCCCGCTTTCGAAACCTAACCGAGATACCTCTTGGCCTCGGAACCGTAAACGTGCCCCAATTGGCAGGTTTGACCGACAACACCGGAAACCAGGTTTGCGATAGTTCCGGCAATTGCAACGCTCAGCAGGTGTTGATAAACCAATTGGCGTCGAACATCTTCTTCCAGCCGTATCGTGGGTACAGCAGCATCGGCATGAAAGAGGACACGGCAATTTCCAACTACAACTCTCTGCAGGCGACCGTTCGCCATACCTTTGGCCATGGCCTGACCGCGCAGGCATCATACACGTGGGCACACAGCCTCGACGATTCCACCAGCACCTACAGTTCCAGCGCCAACAGCATTGACGATTCCAACCTCTCCCGCTGGTATGCAACATCGGATCTGAACCGTGCTCAAATTTTCACCATCAACTACATTTACACATTGCCCTTCTTCAACTCATCCCACGGGTTCTTACACAACGCTCTGGGAGGATGGCAAATCAGCGGCATCAGCAGCTTCTTTACTGGCGAGCCAGTCAACATTACCTGCGGCGTCAACGGTTTCAGCACTGGCATCGGCACAAACGTGATGTGCAACACGGTCGGGCCGGTGAAGATACAGAAGGGGACGTACAACGACCCAACCTATGGGCCGCGGCCAACCTGGTTCAATCCGGGGGCCATGACCCAGCCTCTCATGTCGCAGCTTCCTGCCAATGGTGAGCCGGGTATGTTCGGCTACATGGGCCGCAACGCCTTGACAGGGCCGGGACGGGATGATACTGACCTGGCGCTGATCAAGAACTTCAGCGCACCATGGTTTAGCGGTGAACATTCCACCATCCAGTTCCGGTGGGAGACGTTCAACAGTTTCAACCACCCGCAATGGCAGTCCATCAGTGCCGGCTGCGATGGTAATGATGGCTTTGGCCAACCATGTAACAGTCCGGCAAATGACATCGGTAATGGCGAGGTTACCGGAGCATGGCCCTCGCGCATTATGCAATTCGGCTTAAAGATACTCTTCTAAACCTTCGTGTAATTCGCTGCCTGGGTGCTGGTATCAGCCGGCACCCAGGTTTTTTTCGCTCAACCAGGGTTTTTCAATGGCTGGAATGGTTGGGATTGCGCTTTCACTTGTCGAGGGCACGCTATTTCTCGTTTGAATGCCTCGATTCCAAAATCACGTTTGAAGGTGGAATGGGATTTTTTGTAGCTGTCCCTTTTCACTGCGCGGAGGGTTGGAACGGAGCCTCCAGGCGATCGTGCTGCTTCTGGATTTGAGCCGACTGGAGCTTGCGGGTTTCGTCGAATTCGCTGCGAGCGCGCTCGCGGTTGCCAAGGCGCAGGTAAACCTGGCCGAGTTGGTAGTGCAACTTTGCGTCGTTCTGATCGAGATTGAGCGCCTTTTGGTAATAAACGAGTGCCTGCTGTAATTTCCCCTGCATAAAGTAAGCCTTGGCCATTCCGCCCGGCGCCTGCGGAACCTGCGGATCCAAATCAGCGGCCTTCCTAAACATCTGGAGAGCATGTGAGGGATCATCTAGATCTAGATCCACCTGGCCGCGCTTTACATAGCTCCACGGGAAACCCGGGTTCAACGAGATTTCTGCGTCGAAGTTCGCTGCTGCCTCCTTGAGATTTCCCATGCGGTTGTCGATTACGCCCAGGCTGTAGTGCGCCTCGGGAAGCGTAGGATCACCTGCTACGGCCAATTTCAGTTCCTGTTGCGCTTTCTCATTCCAGAAAAGTCCTTCATAGGCCCGACCTAAAAGAAGATGGAAATGAGGGGTGTCGCCTCCAACGGCCACCAGCCGTTCGAAAACCTTGGAGCTTTCCTGCTTTTGTTCCAACTTGCCGTAAGAAATTCCCATGATGAACAGATAATCAAGGTTGCTGCTCTCCTCGCTCCAAAGAGGCTTCAGGTCTTTGACCGCCGCGGAGTAGTCGTTCAACATGAAATGGCAGAGGCCATTGAGGTAGGCGGCCTGAAGATTGTTTGGTGTCGCACGCAGCACTGTTTCAAACTCGGGTATCGCTTTCTGAAAATTATCCTCCTGATAATAAGCCAGCCCCAGATCGAGATTAACGCCTGCCAGCCTTGGGGCGAGTTTGTGCGCAGAATCAAAATAACGGATTGCTTCTCCCGCACGGTGGGTCCGCAAGCAGACTACACCCAGGTCGCAGAGTGCCGGCACTAATTGGGGTTGAGACTCCAGCACCTTCCGGAATCCGGTTTCAGCCTGCTGATACTTGCCTTCGCGGAGAGCGTCCTCTGCCTCTCTGAAAACGACGCCTGTGGCGCTGTCCTTGGCGTCTTCCTGGTGACGCACAGAGGCGCTTGACTCCCCTTTCGCGGCAGCGAGGGTGCTGGGCCGTGCCTGCTGGCCCGTGGCCGACGCGCCAAGAGCAAGCGTCACCCCCAACGTTGAGGCCATACTAAACGCAAGCCGGAGCATCTTCATAACAGTTGCTGAGGACAATTATATTACTTCCCGGCAACTCGGAGCACGTGCGATGAGACAATGTTGCCGCCCCTACCACCGACGGTGTCGTTCCACCCAGCAATGGCCTCCGGAGTCTTAAGATTTGCAGCGAAGATAACCCGATGGCGTCCTATAAGGTTCTCGCTTGGGGTTTCGCGCTTTGACGGTTATGGTGGACCTGGAGGGGTTCGAACCCTCGACCTCATGACTGCCAGTCTGACTTAGTAGGGGTATCTCGTTGATTTTGCGGCACGGTTGGCAACCGTAAGTCACTGAAAATCAGGTTCGGAACGCTCAACTTGTACCAATATTGTACTTGTTGTCAAGCGGCGTCAGAACGTGACGTGCAGTACGGCGTTTGTTTTCTCGGCACTTTCCTACGTTGGCGACCGTGCTGCTCGCCACCTGATGGCCCGGGTTGGCCATTGCCCCATGTATTCTCCGGTAGCCCCAATTACGGTTCCCCGTGGCCATGCGGACAATCAAGCGCTGAATCTCATCGCGGGTATGAGGGCGGCCAGGGCTACGTTGTTTAATGCCATCATATTTCTGGGCGATTAGTCGGCGATGCCAAGCCAGAAGCATTGCTGGCGTGAGGATGGTGATCAATTCATGGAGCACCCGCCGGCCCGCTTTCTTGGCCTTGATGGCTAACCGTGAGCGCTGGTCATCATTCATCCGCAGCCGCTCGTTTCCAAGTTACTCGCGCAGGAAGCGGTTCTCTTCCTGAAGGTACTCGATAACATCGCGCTACTGTTGGCTCACCCAGCCCGCCAGAGAAATCAACAGCAGACGAATGGGATCCAAGGTGGGGGCATCAGTGGAGGATACCACTCTGGAACGCATCAGGATAGGCCGCATCCCCGTCAAAGCAGGTTGCCAGATGTACTGCATTTAGAAGAGGATCGAACATTTGGACCATACGGGGGAAGGGAACACCAGCTGGGAGAAAACGCTCAAGGGATTCCGGCGCCGTGCTTTGCCACGAGCGGCTCGGAGGCTTGCATCATCGTTACGACCGAGCGCCTGAGCTTCCACGTTTGTTAAGGACTAAGTCCACATGTCATCTACTTCCCGGATCTGTAGGCTCATTTGCAACTACGACAGGGAAGAGCGGTAAAAAGTTCCGGAATCGATCATCCGATTGGTGTGTCACCTTGCAAGACACTGTTGATATTGGTTCGGTTCTTGGCCCGGAAAGGATTTTGTCGAGGAACAATTGTGCCGCGCCAGGCCGTAATCTTCTTCTCCGGCTTCGCACATTGCCGGAAACTGTGGATTGCAGCACTCAAAGGCGATCGTGATCTTGGTAGCCTCGGGGGGGACAACATTGCTGATACCACTCCGCATTCTACTGCCTACTGCCGCCATCCGCCAAGATCGTGAAGGCGAGGGGCAACTTTTGTACGAACAAGGCGGAGCAATGGACGTCGAATCGGAAAATCTTGCCACGATTACGATTTGGGCGGTCCAGCAAAATTTGTGTCGTCAATAAATTCCTTCCAATTCGACATTCTCAGCTTGGGAAAATTCTTGTACCACAGATTTCCGTAAAACTGCGTTCGCTGACCAGCCAAATGATCGTACGCCGCCCGTATCGCATGGATAGTGTCATTTCCCGGCGAGAAGAGTACGAAACTGTTGTTCTTCTTCTGCATCTTCTCCGTGCGGCACCATTGCCAGGGCACCCAACATCTTTCTACATCGGGGTTGGAATCCCAATATTCTTTAATATATTTTCTTGAGTCAATCAGTCTCATATAATGGGTATGGAATTCTACCGATTCAGAGTCTTGTCGAGGATTTATATTGATCATGTATGTGATCGCCTTCTGGCGGATATCAGGATGAGGACTTATTTCATAGCCGTCTAAATATTTTTGTAATCCGTTGTCCGAATAGGTTCCTTCGAGTTGGATTGCAAATCTGTCCGTGATGCATGATAAGAACGCCTTCGAATTGAAAAAGTCGTGCAATTCCTGCAATATGCCACTCTTGGGCGTGACTAAACGGAAAGTCATGCCAAGTCCTTCGCACAACTCTGGGTTGACGTAGTTGCTTCGACAAAAGGCCTTCTTAACACTGTGCCATGATAAATACTCAGCGATGTTCTGAGTTGTACCGGGAAACGGGATGCATTCGTAGCCAAGCGCCCCTAACTGAAAGATCAAATCTTCGTCATCTTTCGCTGGAGGCAGATCAACTTCAGAACAACTCGTGATTTCACGAAAATGCTCCTGGTTAAAGAAATCAACTATTTCAATATGCTTGAATGGCCGCGATTCTATCTTCTGGTTCGCGACCTTCTCAACAAGGTAATGGAAATTCATCTTGTGAGTCCTCGAAATCCCATGACTTCACCAGCGAGGGACACCATGACCAACGTAAAACGACTTCCGGGCCAGCGATCACTCGTAAGAGTAATTCAAAACGTAAACAAGGGCTTCTTTTTTAGCGCTCGGTGCGCTACATGATAAATGTAAACGCTGGGGGCCAAGTTGGCATCTTTCTCAGAAGGTTAGCCTTCGACTCGGAGCCCGTTCGGATCAGATCCCGAAACCCGCTACTCTCTTGCTCACATTTTAACTAATCTTGGGATATACTCCGAGGGCAACTACATATCAGACGTTGTTGACGGCGTTCGCAATTTTGACAGCCTCTTCCAGTGCGGATCTTACAACGACAAACCGCCACCGATAGTACTTACCCTCCGCAGGGCCACGAAT
The DNA here is from genome assembly GCA_036278995.1 of Terriglobia bacterium. Lineage (GTDB taxonomy): Bacteria > Acidobacteriota > Terriglobia > UBA7540 > UBA7540 > SCRD01. The sequence goes on along the minus strand of DASUJZ010000071.1, from coordinate 33,648 downwards.
GCAAAACGCCACCCACTCGTTGTTTCGCGAGATGCGGGCGGCCACTTGTCCGAATCTGTTCACCCGGATGAGGTGGAGGTCGCCCGCCAGGCTGACAAGCCCATTCGCTAGGGGCAGGTATAGCTCAGTAGGTCTAAATGCTGACAAATCGATAGTGATCGGCTCCTGCTCCAGCCCGCTAGGGCAATAAGCCAGGAGTGTGGAAGTCCGCGCGAACTCCACGCCAGATTCCGGCGCGCCCGCGCGGAATTGAACGTCACAAACATGAATTCGCTCGTCTGAGTCGAGCCAGTTGATCTCACCATCCCCGCCCACCAAGCGGGTCGTCACCGGCGGGCGTCCCGAACAGCGCTGCCAAGTCACTGCCACCCCGCCCAACTCTGACGTCCCGAGTTGGCTTCCGAGCCCGTTCAAGCCAGCCTGAGGTAGAAACTTTGCACAAAGTTCCAGCGTCTTGTCGGCCTGGGCTTCGCCGTAGCCGACCTCGTTTGGTAGAGGCTGCCAGCCCAGCGAATCGCTGGATTCCGCCATTAGTTGAAACTTCCATATGGTGTCCAGCTTCCGGGCTAGCGACGCTGCCGAATCGCGGTCCCTACATCGTTCAAGGCCGATTTCGCATTTCCTGACCTCGTGTCTGCTTCGCCAAGCAAGACCAAGTACCCCTGCGTCATTTTCCCAGGAATGTTCTTGCATCCCCATCCAGGCGTACAGGCCTTTGCTGTGCTCAGAATTCCAGCTTCCTTCGATTACGTTCGGCAGCGGTTCTCGATGTTGATTCTCTGTGGCTCTCACAAACTCGGTAATCGTTCCGAACTGATACCCTTGCGTAATAAGAGCGTCGAAGATTCCTGTGTTGAGGCGCATCCAGTCTGGATCCGCAAAGAACCCTTCCCAATCTGCTGGGGTCGCCCAGGTCGTAAAAAGGTGACCACTACCCATATGGTACCAACGCCATTCAGTTGGGCCAGAGGCGCCGGTGATGAGTTCCGGTGACGTTACGTTCAGGGAGCCTTCGCTGATTTTAAGTCGGGCGCGATAAAACGGGGAGCAAGCAATTCCGCCGATACCGTTTTCGTCCAGGAGCTTCCGCAATTCGTTTAGCAAGTGGTTGCTACCCACCACAACGCATAAATTACCAAGGCGGTAAACGGGTCGAAGGCTTTCGCTAGTAGAGAAGTATCTAAGGTAATCGTCCTTACAGATGGCAACCTTGAACCAAGGCATCACCCCTTGGAGCCCCGGCCCGAAGAATGCCTCCTGCGCAAAGAAGATGTCGGCAGATTCTAGTCCGAGGCGGTCCAGACAGGCCCGATTCAGGTCAATTGAACGCACGAGGTCGCGCTTGGGAAATGCAACCCAAGCGGCAGGAGCGTAGAGTGATGAGATAAGCTCAATCTGGCCACGATGGATCAAATGGCGCAACAGGTCAATTGCCGCCGGATAATGACGAGCTAAAAATTCAAGGCCACTTCCAGCCATTTCAAACGAAACGCGATATTGCTTGTTGGTGGCGATCGTTTCGAGGAACGGCACGACAGCCTGTGTACAGTAGCGGTGGTAGCACTGAATGTGTCCCGCGACGTACTGCACGTTGAAGTGAAAGAGACCGAGAGCGAGTTTCAAGCGACAGCTATTCATGTTTTAGCAGTTGCCGGTGAAATCGAGCGTGCCTTCGCAGCAGTGAGCAAGTCCGCCACGATCAAAACAGACGCACTGGTCATAATGGTGATGAGGTGCGTGAAGGGATCGACGAACCGGGTATGGAATGGCTCCGATCCGAGGAGCCGAGTCATCCAGACTGCGTCGATGCTTCCCCATCATTCCCCACTAGCCACCGCCACACAGTACCTTAAAAAACGCCCACACCACCATCTGCGAGGTTGCCCCAAAGCTCATGCGCATACCGATCTCCCGGTATCTCGGCCTTAAGGACAGAGGATCAGACTGCCTAGGAGTTATCCTCCATTTGGAGGCGTTGGAACGGCCAAAGGATGAGAAACATATCAGAAATACTGGCTGGCCCAACTCGCTGCTCGTCCGCTGGATGTGCGCTGCCTCGTCCGGATCGCCAAGCGGAAGAAGCAGCAATAGAGAGGCACAGCAGAGAGCAGCTGGAGTGTGCGCCCTTCTCGGAAATAGTTGCCGAAATGCACTACACAACTTAGGCCCGGTTGTTGTCATGGAAGCGGACCTCCCCGAACAGGGTAGCTTGCGGCTCAATCTGGGCACGGTCGCCGACAAGTACAATGCGCGCATCAGACGAATGGAAGTGGCGCCGCGCAGCGGCAAGCACGCCTTCCGCGGTGAGCGCGCAAATTTTATCTCGGAATGTCTCCAGATAATTTTCCGGCAAACGGTCCAGGTATACCGTGGAAAGCTGGCCGAGCAGCCCATCCTGTGTGGCTACACCAAGTGAAAATGCGCCGCACAAAAAATTCATGGCGCCCCTCAACTCCGCGTCACTGACTGGGAGGGCGCGCATGAGGTCGAGTTCGTAGAATATCTCAGTGAGTGTTGCGGCGACAACTTCGTGCCGGACCGCGGCATGGACGCTGAAGTATCCGGCATGGCGAAGCGGATGGAAAATGCTCCGAGGACTGTAGGTGTAGCCTTTCTGCTCGCGAATGTTGGCGACGAGACGCGAGTTGAACGAGCCGCCCAAAATGGCATTCGCGAGGAGGGCGCAGTGCCAATCCGGGCTTTGGCGATTGAGCGCAAGGTTGCCAACGAGAATCTCCGTTTGCACTCCGGGAAATTGAACTAGATCAACGGTGCGGCCGTGGCCGGATGATTTAATATCCGCCGCGAAAAGCGGTGCTGCGGCAGATTTCCAGCTCCCAAAGGTTTTCTCAATCAAGCCCAACATTTCCGCGCTGGAAAAATCGCCTACTGCAATGAGCAGCGCGTTCGAAGGAATATAGTTTTCTCGATAAAACGATTTGAGATTTTGAACACTGTAAGATTTGAGCTGGCTTTCGCTCGGCGCGATGATGGCGTAGGGATGATCCCCGAAGATGACACGACGGAAGCATTCGTTGGAGAGAAAGCCGGGCGTGGTCCTTTCGATTTTCAATTCTTCCAGACGCTGGCGGCGCTCGCGCTCGAATTCATTCGGAAGAAACGAGGCATTCTGCGCGAGGTCTGCAATCATCGCGAGAATGCCTTCAGCGAATTCAGAGAGACCGGAAACAGCAATGGCGCTGTAATCAGGGTTAGACATTGTGCTGAGGCTTGCGCCCATGCGCCGTAAGTCCTCTTCAATTTGGCGGCTGGTGCGCGCGGCGGTTCCCGTCCGAATCACGCGCGAACAGAGTTCAGAGATACCCAAAGAACGGCGTGCCACCAGGCCGTTGCCTGAACAAAAAAACAGTTCGATGCCAATCTTGGGAACAGTACGGTGCTCTGCGAGAACGACTTGCATGCCGTTTGCCAGCGTGCGCAAAGTGCGCACCGGCCATTCCACAGCTCGCTCGGGACCGAGGGCTGGCGGCGCAACCGGAACTGCAGTAGGCGCGTGACCGGTCATTGCACGACCTCCCGCAGGCAGTGGTCCTGGTTTTGCTGCACAGGTGCGGGCTGGCGAATCAGGATGGCGCGATTTTCGCGCATGAGCATTTGTTGGGCGACGGATTGCACTTCAGCGGGCGTGACCGCACAGAGGCTGTCCACAGCCGTGTTGATGTGGTGCGGGCCATCATCGAACAAAGTGAAACACGCGAGCGTATGCATCAGGCCGACGCGCGGCAAACCTCCGTGAGCTGATTCGAGCATGGAATAAAAATCGGCCCGCAGTTTTACTTTCACCTGCTGGAGCTCGTCTTCGCTGACGCGATGCTCGCACACATCACGAATCACGTCGTCGAATGCGGCGATGGTTGCTTCAGCGGAATATTCCGGCTTGTGAAAAATGGTGGTAACCAGAAGGGTTGGACCATTGTAGTCGATGATACTGCCAGAGGAACCGTTAAAACCGCCACTGGCATCCAAGGCGATTTGCTTTTCGAGGACCAGGTGCCGGTAAATGCGGCCGGCACGCCCTCCATGTAGGAAGCGGTCAAGTATGGATGCCACGTGCCAGCCCGGACCGCGGCGTTCCGGCGCGTGATAGCCTAGGGCCAAGGCAGGGATCTTCGCGAATGTTTCCTCAACGCGACCGCGGCGCTCCTCGGGCTGCGGCGGTTCGGCGACATCGGCCACAGCAGGTAAGGGCTGGCGCGGAATGTCGTCGAAATAACGACGGGCGAGCCTGAAAGCTTTTTTCGGATCGACGTCGCCGACCATTAAAAGCACGGCGTTGTTCGGGGCGTAGTATGTATAAAAAAAGGCGCGCACATCGTCAAGCGAAGCAGCGTCGAGATCGGCAAAATCTCCGTAAAAGTTGTGCGCGTTAGGCCATTTGCGAAATGCAACAGGCGGCAGATCGAGCCATGGGAAACCGCCGTAGGGCCGATTCAAAACATTAACGCGGACTTCCTCTTTCACCACGTCGCGCTGATTGTGCAGATTTTCTTCGTTAACCTTTAGGGCACGCATGCGGTCGGCTTCGAGCCAGAGGACGCGATCGAGAGCGTTGGAGGGAACTACTTCGTAGTAATTGGTGAAGTCGTAGCGCGTGGAGCCATTCGCGACGCCGCCGGAAGAATTGATCAAACGAATATGCTCCATTTTAGCGGCGTGCTCGGAACCTTGAAACATCATGTGCTCAAACAGATGGGCGAAGCCACTACGCCCGCGAGGCTCGAGCCTAAAACCGATTTGATAGTACACACCGATGGTGGCGATGGGCGCGGAATAATTCGGCGAGACAACAACGCGAAGCCCATTCGCAAGGGTTTCGGTTTCAACGGGGATGTGAAGTTCGGGCAATGTTCTTCCTTAGTAACGGCAAACAACTCCAGGGGTATGTACTTGACGCCACCAAACCCAAAGCTTGTATATTGATCAGGCCCACGAATGGAACCGGATCGACCTCAACGGCATACTGGACGAGACGGTAGAGCGGCTTGCCCCAAGACGCCGATTGTCCGCCGGTTAAACCGAAGGGTGAGTTCGTTGAGGTAAGCGTCTAAGTAATCCTCGCCCCCCGTATCCTGGGAGGTTCCTAATAGCCACCGCTTCAGGAGCGAAGTGACTCGCTGTGCGCGAGGCAGCAGCTACTCCTGATTGGTGACGCTGACCTCCCCACTTGTGGACGTGGCCGCTCAGCCCTATGTAAGCATCAGACCGTCTATTCGAACGGTACTTCCCGGCTCGACGACCCGTGCAATAAATCCGTGGAGGTGCGCACGGGTCAGGTCCGGGATACGGCCCAGACGGATGCGCTCAGCACTCGTACCGTCCTCCTGGGCAGCGAGGACAATCAACGCCTTTTCTTCCCTTGCCCGCCCGATGACCTCTGGTTCCTCACCACTCCAGTACGTTTCGTCCCCCTCAATCCCAGCCAGTCGATCCCGGTAAAGACGAACCATAGCCCGGGGCAATTTATACAAGATCGGCAAGTGGTTTTGTAGCTGCCCGAACCCAGCGCCCGCCGCAATCCAACTGCTCCGAGGCCGTTCTTTCGGCTGGCCACGAGGCACATCGCCCGGAACCGCATAGTCAACAGGAGGTGGCTGTCCTGGAAGACGGTGCCCGCTGTGACCGGTATTTCGTATCGGCATCCGCCGTAGTGCACACGATTTTGGCGAATGCCCCATACCTCGGTTTCCCGACATCACTGACCGACCCATCCGCCGGGCCAGCGGAGCCTCGCAATGTACTGTCGCAGGCTTGTTCGTCGCCAAATCGTTGCTCCAACTCGATCAAGCTATGCGGATAATCCTCTACCACGGCCCATAACGCTACAGCTTGTGGTCGGTGGCGTAAAGTAAATACTCCTGATAAATTATGACGCAAATCCATACGCTCGCCATTCATGCGGGCCGCGACCGCTGACCAGATCCTGCGGAAGGTCAATAGCTGTAAAGCTATTTTGAAGACACAACACTAGCGCATGGTGTGTTCACAGGTTTCGCCGTCTTTGAGAACTCCAGCATTGCTGTAATTCCCGCGCCTGTACCCACGTCGACAAATGAGCCTTGCGGAAACCAGAGTGCTCTAACGTTTAGGCCTTTGCTCACAGCGAGATCGAAGACCTCTCCGAGCGCCAAGTTTGTTGACTCCTCGAGTTGGTGGTAAAGCAAATCCGAAAACTCTGGCGACCATACGGCCATCGCCCAGGTGTTGTACAAATCGGTGGAGCGCGGCTTATCCAAGACCTCGGCAACACGACCAAGCGAATCGAAACGGACTGGCCCGAGCTGTTCGGGGGTATCCGTGGGAAAAACAGCCAGTGCGAGATTACAGGGATCTGTCCGCATAGATTCGACAAGCTGGCACATAGCTGTGCTAGGGTAAACAATCGTATCGGGGAGGACCAAGCAACAGTAGGATCCATGCGTCCAGTTATAAGCGAGATTGACCGCTGCTGCGAGCCCGGTAGGCCTAGATTGTTCAACATATGCGAATTCGAGTCCAAAATCGGAACCATCACCCAGATAACGCATCAATTCAGGCTTACGGTCGGAGATTGCAATGATACAGCGCTTAACGGAGGCGGCCCGCAAAGCGCGCAAAGACAACTCCACAACTGGAACTGGCATCGTGCTGCCCGGGTCACCTTCAACAATGTAGCTAACGGGCAGCAACTCTTTGACGTAACGGCACGGCTTGAGCCGACTCGCAATGCCGGCGGCAGGGATGACCCCGATAAACTCAGCGGAAGAGGAGTCGTGCGACGCAACCCGTGAAACTAGACAATCTGAGGACATCTTCCATTTCTCCTTTCTCTGATGAGGCAAGTTCAGAACGTGGGGGCTAGCAACGGCGGGTGATGGAAAGGTAGCGCCCAAGAAGTCCGCGGCCCACCCGGTCGACTGTTATCGCCTGCTGGTTGCGGAGCATGATCTCATCGAAATGGCGGCGATAAAAGAAATCAAATATCTCGACTAAGAGGCGGGCCCGGCGCGTAAAACTGCAGAATTCAAGCATGCCTGCCGAAACCTGACGATTGATCATTTTGGGTGTGTTCTTGGAGCTCTCGGCCGCGGTCTAGAACCTCGCGGTGTCTTTGCGCGGTGTGAGCGTACTCCTCATCATCTAGCTCACCTATATAACAATACGACCAACTCTGGTGGCCAGCGACACGTCTGTTTCTTCGAATTTGGACCTTGCTACGGGGAGTTCCACTCCACATGGGGTGCGCATTAAAATAGAGGGTTGACGTGTTACCGCGAAACCTTCCGTCCCCCCTCTTCTCAGCTAAAAGGAGTGTGATCAACTGGCTGAGAGCTTCGCCGCGCACATTTTTGAGCCGGATTCTCCTATCCCAATCGAGAAGATAAATTGTTGGCCACGCAGAAACGTTCCAGCGAGTGGCTATAGAACCGCTCGGTGCGCCATCACGGAAATTGCGCCAGTTGATGTGCTCACCCTTAATTGTCGTATCTAAGCGCTCACTCGGGTCGCTGTTAACGCCGATCATGACAAATGGCTCGTCTCTATGCTTGGTTACGAACGACCGTTCGTACGGGTACATGCCCCTACACGGGCCTCACCAATCACCCCAGAACTTCAGCAAAACTACGTTCCCGGTGTAGTCGGATAGTCGAAAGCGAACTCCTTCGGCGTCTTCGCCATCGATATCAGGTGCGATCGCTCCGACACGAAGGTTCTCAAGCTCAAAGATATCGGACTCGGCGACCTCCGCAAAAGTGAGCCCAAAATGGAGCCTGGGATTGGGGTTTAGTTCTCGGCCATAGGATTCGCGCAGTGCGCACAATTTTTCGATCGTAGAGATGCGCTCCTCACTCGTAAGGCCTCCACCATATTGCTCTCTTACAAGAAACTCCGACAGCTTTGCATAGTGACAGCCTGCAACTGCGGCAGCACTCTCGGTGTTCTCGATTACATGTTCCATGTATTGGTCGGCTTTAAGGCGAAGCCCCGGCGAAAGGATGCTGTAATCCTCAAACACTCGGCAAATATTCGGCGAGTTGATGTACCCTGCGATGAGCCGGTCAGTGGCATGGCACCAAATACGCATGGAATCTTCGGAGGGCATATCTTCGGCTAACTGGAGCACCATCATTAGGGCTTCGAACCGGATTTCATCGTTATCACGATCGGCTGCAACAACATTGCAGCGCGCGATTAGATTTATTGCCTCATTTCGGGGCTTTCCCTTAAGGAGATAGTCGTGATAGTAATCGTATGTTAGTTTCTCCAGCACATTTTCTGTATCTGTTTGTCCCATACGTCGTGAGGCCCCTTTCGGAGTAAACACCTTAACTAGGGTATAGCGAAGCTTCAATTGATTACATTGATTTCGATCATCTCCTTAGATGATCTATATCATCACTGAATCGTGTGCGCCGTGAATACGCACTGATTCACAGTGGGTGAAAGTCCCGGCTAGTGTCTCGCGTCCTAAATAACTATACAATATGCAAAGGTTATGCTATGCTCGCCTCATTATGTGGATCTCGGCTCGACGTTTGCCTTTGGCTTCCGGGGATCAACCCCTTCTCGAAGCCCTAGTGCGCGGTCGCAACATTTCACAGAAAGTGGCCCTCCGGGCACGGATCATTCTGGGAGCGGCCGAAGGGATTTCTAACCATCGCCTTGCGAAACAGTTGGGCGTCACGCGCCCAACGATTTTGCTGTGGCGTCAGCGCTACGTGCAGGCGGGCGTCGCAGGGTTGCTGCGGGATGCCCCCCGGCCGGGGCGTCGAAAGCGCATCGGGGCTCGGCAGGTGGAGGCCATCGTGAACGCCACGCTGCACACGAGCCCTCGAGATGCCACGGACTGGAGTACCCGCACTCTGGCGCGCGCGCAAGGGGTGAGCGAGGCCACGGTGCGGCGCATCTGGCGGACGCACGGCCTGCAGCCGCATCGAACCGAAACTTCCAAGTTGAGCAGGGACCCCGCTTTCGTGCGCAAGTTGCGGGATGTCGTGGGGTTGTATCTGAACCCGCCGGACAAGGCTTTGCTTCTGTCTGTGGATGAAAAAGGCCAGATCCAGGCCTTGGGCCGAACTCAGACCGTGTTGCCGTTGCACCTGGGGATAGCCGCCCGGCAAACCCACGATTACATCCGACACGATACCACAGCATTGTTTGCCGCGCTCAACGTGTTGGAAGGAATGGTGATCGGGAGCTGTCTGCCCCGGCAGTGCCACATTGAGTTCCTAGCGTTTCTGGAGCGGATCGAGCGAGCCACGCCGCGCCGGCGGGACATCCATCTGATCCTCGACAACTACGGTACGCATACCCACCCGAAAGTGCAGGCGTGGTTCACCACGCATCCGCGTTACCACCTGCACTTTACTCCCACCAGCGCTTCGTGGCTGAACTTGGTGGAGCGATGGTTTGCCAAGATCACCCGCAAGAGCATCCGGCGCGGAACCTTTCACAGCATCAACGATCTCAACCGCGCGATATCGGAATACGTTCGCGAGAATAACCGTAATCCCCGCCCCTTCATTTGGACGGCAACAGCTTCCAAGATCATGAATAAGATCAAGCATTGTAAAGAAGCGTTAGACGCACGGCACTAGGTTGCCCCTAGTAGCAGGAGAAGGGGTCTGGCGATCAGGGTTGTCAACCTTTCTGTCGACAATGTTTATGCAATCGGCGGCGGAAATCGAGTTAAAGACGGTCTTGGCCGCCAGGAGCAACTGCTCGTTAGTGCGGGGAGCCTGGCTGAGCAGGATTCGTTTGATCTTGCTCCACATCGGTTCGATGGGGTTGAAGTCCGGCGAATACGGCGGCAGGCGCATCAGCCTGGCGCCGGCAACTTCGATGGCTTCACGGACTCCCCGGATTTGGTGGGCGGCCAGATTGTCCAAGATCACGACATCCCCGGGGCGCAGGGCGGGTGCGAACCCCTGCGTCACCCAAGCCAAAAACATCTCGCCGTCCATCGGGCCTTCAAAAAGCCAAGGAGCGCAGGGACCCTACAAGCGGATGCCGACGATCAGCGTGCTGGTCTGATACCGTCCGTGCGGGACCCGCGCCCGCAGTCTTTGCCCGCCCAGGGCGCGGCCCCGCAGGCGCGTGATCTTGGTGTTGGCTCGGCATCCGTCCAAACACCAGACAGGCCGTGGGCTCGACCGACAAGTCCTCATGCCAGTGCGCCCTTCGTGCGGCGGTCAGAGTTTTTTTTAAACTTCCAACCGAACTGCCGCAGCCAGAGATCGACCGTGGAAGTCGGGAAGGGGGGCCAGGCGCGCGCCCAACTCGGCCAGCGGGGCGTCGGGTGCGCGGAGAGAAGTTGCTGTAGCCGTTGCTTCCTTTCTTCGCTGAGCAGCGTCTTGCGACCGCACTGTGCGTCTGGGGTTCCAGCGTACGCCGCTCCTGATACTGCTGGAGCACGCCTCGCACAGCCGCCACGCAGAACCCCCAAAACTGCGCGATCTCTCGCGTACTCTTTCCGCGATCGTAGAGTTCCAAAATGCGCTTGCGGATCGAAATCGGTTTAGGTCGCATGAGCACACTTTGCTACAGAACCATTTCCTGATCAAACTACATTAGTTATGGAAAGGCTCTAGCCCAAGCTCGTCACGAAGGCGGTTCATAGCGCTAAATGCCATAGAATCAATTCAAGCTATAGCCGGACCTGTATTACATTTAACGTTCAGCGTGAAATGCGCCGGGGGCGCGATCCCGAGCGGGGGAGCAATCTCTGCTGGTCCGAATTGGGTGTCGCGACGCGCCGCAGCGGGATCTCGCGTCCATGAACCAGCCAATAAAGCGGTCGCGGGCTCCCAGGTGCCGGGTGCCGACGGCCATGCCAACTAGACCGCCGGACGTCCTCCCGTATACACCGTGTTTTTGAAGCCCAAGCAGCAGGCCCCGGCAGACCATATCGCGCGGCGCCCCGTTGGCCTGCTTCCACCCCCACGCCTCGCACGGCAGCAGCGAAAGCCGCCGCCGGGTGGCACCCGGATGCTCGGCGATCAATTGGCGGATAAACTCCACTTGCGGGGTGGTGATCTCCTGGCTGCGGTAGCGGAAGATCGTTTCCATGCTCCCGAGCGCAGCCAAAACGTGCCAAGAACGTAAGGCCCCAGCGCAATTTTTTCAGGCCGCCCCAATCACCGGCCGCTAGGCTGGCGCCGCCTGTGTGGCCGCGGGATTACGGGCTGCCAGTAATACCTGAAGCTGATGCACCTCCAAACTCCTGGTCACTTTGCGGGCGCTCAGACCCTCCACCCCACCAGTGAAACCGCCTTCTCGATAAGCGCTCTTGCGGCAGCCAAGATCACCGGCCTTCGTAGACCAGCACAGAAGGAGAGCCGGGTCGAAGAGGGGCATCTGATGTCCGACCGCGTGTACATGATGATCGCGATTCCGCACAAGTACGCGGTGTTGCAGGTGATTGGGTATATCAAGGGCAAGAGTGCCATCCATCTGGCCCGAACCTATGGAGAGAGAAAGCGCAATCTTGCGGGGCAGCACTTTTGGGCACGAGGATTCTTTGTGTCCACAGTGGGCAGAGATGAAGAAGTGATTCTGGAATACATTCTCAGGCAAGAGGAAGAGGACAAGCGACTGGATCAAATGGGAGTTTGGGGAACGGCCACTGTCGGGTGGCCCCAGATCGACGGGGTCGCGCTAGCGACCCCGAATAGCCGATTTGAGCGGCTCACAAACTAAGGCCTTCGGCTCTGCCGGAGGATATTTACCCAGATGAATCTTCATCTTGACGGCCTGCGCGTTTTCCAGTTCGATGGTACAGGGAGAAAGGCCCCCCGTCGGCGCCAGCTCGACAAACGTCGCCGCCGAGGGCCGCTTCGATCGTCTCCCCGAGCCGCGCGGTGCCTCAACGTGTTCCTTCATCGCCGTATAGTTCAGCCGGAGGAATTGAGCGGTTTGGTTGACGCCGTGCTCCCGCACCATGCCCACGGCCAAGGCCCACCGCGTGTCGGGGATGGTAGAAGAACCTGCGCGTCTTGCACCAGCGCTCAAAGCGCCGTCGCACTCGCGCCATCGAGGGGGGATCTCCTGTGTCTTGCCAGTAAGTATCAGTCCGTCCCTCCTAACACTGTTTGGAAACAGACTGACACTACCAACATCCCTCAGTTCAAGCCATGCACCCTTACATATACCTCACAAATGGAAACACATAAATCCGTATAGGACATCTATTTTGAACATGACAGGGTGCCTGACGGTAGAATTGGTGATCCCGACCTTCGGGGCTACGTTGCCGGAATTTTGGGTTTCGTTAGGCTAAGGCCTACGCCTAGGTGAAGGACGCGAGGGAACCACTCACGCTTCTATTCGGGAATAAAATGAGATCGCATTCGAAACTTTGCTGAAGAGAAAGCCTATTTCCGGGGGGCTAGGTGTCGCCTTGGCACTTTTCTGGGCGCCCCGTTTTAATCATTCGCACGCAGAGATGTTCCCGCAGTTTCTTCCATCGGAGCGGCGCGTCGAAGCTGCTGGTCTTTGTCCTGGAGCTGATATAGACGGTAGTAAATTCCTCGCCGTGCGAGCAATTCCTGGTGGGTGCCTTCTTCGCGAAGCCGACTCCTGTGAAGCACTAGAATGCGATCCGCATGTTGAACCGTACTTAGCCGGTGCGCGATCACCAGCGATGTGCGCCCCAAGAGTAGGCGATCAACCACTTCGCGAATCAACGATTCAGTCTGCGTATCGACGCTCGAGGTGGCCTCATCGAGAATAAGAAAACGGGGGTTATGCGCCAGCGCCCGGGCGAAGCTGATCAGTTGTCGCTGCCCGACTGAAAGCGTGGTTCCGCGATCAGTAACCTCGGTTGCTATCCCGTGCGGCAGCGACTCCACGAAGCTGCCCAATCCGACTTCGCGCAAAGTCTTAGCGATATCTTCGCGGCGGATCGAGTCGGTGCCCAGATGCACATTCGATTCAATTGTTCCACTAAACAGGAATGGATCTTGAAGCACGATTCCGAAAAGGCGCCGCAAATGCTGTAAGTCGAATTCGCGGATGTTGACTCCGTCGAGCAGAATTTCTCCGTGCTGAATATCGTAAAATCGCAGCAGAAGCTGAATGATTGTCGTCTTTCCCGCTCCGGTATGGCCGACGATTGCGACGTTTTGCCCCGGCGCCACGCGAAAAGACACGTCACGCAACACCCAATCTTCTGCTTGGGGATTTTTTCCGCCGCCATAGGAGAACCACACGTTGCGAAATTCAATCTCGCCTTGGGGCGCCTCGAGTTTCACCGCATTCACGGCGGACTGTACGCTCAAGGGCTCATCGAGCAATTTGAAAATCCGCTCCGAGGCCGCCATGGCCGATTGTAGAATATTGAATTTCTCGCTCAAGTCCTGAATCGGTATGAAGAACTGCTGCGAATACATGTAGAATTTCACTACTTGGCCGATGGTCACCGCACCAACCAAGACATGCAGGCCGCCGAACCAGAAGATCATGGCGTACGCAGAAGCCGACAGTAAGTCTATCGACGGATAGAAAAGCGCAAATGCCAGAATCGCCTTCTTGTATGCAAGATTGTAGGCCCAGTTCAGCCCTTTGAACTGTTCTTCCGCCTTCCGCTCGCGATTGAAAAGCTGAATGACAATCATTCCGGTAATGTGCTCCTGCAGGAAGCCATTAATTCTCGCAACTCCGACGCGAATTTGCCGGTTCGCTTCGCGCACGTTGTTCCGGATAAGCCAGGTCACAGTAAACACCAGCGGCAACACTGCAAACGCTGCCAATGCTAGCTTCCAGTTCAAGCTCAACATCCACACAATGGCAGCTACCAGAAAGAAGAAATCGTTTACCATTGCTACTACGCCCGCGGCGAACAGATCATTCAGGGCGTCTACATCCGTGGTCGCTCGCGTTACCAGCCGCCCCACAGGCGTCCAGTCAAAAAAGCTCATCGGCAGCCGTTGCAAATGGCCGAAGATCTGCTTGCGCAGTTCGTACATCGTGTGCTGGCCGACCGACTGCATAATGCGGACTTGCCCGCACTGGAAAGTGAAACTCAGGATCAGCGTCGCCAGGAATACCAGTGCTATCGATGTGATTCCATTGAATGCTGCGGCGGCCGGTATCTTGTTAGTCAGCACCGGCGTGAGGTAATGATCGATCATCTCTTGGAAGAGCTGTGGTCTGACCAATCGCAAAGGTGTGACCACAAGTGTCAGCGCTATCGCAAGGACAACGCGCCATTTGTAAGGCTTGAGATACGCCAGCAGCCGCCGCATCAGTCGCGTGTCGTAAATGCGCCCGAGTTTTTCCTCTTCGTGATGCCCGCTCATTCTCTTGACAACTCTTCTTCGAGTAACTGCTTCTGGTACAACTCTGCGTAATATCCGCCCAGCCCGATCAGCTCTTCATGCGTCCCCTTTTCGATAATTTCCCCCGCGCGAAGCACCACAATCTGGTCGGCATCGTGAACGGTCGAGCACCGGTGTGAGATCAGGATCGTCGTCCGTCCCTGAAAGACATCTTCAAGTCCCTGCAGTATTCTTTCTTCCGTGTCCGTATCCAGGCTCGAAAATGCGTCATCCAGGATCAGGATCTGTGGGTTGCGAATCAGCGCGCGCGCTAGAGTGGTTCGCTGTTTTTGGCCTCCAGACATGGTGACTCCGCGCTCCCCGACAAATGTTTCATAACGACCTGGAAAATCCGATATCTCGCTAGCGATATTTGCTACGCGCGATGCATTTTCCACGGCTTCTGGCGTCGCCTCTTCAAGGCCAAACGAGATATTTTCGCGAATCGTTTCGCTGAACAGAAATGGGTCTTGCGGCACGAAACCTATGGCTCGGCGCAGTACGGCGAGGGGCCAATCGCGAACTGATTTGCCATCAATGAAGAGCGTTTCCGGCAGCGCTTCCCAAAGCCGCGGAATCAACGCCGCCATTGTTGTTTTTCCGCTGCCGGTCGGTCCCACAATCGCCACCCTCGAACCCGCTGGTATCCGCAAATTGATATCCCGCAGCACCGGCTCATTCGTCTTAGTGCCAGCGGCCGGCTGCGTTCCCCTCCCGCTGCGTGTGGTCGGATAGGTGAACGTCAGATTGCGAAACTCGATTTCCCCTCGAACTGGTTCATCGGGCTTTTCTTGGGTTTCCACATCGCTGATTCCAGACTCCACATCCAGAATGTAGTTCAATCGCCCCATCGATGCCGCTCCGCGCTGAAAGATATTCGTCCCGAACCCGAGCCCAATCATTGGAAAAACGAGCTGGCCTACAAATGTGTAAAACGCCACCAGCGCGCCCAGTGACATGGCCTTTCCAACCACCATGCGGCCCCCAACCCATAGCACGAATAACATCGAGAAGCCAATAATCAGTTGCAGCACCGGGATAAACACGCTCCACGCACGGATCATTCGTATGTTCTGTCCTACGTATTGCTTGTTCGCTTCATCAAACGATTTCTTTTCCGCTTCTTCTTGTCCATAAGCCCGCACCACACGGATTCCCGCCAGATTCTCCTGCACTTTGGCCGAAAGCGTCGCCAGCATCGCCTGAGTTTTTGCCTGCAAGTCGTGGATGACCCTTCCAAAGTACCTGACAATGACAAAAACAAACGGCACGGGAATCAGGACTGCGAGCGTCAGCAGCGGTGAGATTTTGGTCATGACGGCGATGGCCACCGCCATTCCCACAATCGTGTTCGCGCTGTACATGATGCCCGGCCCGGTGACCATACGCACCGCGCTCAGGTCGTTCGTGCAGCGCGACATCAAGTCTCCAGTGCGATTCCGAACGTAGAACTCCGGCTCGAGCTTTACCAGCCGCGCCAGCAAGTCGTTTCGCAAGTCGTATTCGATATCACGCGAAATCCTCATCAGTGTCCAACGCGATGAAAATGAGAAAATGCCCTTGACAAACACGGCGACCACGAGCATCAAGCAGAGAATTCCGAGCGTGTGAGCGCTGCCCGGCTGATAGAAATGCAGAACGGGTTGCAGCAGCGTGTGCCAGGAACTTCCGCCTCCATGGTGTACTGCATCCGTTACATTCGGCAACGGCCTAGGCAAGCGCTTCAGGCAGTCAATGATCGCCCCGATAATCAACGGAGGAAATGCTCCGATCAAGCCCATTATGAGCAGCATCAATAGACCAAAAGCGGTCGCGCTCTTATAAGGTCCTAAATAAGGTAGAAGGTGGCGCAATTCGGACGCGCTGCTTTTCTTCCGTGCATGCTTCGCTGACCTAATCGTTTGTGCCGCTGCGTTCATGTCTAGCCGTCATTTAGAGTTTAAGAGGAAATGCTGAATATTCCGGTTCGAAATTTCGCAATGCTTCGCCTTCGGATTCTACCGCCCTTCATAGGTCTGATTGGAACCTCCGGCTATCTGTGCGACGGCGTCACGTAAAGCTCTAGTTGGCTTGCCCTTATCCGGTTGTTCTAGGTGCTTGTCAGGCATAACATGTGGAGGTGTCACGTCCGCCCTTTCCTCCGACGCTCTGCCAGTTTCAGGTTGAACATGCCAGCGAAGAGTCCTGTCGGGAATACCTGGCTTGGTGCCGCTGGCCGGAGGGGTTCGTTCGCCCTCACTATGCGCACCAACGCCGTTACTCTTTGGTTGAAGGAAACCGCTGGGAATGCGGGGCCAGAGGTCATCAAGTCTCGCTGACCGTCGGGGACTGTCCTTCATAATACGAAGACGCCGTTGATCCCGTGCTTCTGGCCAGCTTGCCCGATGACCACTGACAAACGAGGTGTGTCGGCGTTGCTCCTCCAGCGGCAGTTTGGCCTCCAGGATTACGAAACTGCCCGGATGATGCTCCATAAGCTTCGGCGAAAGATGGTCAATCTCGCTCGCGAACCGCTTCGGGGCGATGTCGATATCGTTGATAGGTGCGTAGGCGGATCCCAACCGCGTATCCGATGAAGCCGCCAACTCGAGGGACGTTGGGCGGCGCTCGTGCTTGCGGCAGTCGAGAGGCGGGGAAGTGCCTTGGGGCACCTTCGCATGGCCGTCATCCCCGATTTCACGGCCAACACAATCGACCACCTTCTCGTGGAGAACCTGGCAACATGAGCGACCGTTTATACTGATGGGCTGAAGAATGTTGGAGGCCTGGAAGTCCTCGGTTTCAGGC
Organism: Terriglobia bacterium; assembly: GCA_036278995.1. Classification (GTDB taxonomy): domain Bacteria; phylum Acidobacteriota; class Terriglobia; order UBA7540; family UBA7540; genus SCRD01. The sequence continues at coordinate 16,546 of DASUJZ010000071.1, read as the reverse complement.
ATGTCCCGTGCATCCAGACCCTGAGGTCTGAATTGCGTAAGGGCGCCAAATCGGTCACGCCCCTGGCCAACCGAGCCATCGGTAACGGACAACAATGGCTGGCTGGCACCCACCACAGAGTTAGCCGCAGTCAGCTCCAGGCCTATCTCGACGGGTTCATCTTCCGACACAACCGCAGGAGGCGGCCCATGGCCACTTTCCAAACTCTCCTTAGTCTCGGACGTCGTCTCTATCCCACACCATACGAGGAGACCCGAAAGGCAAAGGAACAATCGTTCAAATCTCGTGACCACTGGCGAGTCTCCTAGTCAGGAAAATTCGTTATTCTTGGAGACACCGAAAGCCTCCTCATGGTTACAATCCGCTGTGCCCTAGGGCTTGACCCAACAAAAACGGCTTTCGGCTAGCTACGGGCTTGCGCTGCAATCAAACAATTTGTCTCAAGAGTTTTTATCCGGCCATGTTCTATCCTGCATCACTGCGCCGTATTGGTTATCACGACGCTGACGCCGAAAAAAGTTTCATCTTCTTGACCAACCATTTCCTGTTGCCTATGCTGATCGTCGCCCAGTTTTACAAATACCGCTGACACGTTGACCTCTCGTTCAAGTGGATCAAGCAGCATCTACGCATAAAGGCATTTTCTGAACTTCCACGCGATGCAGTGAAGACTCGAATCTGGATCGCCGTCTCGGTCTATGTTCTTCTAGCCATCGGTCGCAAACGGCTGGGACTCGATCTCAGTCCGTACACCATGGCACAAATTTTGAGTCCCACACTTTTCGAAAAAAGGCCGCTCTTACTGGTTCTTTCGCAAGACGATGGTTCAGAATAATTGCAATGTTATGCAACTAATTGACTCTATTGGACTAATGGCCGAGCGGCTGTGCATCGCGACAACCGTTTTGGCTCCCCTCATGCGCTTTTGGATGGTTCTGGCCCACGACTGAGACTGCCATCGCCGTAACAGCTGAGATATCCACGACGGCCACGACACCACGGTCTCCGGCCTTGTTATCATCAGCCCTTCGGACCAGCATGGCCACAACCGACCGATGCTTACCCTTGCATGTGTGGTAGCTCCTTATCCGCGCGCCCTTTTCCGCCAGGCCACAAACTTGCTTTCGAAGCACCCGCTCTTCGCCCGCAATTCGCAGTCTTCAAGCGGAACCAGTCCCATGCCACACTGCATCGCTTCGTCAGATCGTAATTGGGCGGCACACGCAGCCACAGGTGCAGTCAGTGCAACCACATGGTTTCGCTCCGTAATGGCACTTCGGTGACCCACAGCCGTGAGATTACGAGGAGGTCTCGGCGCAACGTGGTTGAAAGGCGACGGATCAATTATCGGGTTCGAGATTTCTGTGATTAGATAGTAGCACTTCATATGTTTGCCTGCGTATTCATTGCAGCAGGGCGTTTGTCCGCCTATGCACGGCCCATTGTACGAGCACTTTTTGTCACGAGAAGTGGTTACGCTTAGCAATCGTCTAACCGCGCTTTGTAATTGTATGCCGGGCGTGGTTCTAGCTCTGAGCACGTCCTACCCTCTCATCATGGCCCTAATGATTTCTGCTCCGGTAGGGAGGGAGCGTATTTGTTTTAAGTAGCATGTTTGAGAATGGAGTTGATCGGCTCTCCTAGTTGAATCGAACAAGAGGTCTGCCAGCGTGCTTTCAACTCTCTGCTCATCTAGGAACTCGATGAATTCCAGCGCATCGACGTAAGGATTGTTGTGCAACAACGGTGCAAGAAAGCGGTGGTATCCAAGTGGCCATAAGACGAATGGAAACAGGGGAACTGCGTCCTTCAGCCAAAGCCTTAGGCTTTCGGAAAACGGCCGAGCCAAAGCCGACTCCACTTGTTCTTGAGTCTCTGCCAGAATGGAATTATGCAAGACCACGGTCGGCACTTCGAAAACCATAGCCTTGGTAACCGTGGTCGCCGATATATTCGCGGATATAAAAAGGTCCATGCTCGCTAAGATCGAATCAAAGCGTGAGAGTGAAAGAGGAGGTAGCCAGTGGTAACGCCCATTTAGCCGGCCTTGGAGGTCATAGGCGTAGGGTCCAACGTGTACCAGATGAACGTCCTGCCCGATCCGCGACAAATATTCGGCAACCAAGATCGGCAGGGACGACGCGAGCCGCATCCCTGCCCGCGATTCATATTTGGCATGCTGCCATTTGGCAGTGCAAAACAGTACTGCCTTTGCCCCGTCGCTTATCCCTAGCGCGTGCCGTGTCTCGCGTGCGGACCCCGTGGTGATATGCGAAATATGTGGCAGATTGCGGAAGGCACCGTTGGTTTTTCCCAACGGCACGATTGGGACCGGCCTAAGTTTATAAGGAATGCTTTGGAATTGTTCGGTACAATCCTCCGAGCTGCCTTGCGTCAACAGAAAGGTTTCTCCACAGAACATATCGATTTTTGTGCCCGTCCATTCAAAATGCCAAGGATCCAAGCTAAATGTGGCAATGTCCTTCAAGAGGACACACCTAGGATTGGCGCCCACGGCGTAACAGAAATTGGCATTTGCGAAATAGTCAGACAGGACTACACTCGTCGGTCGTTCTGTCGCAATTAAATGGTCAATATATAGGCCGAGGAGAGGGCCCAAACTCTCGTTTATAGTTACAGATCGAAACCCCGCACCGTTGGTGAGAGGAGCTAAACATTCATTTATCAACAAAGTCACCCGATCCCCAGTGGCCGACAATTCAGCAGCAATAGTGCAGGCCATCACGGCACGTCCCCAAGCCTTCCCTGAAAGCGCGATGATCAGATGCGATCTCGTCACGTAAAGAACTCCTTGGACGCTCTAGTCCTCTGGTGGGTATCAAACGAGAGAATCGATCCTCCGACTCCAATTGCTCGACAGCAAGGCCGACAAACCTGCCCCGACGTCTGGACAGATCGAGTGGCAGTACGGTTGGCTCGCCAGTAGTTAGCTCCGATCATATCGGATGTGTTTATCACCGTTCATTCAAAGCGTAGTCCTTCGACAGGACTCACATAAGCGGCTCGACGGGATGGCAAGTAGGTGGCCAACAAAGCTACTAGGAGAACACAAATAGTCACTGCAAGACATGTTCCTGGATCCATCACGCCAATGTGGAAGAGAAGTGACGACATGAATTGCGCTATAGCGACTGCACCTAGAAATCCACCCACAATTCCAATGACTGCTACAGCTAATCCATGGCGAATGAACATGGTGACTACATAAGTCGGTTCTGCGCCTAAGGCCATTCGGATAGCAATTTCTCGCGTGCGCTGGGAAACCGCATAGGCAGTAACACCATAAAGACCAAAAACTCCGAGCACCAGTGCGATCCCACCGGCGATAGACAACATGACCAGAGCAAACGAGGTGCGCGCGAGGGACATCTTGTAGTAGAACTTCAAAGTGTGGAAATTTGCAATGGGCAGATTGCCGTCCACGGACCAGACTGCTTTCCGAACCGAGCTCATAAATGCTTCCGAGCCGGACAGGGGACTGCGTATCACGAAGGCCACGTTGCGGTTCCGACCGGCACGTCTTGTTTCGGTCCTTGTATTCAAGAGAGGCCAGTAAACGGCTAAAGGAGCACCTTCGCCCACGCCATCACCATGGACATCGCCCACAACACCAATAATTCGACACCACACATCTGAGCTAAAAGGGCGAATGCGGCTGCGCAGAGCATTTAGGGGATCACCCCAATATGCACGAGCTAGGTTTTCAGACACCAAGGCAACCGGGATTCTCTTATAGGTATCATCCCAGGTGATGTTTCTCCCAGCAATCAAGGGAATCCCTGCTGCTGCCAGATAACCTGGTGATACGTAGTGAAACCAACATAAGGGAGGAACTTGTCCATTCTTGTACTGTCGGCCATCTATGAATATAGGGTCTATCGGTTTGGTCCCGTCCATTGGTACATCGCTGGATATACCCACTGATGAAACGCTTGGAAGCGCAGCGAGGTTGTCTCGAATCTGCTGCTCCATTCGCATCAGTCGATCGTTATTGGGAACCTCCGAACTCGGGACCGCAATGCGGAACGTCTGCACGTCACCAGGGCGCACGAATCCGGGGTTAACCTTGCTCAGCGAAATGAATGACCGCATAATGAGTCCTGAGCAAAAAAGGAGGATAAAGGCGATCGCAACCTGCGCTGCCACAAACGTGTCTTGTAGGCGGCGCTGGCGCCGGTTCTGAATAGGTGCCCGCCCAATTTCCTGAACGCCCATTCCGGGTCGACTTCTGATGTACCTGAGCAGAGGGATCAACCCAAAAAACACGCTAGTCAATGCTGCAACGCAGAAATTGAAAAGCAAAACGTATCGATCGATGCCAACATCGCGCAACCGTGGCAGGTCTACTGGCGACAAACTCACTATGAGGTGGGTTGCCGTGTAGGCAAATAGTAGCCCGAATGCTCCGGCCGATAAACCGATAACGAGGCTCTCAAATAATAGGTCCCGCGCAACGTGTTGAAATGTAGCGCCTAATGCTATCCGAATCGCAAGCTCTTGTTGGCGAACGTTCGTACGAACGAGGAAGAGATTGGCAACATTAGCACACGCCATGAGGAGTACCAGCCCAATAGAACCCGTGAGGAACCACAACAGCTTCCCTAAGCTCCCGATAACTTCCTGCTGTAGTGGCCTCAAGCTTGGGCCGAATCTAGCGTGTCGAAGGAAGTCCAGGCTTAGATTGGGCGGCACTGCGAAACTCCGTAGAACGATCGGCAACAAGCGATTAACATCTGAAGTTGCTTCCGCGATCGTTACTCCATTCCGGAGGCGCGCAATCGCTTCGTAGCTGAAATCCCCCAAATATGTTCTGTTCCGATTAAGCTGAAGCGGTAAGATTAGGGCGATATCCGATTCGTCAAGGAAGTGAAAGCCCCGTGGCATAACTCCAATGATTAGGCGCTCCGTTCCATCCACAATAATTGTGCGACCGACTATCGACGAATCACCGCCGAACTTGCGACGCCAGTAGAAGTACGTCAAGATCGCGCTCGGAGGTGCTGCTGGTGAATCGTCTTGACGCGTAAAAAGACGACCCAGCAAAGGAGCTACGTCTAAAGCTGAAAGGGTTCCATAAGTTACGTTTAATGTATCGACACGCTCTGGCTGGGCAAATCCTGTGATGTTCGCGGCCCCACTTCTATAAAGGCCGATATCCTGAAATGTGCGTGACTGGTCGCGAAAGACAAAGTAGTCTGCTGGCCCTATGGCCCGGATACGGGACTTCGAAGCTCGTGGCACAAGAGCTACGCTGACGAGTTGCTCGGGTTGCGGATAGGGCAGTGGCTTCAGGATGACTCCCTCAAGCACGCTGAATATGGCGGTGTTTGCACCAATTCCTATCGTCAGTGTAATAATCGCAGGAATAGTGAAAGCCGGTGTGCGTAAAAGCCGCCGAACTACCTTCTTGAGATGTCCCATAAAGACTACTGCTCCTTCCTGCAAGAATTTCGATATTTCGGGCGAGACCTGAGACCGCTTTCCTCCTCACCCAACGATTAGACCATGTTAATCTATGACCTACTAGTCATTGTCACCAGAGGCCATTACACAACTCCCCGAAAGGCGATCATGAAGCAGGCGATATGAAAGAAGCCCTAGTAAATGGCCAGCGGTCATAGCGGACCCCGAGTCGTCGGTAGTTACCGAGCCAAGCGAAGGTACGTTTCACGATCTACCGTTCCTTGGAGGCGTAGGATCCGACCATCCCGCCTCGGAGGTGTGCTTCGATTCTTTCGGCATGGTGCGATCAATTAAGTGTTACGCGCCGCCAGCCGCCCACCCAGAGGAACACCCGCGCCGTCGACCACCGCCATACACTTCGTCCCCTTATAGTTCTATGCCGGGTGCTAAAGGCACCCGGAACCTCATCAATGAAGTAAAATCTGTGTCCAAGTCTCGACAGATGATCTCCGAAGCGATAAAACAGCCGACGGAGGAAACGCTCCGGTCCGCTACGAATTTCGTCCCCCGACATTCGACGACTAGGGCAAGACCTTCGAGCGTGGCGGGGCACTCGGACCAGAAACGCATACTCCGATGCGGTCATACCGATGACTCTTCTATAAGGGCCGCGCGTGGTCCGGGCTCGAGTCTTCTCCCCACACCTGCTCGGAGGATTCCAATGCAAACACCTGCTTCGAAGCTGGAAGTTCTGGCATGGGTGGGCCTGGACTGGCCTGACCAGAGCCATGAAATTCGTCTCCAAACTGCTGACTCGCCGCGGGTCGAGCGGTTCACTGTGGAACAAAAATCCGAAACCCTGCACGCCTGGTCTGGCGCGCTACCGCCAGGCCTTTGCCACCAGCGGCGCCAAGAATGACCCAACCGATGCCGGTCTGCTGCTGGAACTGGTGCGCACGCATCGCGACCGTCTCCGAGCCTGGCAACCCGACGACGCCCTGACTCGGCAACTGCGCCTGCTGGTCGAACACCGCCGACGGACCGTGGCCGACCGCACTCGCCTGACCGCCTTGCTGAAAACCTACTTTCCGCAGGCTCTGGGTTGGGCCGGAGACTTGCGCAGTGCGGCGGCTTGCGAGTTCCTCACCTTCTGGCCGACCTTGGAGGCGGTGGAGCAGGCGCGCCGCTCTGCGTTGCGCCGGTTCTATCACGATCATCGTCGGCCGTCGGCCGAAGAACTCGGCCAACTTTTCCAGCAGATCGACCACGCCCAGCCGCTCACCCGCGACAGGGCCCTGGTGGAGGCCTCGGCGCTGATGGCCCAGACGCTGGCCTGGCAGTTTCAGGCCGTGACTGCCTCGCTGGATCGTTTGGATCAGGCGCTCAAGGAACTCTTCAATCAGCATCCCGACCAGGAGTTGTTTAATAACCTCCCGGGCGCTGGCAAGGCGCTGGCCCCGCGACTGGCTGCGGCCTTCGGCTCCGACCGCCACCGCTTCCAGAATGCCGAGGAACTGCAACAGTTCTCCGGCGTCGCCCCGGTCACCGAAGCCAGCGGCAAGATGCACTGGGTGCACTGGCGGATGGCTTGTCCCGGGTTCCTGCGCCAAACCTTCCACGAATTCGCCGCTGCCTCCACCCATCGCTCGCTCTGGGCTCGGGCTTATTACGACCGCCGGCGGCAGCACGGCGCTTCCCATCACTCTGCCGTGTGCGCCTTGGCCTACAAATGGATTCGCATCCTCTACCGCTGCTGGCAAACACATACTCCCTATGACGAAAAACTTTACCTGGAGGCCCTGGGCCGGCGTCGGTCGCCGCTCTGGATAGCAGCTGCCATAAGCTCAACCCAGGAGGCTCGCAGTTGATATGTGCCTAAAAAATCCTTGACCCAAACAACTCAGATGTCTTGCCCCGCTTGGTCTTTCCCACTCCGTCCAGAAACGACTCTCCACTTCAACTGCGGCTGCTCACTCAATTCGGCCAGGAACGACCGCCAGATCGTGACCAGATACCTTGCTCTTCCCAATCTCTCAACCGCCGCCAGCAGGTCGCGGGCGACGAAAACTCCTCAGGCAAACCCTGCAACCGAACCCCGCTGTGGAGAATCCAAAAAATACCTTCTAGCACATTGCAGCACCTCGCCCGATGCCGGCCGCCACTCGCTCGCGGCGACCGCTTGGGATGCAAGGGTCGGATCTTCTCCCATTGGGCGCCGGTCAGCAACCGACCGTATAGCGCCTTTCGCCCTCCTTCTGGCGCGATTCCTTGTGTCACCCATCTCCATCCCTTGTCCAGGGTATTGGAATGACTTCTAAGAAACAGATTGGGCATGGGCAGCGCCTCAGCGCTCCGGCTCTGAACCCAACTTCCCAAAGAGCGGCTGTTCCCCTAACAGCAAAGCCAAACGTACGTCGATCTCCTCGTGCCTTGTCGCAGCGAAGCTAGCAAGGGACTCAGGGCCCTTGGGCGACTTCAAAACACGCATGCACATGTCGCAGGCTGTTGTAAACGTGGGTGTCGTCAAATTCTCGAGCAATTGGGGGGTGTTTATTGCCATTTCGGCAACACCCTTGGGACCATGGGTTCGTAGGTACTGATAGTCAGAGCGGGCTTCTGCACGATCCATTATGTCTTTGAACGACAGGTTACGCAAATTACCCAAGAAGTACGGAAGATGTGATATATCTCGATGGGCTGCTGCTTTTCCGATGTGACATGAGAAGATGTCCCCATTCGGATCGACAAGCGGTGTTCCCAGCCAACAATTGCACGAGTACGCTGCGGGTGAGAGGTTTTGCAACGGATCTTGGCCAATGAGTACGAGAGGTGAGAATTTGGGATTGGGAATTACGCGGTCGGCGTGGATGCCTATGCGATTCCCATAATCAGCGTACTGGGAAGCGACATAGGATCTGTCAGATTCAGATGCGTAGGTTATATTCAAAATGATACTGGAAATATTGAGTTCGATAGCCGCTTCGATGGCGTTGCGCACATTGGTCACGGGAACCCGCTTCTGATGGTATATGTCCGTGCTCAAGTATAGACGAGTGAGACCCTTTAGGCCTCCTAAGGCCGACTTCGCCTCTGCGGGAGACTTGGCCCAGTAACTGCTCGTGAAAACAGAGGACTTCGCACAGCTGCTGTGTGCGCAATTTACTCCGGCTGAAAGGACATAGTAGCGTTCGAAGGGTTCACCTCCAGTGAAAATGATTTCGGGAACTCCATAGGCGGCCATCTGTTTTATCCACTGAATCAATTCGTCTTGATCGACCTCCCCATCTCTCTTGGATCCTATGTAGCCACAATGTTGACATCCAACGTGACAGGCCTCCGTTAGTACGAGAAGAATCGAATTTCCTCGCCTTTGAAAAATGAAAAGTGAGAGCATGTTTCAACGCGAGAGCATATGCCACGTGAGCAGCATCCGATTTATACTGGCCGGTCGTGAACGCTTCCATCGCTCTCTTGAAAAGTTTAATAGCCTTTCGAAAAGAGTCCCGGAGCCGGCTGCGGCCCTCCCTGTTGTAACCGATCAGCTTGTCGAGATTCCAGCGGCGAACAAAATAGATGTTCAATATTTTGCTCTTCCACGGGCCGCTGTTCACGGGAGCACCGAGATCATACATAAACCGCGAGAAGGAAATCTCTGCCATCCCCAGAAGAACCTTGCCTTGAAGGTAGTGATTCTGATTAGTCTGGAGTTCTGCCAGTGCCGCTGCTTCTAAGCCAGCGATTTCATTCTCAAGCCGTGAGCTTTCCGCGCCGAGCGCCGCATACTCTTCCTTGTCTTCCACAAGCGAAAAATCAATCCACTGAAAGGCTTTGGCAGCGAGCTTCAAGTTTTGCTGGCGGTAGAGCAGCTCAGACAGTTTCCTGGAGAGATATACAGCCTTTTGGGTAAGCAGGAAGGCGCATTTGTCATTCCGCTTAAGCGCGGAAGCAATAGTAATGGTACGGTTGGCGATCTGGAGCAGCGCATCGTTTTGGGCGAATTGGTCCAAAGCCGCTAGCAGGGCCAATCCCGCGTCCAACACGATCTCGGGGTTCTGCGATAGGTAGAGCTTCCACAGGATCATTTGGGCTTTCGCCGGCATTCCCTCGGTGATAAGGTGCTGGGCCATTCTGAGTTCGTCCGCTTCAGACATGGTGTTTGTGGTGCCACTCCGCAAATTTCATCTTTGATTTGTTCATTGCCATCCGCCAAATGAAGACCGGGTCGAGCGGATAGCGAGGGGAACCACCGGCGCTTCAGCCTTGGCGAATTCGCGATGAAATGTTCATGTGAGTGGCCAACCACCATCCGGTTCTGTTCATGGACCTTGTCCTGGCCGATGCGCAAATAACCCCGCAGATTGTTCACCCAGCTAAAAAGGACGCAAATCCCCGGAGAAAGCGGCAAGCTGACTTCCACATGCCTCTGTACTAGTCCAGGGCCGTAAAACCGTTGCCATTGCAACTCGGGATTAAAGACCGCGCACGGCGCGTCAGAGGTAATGAACGAACTGCGACCGTCGGCGCACAGAAACGCAAGGTTCATCATTCCAAGAATGCGCGCAATTTGCGGCAGAGTCTGGACGATCATCATCTTGTGAGCATTTTCTTTCTGCTGCTCCAACTGGGCTGAGAGTTTTGGCGGAATCTCGTGCGCCTTTTCCAGATTTTCGACCATGCTCTTCAGCCGGTCAAAATAATCTTCAATATTCTCTTTCTGTTTCATCGTCCGCTGGAGCATCGCAGCCACGAAGCCGCAGAGGATCACGTGTTCCTTCTGATTAAGGGGCACCTTACGGATGATGGTGCGCTCGTACATCGTTGTGTAATCGCCCTCGATCTGCGCCAGGGTTTCTTCGAGGACGTAATCCTTGCCACCGTCCTTCCCTTTGAACGTGTACACGTCCGTCTCGGTCAGAATATTCTTGGGCGCACGCTTCCTCCCTTTTTTGCTGTTGCGCTCGAAAATCCAAACGTAGGGCTCTTGGCCCGGCGGCGTTTTTAGGTCTACGAACTGCTTCAGATAGCATTGCGGGATCGTGTGCTGGCTTTTCGGAACTGACATATTGCACCAAGATTTTTATTCCGATTGTGAGTGCGCTTACCATTGCGTGTCGTCGGCTAATCTTGTAGATACGCAGGCAATACACGGTCCTTATTTGGCCTAACTGGCGGAATGTGGCTTCAGATATGTGATTAGGGTCAAGAGCTCGTGCCCGTTATGGAACGCTTCAAACAAAAAAACCTGTTCTTCTCCTCGATCATTCCGAATAATGATCTCTTCAGTGCCGAGAGGTCCACGCTTGCGCCATGAACAATAACTCCGAACGATTTTGAAGGCATCGCGCTCCGTCAGGCCGGAATATTGTTCTTCGAACGGCCGCGACCGGATAAAGTATCGGCAAGGGTCTGCCGGATCAAAATCTCCATCGGGGTAATGGGGATGCTGGCTCACAATACCGAGTGCAGGAATGTCTAGGGCTTCCACCAGACGCCAAAGCGACGAAGTTATGGTGTTGCCGTATCTCTTGCTTGCGCTCTGGACGAGCGAGAATGTGGGCGATGAACTCCGCGAAAACTCGACAAACTGATCTTGCAAAAAGAGTAGCCGACCTGCACCGTAATTCGCCTCTGCTTCCAATTGCTCATGGCAATCGAGACTCAGGCTGAAGGCGTTGTCGCCATGAAGCAGCGTTTGATGCCATTCTGTGACACTATGAATCGTCTCGTGCGCCTCATTCCAGCGCCACTTCAATTGCGGCTGCGACTGGTCTATGAGAACACGTTTGCGATCGGGGACGTAGAGCGCTTTAAGTTCCCATTTCTTCACGGCTTCCAAAAGCAGCATCGGACGCCGGGCAATCTGCTTGCCAGCAATGACCGCTTTGCTGAAGAACTCCCGTAGGGCACCGTCATCCTGAGTGGAATAATATTGCCGGTCAAGCTCCAGTAAATCGAACACATCAGCGAGTACAATCGGTGGCTCCGGGTGTCCGAGGCCGCGAAGGATCTTCCCGACCTGTAGGTCGATGTCACGGGCCGTTCGCGAATCTAGGAATCGGTTTCTCACCGTTCACACAAAAACTTCACGAATTCTTTAAGCGCCTCGTGCTCTTCCGACGACAGCGCCTTTACAGGCTGTGAGCGAGCGGCAAATCGCAAGGCCGCCTCCTGAAACTGCCTGTCATGTGCCCGCGCCAGGCCGGAAAGTATGAAGAGCTTTTCTGCGGGCACGTGGAGAAAGTGAGCGATTTTGGTCACTGTCCGCGGAGTGGGTTTATAGCTTTCATCGTTTGCAATCCCGATAAGTTCTGTAAGGTCTACGTCCAACTTTTGCGAAAACTGCTCCCAACTAAGTTCATGCTCGCGTCGGGTGAGATTGAGCAAGTTCACGAACACCGCGCGAGACGTAATTGCCTGCTGTGATTGTTGCTCAAGATCTTCGACTGCAGACACGAGGCCACCGACAGAAACGAAGCAGTTATCTTCTAAGGCTGCTTGTCTCTTTAGCCATTCCGGATCTGAATTGAATTTCATATCATCTCGCTCCAGTCAAAAAGTTCTCTGCCTGCTCAGGCGTGTACTCAAGCCAAAGCAAATTCTGTTTTGCTGGATCTCGACCGACCGGTGTCATTCGGCACGCCTTTGCATAAAAGGATTCCGTAATAGGAAGAGAGTGCAAACCGATTCTGCCCTTGCAGTCCTCCTCCTTACTCTTCAACACTGCCGCTTCGATCAATCGGCTCCCGATCGCATTGTAGCGAGCCTTTTCACCTAAGGAACTCATCAGCGGCTTGAGATTCCACGGCGCAACCTCCACGTAATCAACGTAGACGAGCGCGTTGCCGGCTTGCTCTGGTAGGCGACAACTGCAGAACTGGCCAACAGTCTCCAGCTTCATCAGGCCCTGCAGTTTGTTTTCATAACGAATGCCGTAGAACGTATTGGCGAGCACGTTTAACTCCGGAGCTTTGGTCGTCCAGTCCCAATGGAAGTGTTGTGGAATGAGTTGATGGCTTCCACGGGCTGCAAGCTGCCTGGCTGCCTTTAGTACGATCGGTCGCCACTCTTGCTGCGTTTCGATGAAGTGCTCGACCGTCACTTCATCGAATAGCTCGGCCTCAACTGGCTGACCGGTCGCGTTGTCGATGATGCGGATGCGGTTTTTCACACGACCACCAACTCGGCTTTCTTCTTCTGTTCGTCCTCGAAGAATAGCTTCTCGCCTCGGCTGAGGCGCACTTCAACCATCTGGTAAAGCCGGAGCGCCTGACGCAAGAGAGCTGTCTTACTGACATCTCTGCGTGCACTGAGCTCCTCCAGCAGACTCATCTCCTGATCCGTCAGGTTCAGCGTCATTGTTCGCTTGTCAGCCATTGCGCATCTCCTTTGCATTCAGTATATGCAGGGACTTATGATAAGTCAACAAAAATTACACTTGAATTAGCTATAATTTATGTGTATTATGGCTACTGATTCAACAATGCGCTTTGGCGCAGAAGGAGACTGTATGCAAGAACTATCGAATAATCAACGTGATGCCCGAGAAGCTGACGCCACGCTGGAAGGGCCGCAGGTTGCCCTTGGTAGTCATGAGGTCAAGTTCCTGGTGGAGGTGCTCAACCATCCCGATCATAAGTTGAGCCACATCCATGTTAGGAGGGATGCGACGTTACTGGAGGTCCTTGATGAATCGGCACGGAATCTCGACGTAAAGCTTTTGCCGACGCCTCAAACCACACTTGACCGACTCCACGGCGTCTACGAGGATCATCGGATTGGAGAGCCCCTGGATCTGAATCTGAATGTGGAAGAATTTCTCCAGCAGGAGCCCAAGACCCATCACCTCGCGATAGAGCTGGTGCTCGCAATTGAGATCAACACACGTTGGAGGATTGCACCGGAAAAAGAAATGACACCTAAAGCGATCCTTGCCCTTGCCGGACTGCCATGGGAACAATACAGCCTGTACTACCCTGCCGACAGCGTTGATCCGTTGCCTCCGGACGCCCCTCTAGAACTTCACCGCGGCCAACGCTTTGAGGCTCAGCGCGACGGCAAGTACGGCGCGGGGGCATGTGATGCACATCGCGTATGCTAAAACCGAAATTGAGCGGCTCGCGGCCACCGGAACTGGCATCGAGTTGGTCTTGGATGGCGCCCAGCCCTATGCTTGGGTTCGTGACATCCCAGCGCCAACCCCACCCTGGGATCGCGCCACCTACGACATTCTCATAGCGATCCCGCTTGCCTATGACCTGGGCACTGGGCTTGACGGATTTTACATCGCCCTGCCCTACACTTTCAACGGTGGGAACCACAACCGTGTGAACGGACAAACCCTGATCCTGAAAGACCGTCAATGGCGTGCAGTCTCATGGCATTATCCGGACGGCAAACAATTCCGGGCCGGGATTGACACTGTCGAGAGCCACATTTTTCATTGCCGGGGATTCTTCTTGGCGCGCGGAGCCATCAATGCCAGAGTTTGATCTCCGAATCCGGGAATCCGATTGGGCGCGTCTGCGCAAGCAGTGTGCGCCGTCTTTCCGAGGACGGAGAGATACCGAGCTAGGCGCGATCGGTCTCTTGGGAAAACGGACGGTCGGAGCAAAACTGCGAGAGATGATTGTGACGCAGATGCTATGGCCTGAGCGGGGAGAAGTGCTCGCCGAGCCGGGTATGGCCCTCACGTTCACATCGCGCTATCTCAGGCGGGCGCATATCGCGGTGCGCAAGGCAGGGCTCGCGGGGCTCGTTACCTTTCACACACATCCACATGCAAGCTCTGAAGTGAGATTTTCCTGGTATGACGATGAACAGGACCCTCCTCTGGTTGAGAACCTCCAGGAGATCTGGCCCGCTACACTGCTCAGTAGCGTCGTCCTTGGAGCGAGCTCGCAGAAAGGCAGATTGTGGCTGTCGCCGAAGCAGCAGTTGAGTGCCGGGCGACTGATCGTCATTGGCGAAGGCGTGCAATATCTGCCGCTCGATGGAGGTAAACCGAGAAAAGCTCCCACACCTTCGGAGATTTTCGACCGCGCCACCGCGCTGACGGGAAGCGGCGCTCTTGCTCTGCTTTCGCAAATGACCGTTGCCGTGGTCGGAGCGAGCGGCACAGGCTCGCTCGTGTGCGAACTCTTGGCACGGGCAGGATGCAGAAGAATTCTCCTGATTGACCATGACATTGTAAAGCTCGTGAACCTAAACCGCCTCCTGTATGCGACGAGGGATGACGTCAAGCATCGCCGTCGTAAAGTAGAGGTTTTGAAGGGTGGAATAGAGGGGCTGGGCCTTGACTGCGAAGTGGTGCCAGTCGTTGGATCTATCCTCGACAATGCCGTGCTTGAGCAACTGAACGAATCAGATTTCCTTGTCGGGTGCATCGATAAAGACTACCCACGGATGCTGCTCTGCAAATACGCCTATCAGTACAACGTGCCTTATATCGACGTTGGGGCTGAAATTGGGGGAGATGAGGAGGGAATCGTATCGACGGACGCGCGCGTAAATTACGTCGCGGCTGGTCGGTGGTGCTTGAGGTGTACAGGATTGGTGACCCCTCGTCGGCTCGCGTTTGAATCACTGACCGGTGCAGAGCGAAAGCGGAAGGTCGCGCTGGGGTACTCTGATGACGTGCTGATTAAGCAGCCCGCCGTCATGGACCTCAACATGAGAGCGGCGAGTGCCGGTGTAATGATGCTCCGGCACCTGCTCCAGCCCTTCCTGCGTTCCCCTCTACCCGTGACGCTCGCAGAGAATCTGGTCACCTTCAACATGAAGCCGATCGCATCACCCCGGAACCACAACGATGCGTGCGATATCTGCCAGGTGAATACGCACTCCGGCTTCGGGGACTGTGGTGAACCCATCGGGCTACCCAGCGAAGTGGCGGCTGCACTTCTGGACGACGAAGAGTAGTGACATGATAGCCGCCACGCAGATAGTGGCCATGACTTATATTGCGATTCGGAAGACCTTTGACGGAAAGATGGTCGATTGAAGGGGCAGGACAGCGACGAGCAGTACATGTACTGACGGAATCGTTGTAGCAATACATCGTGTCGCCCTATTCTCGAAGGCTTAATGAGGCGGACGCTTAACGAATTTGCCCAGATGACGGCCAAACCGTTCGTGTTGGCAGACACGCCCCACCCCTTCAATTTCAGGCCCGGTCACTTAAACTTCCTTTTGGCCCGAGCCGAACTTGAATGCTCTCATCCGGACAGCGTGCCGGAGCCCTCGTTACCTTTCGGGACAAAGTGGCGCACACAAATGGCACACTCGTATGCACGGAGGTCAGTATTTATGCGGCTTCTGAGGGGGTGCCACTGATCGGGGATTCAGCGGCAAGTCCATTATCTTCTGCGCGCTGCCTTGTTCCGTTCGGCGTGCCGATCCAAAAAGAGCTGGACAAGCTCTGGCGACGCACGGAAACCGGTCTTCAGCAGTCGGCTTAGAGTGGCAGGGAAGTCTTTGACGAGTCCGCGCCCGGCGCCGAGGTAAAGAACGGTGAGCGTCCCCGCCACGTTGAGATTCCGGCGTCCCGCCTCCTGCCGCCCGCCGAGATCGTCCATCAGCAGGACGTCCGCTTTAAGGCTTTGAGCCAAGAGGATCGCATCGCGCTCACCGGCGTCAAGATGCGCCAATGCCGGCTCAGCTGCGAAAGGTGTATCGTTCACCTCCAGCCAATTAGGAGGGTTGCTGATCCACGCATGGACATTTGGAGGCGCGGCATGGGCTTGGAGTTCCAGAACGACGGCTCGCGGGACCACGACACGGCCATACAAAGCCTTTAATAGGCGGTCTTGTTCGATGAGAATCAGGTGGTTGAGCGGGGTAGTGTCCGCGATGACAATCATCGCCGCCGGTGTTCCCGATCGTTAGGTTGGAGTAACCGTTCGTTGGTTCTAATTTCCTGATCAACTTCGGCCGGAGAAAAATTGTAATAGAGGCCGTGATCTCTCAAGAAGGTATTGACTTCTAGCCGTGTCTTGAAGCCAAGCACCCGGCGAACTTGAGACTCTGTCAATGCGCCAGACCGGTAGCCTTCCAGCGCCAGCGCCTCCAGGGTATGACGCGGCAAATCCTTCCACTTGCTTCGAAGGCCCTCGGCGATGTCTTC
>DASUJZ010000070.1:0-2294 GCA_036278995.1 Terriglobia bacterium | reverse complement strand
GGGCACGGCGCAAACGTCTCGTCGGCAGCAAAAACAAAAACGCCAGTGAGAACCAACTCACTGGCGTTTTTGTTTTATTGGCGCGCCCGGAGAGATTCGAACTCCCGACCACCAAGTTCGTAGCCTGGTACTCTATCCAACTGAGCTACGGGCGCGTGGAACCGACAATTATTCAGGGTTGCCGGGTTGGCGTCAATGGAGCGCAGGGGCAAGCCATGAAGTTCTGGATCTCGTGTGGTTTCCTGGTCGGAGTGGGCCTCCTGGTCTCCGCAGCGGCCAGAACCCTCGATCCTGCGCGGTCAGCCCGAAATGAAGGCGCTTTTCGGGTGGTCAACATCACCACCGATTCAGCTCCCGGCTGGCTCCCTTCCACGAGGCAAGAGCAGCTGATGCTCGCGAAAGTACATGAGTGCTATTCCGACCTGGATGCAGGGCACTATCAACAGGCGTACGCCGTTATGGCGGCAGGCCTTCGCAACTCACTCCGCGCCGAAGATTACATCAAGTCGAAAATCGCTTTCCGCGAACAAGCGGTCAATTGATCACGCGCAAGATTCTGAAAGTCACGTGGACCAAAGATCCTCAGCAAGCGCCTTTTCCCGGCGTCTATGCCGCCGTGGATATTTCCGCCCGCTACCAGAAGGCGGACAGGTTCTGCGGTTACCTGGTGCTCTACCAACATCGATCAGGCGGTGACTTCGAGGTCATGCGCGAGGAGCAGAACTTCATCGACAACACGACTGCGGAAAAAATGGAGGAGCAGCAGTCACGTATCGCACTCGACCAAGCATGGGCGGCCTTGGCGGTGAATTGTCCCAACTACGAACCGGACGTGCCCTGAGATAACCACGAGTAGATCTCAGCCGAAGAAAAAAAGGGGGCCAAAGCCCCTTTTTCATTCTGGCGGAGAGAGGGATTGCTCGGCCCGTCCATGGGCCTCACCCCTCGCGCGGCGCGCTCGGGGCCAGCCTTCGGCTGTCCAAATTCGTTCCAGACGAATTTGTCGAACAGGCTCCCAATCCGCATCCCGTCTCCCCAGACACACGAATGGGCCCGACGGGCCCATTCGTGTGTCTGGCGGAGAGAGAGGGATTCGAACCCTCGATCAGGCTTTTGACCCGATACTCCCTTAGCAGGGGAGCCCCTTCGGCCTCTCGGGCATCTCTCCGAAACTGATTGCGTGTCGCTATCTGCCGTCCATGGCGCAGATTCCGTTCGCCCTCCTTGGCTCACGCTCGACCTCTCGGGCATCTCTCCGAATTAGTGTCGCGCAAACCAGTATGCGCGCAAGAATCAGCGCGCAAGCATAACCACGAGTGGGAGGATGGTAAAGCTCAACCGGCTTCGGACGATCCCGCCGCGCCGCTGGCCGGTACGTCGTGCTCGTGCTTGATGCGCTGGAAAATCTCTTCGCGGTGCACGGCCACGTCCTTGGGCGCGTTGATGCCGATCCGCACCTGATTGCCCTTGACGCCCAGCACGGTCACCGTCACCTGGTCGCCGATCATCAAGGTTTCGCCTACCCGCCGGGTCAGAATCAACATATGAATTGCTCCATGATCGTCAGATCTTCAGACCCGCAGCGCGTACGCGCGTCCCGAGATATACGTTCCGGCGGGCGCCGCCAGCTCGCCTCCACTATTCCTCCGCATCCAACATTGCATTACGCCGGTGATGGATGCGGCAAAAGCGAAGAGGTCCAATATAGCCGAGCCGCCAATACGGGCGCAACGAAACCTTGCGTTTTGCAATCCCAACTAATGGGCTAGACGGACTACGCTGCCAGCGCTGCCGACAGCCAGCCCGGCAGTTCCTCCAACGCCCGATCCAGCGCGGGAGAATCCACCCCACCGCCCTGTGCCATATCAGGCCTGCCGCCACCCTTGCCGCCGATCTGCGCGGCAACGTGTGCGACCACCTCACCCGCCTTCACTCGGGCAAGGGCGGTGCCATGTACGCCGCCAACCAGCGCGGCCTTGCCTTCTGAGCCCGCGGCCAGCAGCACCACGCAATCGCCCAGCTTCTGTTTCAAAGTGTCAACGGCGTCGCGAAGCGACTTTGCATCCATGCCTTCGACGCGCGCAGCGATGATTTTGACGTTGCCGATAACGGTTGCGTGCGATGCCAGGTCGCCGGTCGCGGCACTGGCGTTCTTCGCCTTCAAGGCTTCGAGCTCGCGCTCCAGCTTCTTCTGCCGATCCAGCACTTGACGCAATTTGTCGGTCACGTCACTTGCGCTGCTCGAAAGCAGGCCCGCCACTTCCGCCAGCCGGCGTTCCTCCTCGTCCACCAGT
>DASUJZ010000069.1:0-3795 GCA_036278995.1 Terriglobia bacterium | reverse complement strand
GTGCACCTCTTTCAGTGACGGGATGCGGACCAACCGCGCGAGCGGCTGCCAATCGCCTTTCGTCCCATCCTCGCTCACCGGACGAAACTGAAGCGCTCCAAAGGCGGACGGCCCGAAGCTCTTGGCAGGATCGAGCGTTGCTAGCACCGTCTCCGCATCCTGCAACACCAGGTGGCCGCTGGAAATGCTGAGTAACACATCGAATGCCTCATCAGCGGTCGCTACTTCGATTTTTTCGCTTCGCGGAAATTTCTTCGGCGTCACCGTTTTCAGGATGAACGACAGACGACTGTCTTGTGGAAGCTGATCCTGGCTCGCGAATCGAATAGCAGAAGGGCTCGGCCCTGGCTGTATGCTCTTCCCGATCAGGGAGACTTGCGGACGCGGCGGCTCTACTTCCGACTGCAGATCCAGAGTGCGGCCATCCTTCAGGGCCACCTGTGCGCTGACGGTCTGATCCGGTTTCAACGCGTCTGCTGGAAATGCCTTCGAGGCCAGCAAACGCAACTGATCCTTCTGTCCGTCGCGCATTAGCGTTCCCGGAACGAACTCCACTCCCGCAATCTTGACCGCCTTCACCTCGTCCAGCCTGGTACCAACGAGCAGCGCCTGGCGATCGCCGGCATTAAATGTGAAATGATCGAGATGCGCCGCTTCGGAATAGGCGGGCAAAGACAGTTCGTCAGGCGCCTTAAGACCGAATTGCTTCACGCGCACAGTCATCAGGCCCGCTTTCTCATCCTGTAGCGGGACATGCACTTCCAATTCATCAGGCTTGACGATCTTCCAGGTCGTCGCCAGTTCACGACCCTCCGCGTTGCGGACTGTAACCGAATCCACGCAAACCGCGCAGTCCGAATGGAGGTGCAGCGTATCCCGCCGTCCAACCACAAGCGCTCCCTGATCCTCGGCAGGAACAGTCCACTTTGTCGTGTGCGCATCTCGCAGATTGAAGCTCGGGCCCTCGAATGGTTCAAAACCCCATCGTCCGTATAGCGTGGCCTTCACCTGCGACAGGATTGCGCCGGTCGAAACCGAGCGCGTATCAACCACGAACCCTCCCCGCACGGGATCGGCCGTAGCAGGCAGATCAATTGTCTTGCCTGATTTCTGAGGCACGCGAAGCACGAAATCGTGCGCGATATTGGTCGAGAACACAAGCGGCGCGCCGCCCACAGGCAGAACGAGCGGCGCCTTGTGCAGACAATAAACCTGGTTCACGTCCACGGCCTGCAGCGGCGGCAATTGCGCAGCCTCCACCGCCGGCAAGCCCACCACGAGCACGGACTTCGGATTCCGGAACGAGGGTGGACTATTCAGCCGTAGGTTCAGCTCGTCCGCATGGGGACGAGCCAACGCCGGAATATACTGATACTCGGCGGTGTGCAGATTGCCCATAAGCCGCGCCAGATCGACCACCGTCCCAACATACGGACTGAAAGTACTGCTGCCGACTACCGGAGTTGAGCTGACCGCTCCGATCAAGTTTAAGGACGCTCCCGAAGTAAGCGCCGCGACCATCGACTCCGTATGAGCATCGCCGAGCACGAGCTGGTCGGTGCCCTGCGTCAAGCACGACGCCTGCTGCTCCACCGGCTTGTCAAAACATTGATGATCGACCTTGATGTGCAGAGTCCGCGCGAGTTCTTCCGACCGCGCTTTCAGCTCTTTCGGATTCGAATCGGACGTCCGCTTTACCTCGTCCAGATACCTGTCGAGCCGCGAACGGTCCAGGCCGGCCTGGTTCAGATCCTGGGAAGCTCGAACGAAGGTTCCCGGCCGTCCTTGAACTGTCGACCTCAGTGTGCCGAAATCTCCGCCCGTTTGGGGAGCCAGGAACAACAAAGCTTGCTGAGCGCCCTTTGGTACGCTGACGACGATTCCCTCTTCGCGCACCCTTTTCGTCCAACTATCCGCGCGAGTGAACCAGTTATCGGGCGGCGGATTTGTGGTCCCACGAAGGAACGCGACGACCAGCAAATAGTGAACAGATTGGTTCTCGGGAAACTCCGGATGAATCCACACCCGGTCGCCCG
The DNA here is from genome assembly GCA_036278995.1 of Terriglobia bacterium. Lineage (GTDB taxonomy): Bacteria > Acidobacteriota > Terriglobia > UBA7540 > UBA7540 > SCRD01. The sequence continues at coordinate 1,759 of DASUJZ010000069.1, read as the reverse complement.
TCTGCAAGTTCGCGACATCGGAAATCGGAAGGGTTTTGCCGGCGCGCGTCACGCGCATTTCCACACGAGGCCCGGTCAGGTCGAAGGGAGCTGTGTCCGCCCGTAGCACGAACGCCCCCATGGTCAGCAGCGCGAGAAGAAAAAAGGTGCGGAACAGAAGGGCGGAAATCTCCGCATGGGTTACCTTGTGAAACAGAGTCAAAATTTCACTCCTTGAATGGGTAAATCGGTTGTGCGATTCGGAATTTCGATCGCAAACTGAGGCACACATCCCATCGAAGGCCAGGTAGAGACAGATCGAAAATAGAAACTGGCCTGAACAAGCATCAAATTGGGGATACGGTGTCTTTTGGAATTTCCGCTTTGAGCTTCCACTTCAAAAAACCTATACCTCCTATTCCGGTCGTGTCAAGCGCCAGCCGCTCCGCGGGTTTGCCAACTCCAACCAGCGTCACATCTAGCTGAGACGCGAAAATGCAGGCCGATTAACCGAAATACAATACTAGCTGCCTAAGCGATGGCCGGAACCTGTGAGTTGTGCTGGCCGGAGAAACTCCCGCACTGTCAGACCGGCAGGCTCCAGCCCTTGGCGCCCCGATTGTCGGGCAGGAGAACGGAGTAACTCGACTCGACGCCTTTCTCTCGCAAGATCTGGCAGATGGCCTCGCCGACCTCGGGCGAGTTTGTCCTGGTGAAGGCCAGAATCGATGGGCCGGCGCCGCTCAGGCAGAGGCCGAGCAAATTGGAGTGCTTCAAGCCAAGAACTTCACGCAGGCCGGGCATCAACTCGGCGCGATAGGGCTGGTGCAGGCGGTCATCGAAGAAACTCGGGTGAAAGTCCACCTTGCCTGAAAATAACTGCGCCGACAAAACTGCCGCCCTCTGGATATTGTGAGTTACATCTGCCCGTGAATACTGGGCGGGCAGCACGGCCCGGGCCTTTTCTGTAGGAAGGGCATAATTGGGGATGACCAGCCCCACCTGGAACAGGTCCGGCACCGGAGAAGAATAGGCCGCCACGCGTTGGTTCTCCTGCATGGCCACCGTGAAACCGCCGTGCCACGCCGCCGCCACGTTGTCGGGGTGCCCTTCGATCTCGGTGGCAAGTGAAACCAGTTCGTCGTCGTAGAGCGCTCGCTCCGTAAGCCAGTGAGCCGCGGCGATCGCCCCAACAATTGCCGCTGCGCTCGAGCCCAGCCCGACACCCACTGGAATCTGGTTGTTGATTTCCAGGTCGAATCCGTAGTCTTTGCCCCAGCGCTGCAGTATCGTTTTCATGCTGGCGGCGATCAGGTTGCTTTCATCGGAGGGAATTCTGTCCGGGTTCATGCCCTTATAGTGGACACTCACGTCAAGGTCAGACCGCCGGGTCACATGGATGTCGAGGTAAAGGCTTAGGGCAAGCGCCGCCGAATCAAAGGCGCATCCAAGGTTGGCACTGGTGGCTGGCACTCGAACTGAGCCGCGCTGGGGCATGAGTTTAGTGGCGTCCGGGGCCGCGAGATCTGATCGCTTCTGTTTCCAGGCCTCCGGCGATGGCAGGAATCAGCAATATCTCGTCGCCATCGTTGAAACTGTACTGCAAGCCTCCCAGGAAGCGAATATCCTCATCGTTGACGTAGATGTTCAGAAAACGTTGTGGCGTGCCGTCCTCGGCACAAAGCACCTTCTTGATGCCCGGGAACTTCTGGTCGAGCCCGTTGAACAGTTCACCCAGGTTCTGGGCCGCGGTCTGAACGCTTTCGGCGCCCTCGGTGTA
>DASUJZ010000068.1:0-81575 GCA_036278995.1 Terriglobia bacterium | reverse complement strand
TGGAGGCGCTGGAACGGTGCCACGATGCGGGGGCCACTGGCGTTGGCGAGCTGGTAGACAAAGGGCGCGGCATTGGCGCTCGCTGGCGGAGAGGGCGCACGGGCCCGCGGCCCCACCCCGGCGATTCGAGCCTGGATGCCGTGTTCGACAAATGCGGCAAGCTGGGAATGCCGGTCAGCATCCATGTCTCCGATCCGCCGTGGGCATACGAGCCGATGGACCATACCAACGACGGGCTGATGAATGGATACAAGTGGCGGATTGAGGTGAAGCCGGGCGTGATGGGCCATCACGAACTAATCGAGAGCCTGGAGAGCGCTGTCAAGAAACACCCCAAAACGATCTTCTTTGCCTGCCACCTGACGAACCAGTGCAACGATCTCGACAGCCTTGGCGAGATACTGGACCGCAATCCCAACCTGTACGCGGACATCGGCGCGCGCTACGCCGAGACCGCCTGTATCCCTCGCACAACCGCGCAATTCTTCGAAAAATATCCCGACCGCATCCTGTACGGCACGGACATGGGATACGACGAGGAAATGTACCGCTTGACGTTCCGAATACTGGAGACGGCCGACGAGCACTTTTACGCCCTTCATTACAGCTACCACTGGTATCTGAACGGCTTCAATCTGCCCGACGATCTGCTGAAGAAAATCTACAGAGACAATGCCCTGGAGGCGTTCAACCGCGCACGCCAGAACATGGCGTGAGTGAAACGGCGCGGCATACGCCGGGCCGGTTGGCATGTCAAATTTCAGATGTCAGGCTTCTGCTCGGCGTGGCGAATCTTCTCGAGTTTTCCCAGGAATTCTTGCCGTTCTCGCCGCGAATTGGCGGCGCGGCGAGCCTTCTTGGTGAGATATTGCTGGCCAGTGATATGGAGTTTTGGAGCGTCCGCCCAGCCGCGCAATTGTCTCGACACTCCCTCCGCGCGGGATTTCAAATCTGAAATTTCAGATTTGAGATTCTCGAAATTCGGCAGCGTTTCAACGAGGCAGAGCATTGAGCGCACTTCGCCGGCCGACCCGCGCGCGATATAGAGGAAGGTGAGAAGCTCCTGCGTTATTCCTCGCTCAAAGCCTTCAGCAATGTTGTTGGAAATGGAAACGGCGGCTCGCTCGATCTGGTCGCGCAGGCTTCCATGGCCTCGGAACTCAGACTTATCTGACAATACGTAAATCCGCTTCGCAAGATCAATAGCCGCCTGCCACACTGGTAACTGCTCAAACCTCTCGTATTTCATTTCTTTTTTTTCTCTTTTGCCTCGTGGTCCGGTTTAACTGTCCGCGCCATCGAGCGTCACCTCGCCACGACAGGGCCGAATCAATTCACCCGTTCAACGGATGGCGTGCTGGACGGGGGAAGCGGAGGCAAGGTCGTGCGGTGATCGTCGAGCCAATAGGCCCAGGCGAGGAAAATCCAACTGAAAACTCCGGCCCATTCCACGGCGTCCACGCTGGGCGGGGGCGGGCCTGCGAGTGATGCCAGATAGATGAGCACCAGCAGCGCAATGAAGGTCTTATAACTGTACTCGCCGGTCTTGTCACGCGGGCGGGTGGTCCGGCTGTAGATCATAGCTCCGATGATGAAAATGCTGCCTTCGATTATCAGCGTCACCGCGACTGAGTCCCACACACCCAGGCCGACGAGCTGGCCGCCGGGATAGAGCGGAAGGTCCGGGCGGTGGCTGATGTAATCCAGCAGCCAGTGGCTCATGACGCAGGCCCAGATGACCAGCGCGCCGCGGTGGTGCTTGGTGAAGATCAGGTAAAGCCCGGCAAACAGCAGAGCCCAGCCGAAATCGGCCAGCAGGCTGTGGGAAAACGGGTAGCTGACGAACTCCAGCGGATTTACCGCCGTGATGCCGGGGACGATCCGGACGCGCTCCCATCCCAGAATCAGGAACACCGGCCAGATGAGGTCGGGCAACTGGGCCGCGAGAAGCAATGTGCCAAACGAGGTTTTTGGCGCTGCTTTCTTGGCACCCAGCGCAACGGCGACGTGACCTATCAGCATGAGGACTACTCAGCGGGCTGCAAGGGAATAATTTAAGATACCACACCGCGGCAGATAGCAGGTGGCGGATGGCAGGTGGTATGTGGGTCGGCGGAAAAGAAGGTAGCGGCGAGCGCTGCTCGAAAATCAGTGCCGCGACCCGGAGAAGAAGAGGCTTGACAATCTGCTCTATATATATAGAGTTATAGACATGAGACAGATTCGCCTTTCGCCGCAAACGCTTCAGGTGCTGGACCGATTCTCCGAAAAGCCCACCGCCTGGCGCTACGGTTACGAATTGAGCCGGGAAACCGGACTGAAATCGGGAACGCTCTATCCCATTCTGATGCGCCTGGCGAAACATCACCTGCTCGAGACCCGCTGGGTGCAGACAGAGGAAGGCGTGCCGCCCCGCCACACCTACCGCCTGACGTCCAAAGGTCTTGAGGTGGCGCGGTCCGAACGCGTTGCGGCGCGAAGGGTGACCGCCGCAAGGAAACCGGCGACTGCGGGAGGGCGCGCGTGATGCCGAACACGCTGCTGCACCGGCTTGCCGCCTTTGTGCTCCGTGCCGGCATTTGGCTGGCCCCCCGTAACGCGCATGAATGGGGCGGGGCCATGCTGGGCGAGCTTTATCAGATTGAAGAGAGCTGGGCGGCGCTGGCGTGGGCGCTCGGCGGGGCCGGCGTGCTGGCCAAGAAAACTCTGATCGCCTTGCTGCTGCCAGCAGGCGATGGCCATGCGGCGCCGGTGGGCAATCCGCTTTCGGGGGAGGCCAAAATGCACAAAGCCAGCCTGATCGCCGTCGGAGCCTGCCTCGCCGCTGCCTTGCTGTTTTTCCTCACCCCGGTTTACCGGCAGGGGTTTCGTGTATCGCTCGCGCAGTGGCAAAGCGTGATCCACGTCGATCAGAGCCAGTGGTACTGGTATCGCCAGCCTGAGCTTAAGGCGCTCGCGCGACGCGTCGAGAAGGATCGCGACGCACAAGGAATGGCGTTTGTCGCGGCACGGCTCCACAACGGCGCTGAAAGCGTGCGCCTGGCTGATGAAGCCGTGCGGCTCGACCCCAACCTGATTTGGATACTGGGAGTGGTTGGCGCTCGCCATTCGGTTGCGCCGCAAGTGCCGACATGGACGCAGAAACTCGAACAATCGGACCCGGGGAACGCTTTGCCCTATCTGATCCTGGCGCAACGAAATGATCTGGAGCGCGGCGGTGGAAGCTTTATGCATCCGCAAGAACCCAGCATTGCATGGGAGCAGGCAATGGAGAGCGCGTTCAAATCAACCCGGATCGACAGTTATGCGGGCCGGCTCATGGCCGTTGACCGAAGGGTCGCCCACCGCTACGGACTCAGCGACCCCGCTTTGGTCGTCTTCAGGGAAGAATTTTATACGGATAACTTACCGACTTATACCGCCTCGGATTCGCTGCGCTACGCCAGGATGACGATCTCCGCCGGCGATGCGTTGGAGGCTCGCGGCAATACGAAAGTGGCCGTCGAAAAATATCTGATGGTTGCCCGTTTTGCCCGCATATTCGAGTCGCAACGGCACAGCCCTGATCCGCCTTTCTTTGATACGCTGATGCCGGCCCTCTGTAGGCGCCTGGCGGCGGCGTACAGCAAGATGGACAATGTCCCTCAGTCGGACTATTTTGCCGGCCTGGCTTCAACAGCCGAACAGGACATCACGCAGCACAGCCTTCAGTGGCACAGCGAAATTGAAAACCAACGGAGCATTTTCGGCGTCACTCCGTGGAACGCGCTGGTGGTGGAGATCGCCGATGCTGCGATGCTGGCATCTGCCTTCCTGCTGTTGATTTCGCTCATGGTGGTCCTGGCGCGAAGCCGAACATTCAATCCTCGCAAGCTTCGCTTGGGGCGCGTGCCAACCGTTGTGGGGATGCTCGGAGCGGCTGGCCTGCTCGTCTCGAGCATCACGCTCTACGTTGCTTACCGCCCCTACGCTGCGATTTACACGCGGTTCCTCGATACCGGTGACACCAGCCAGCTCAAAATCCTTCGTGAGTTTGTTGAGCTTACCCGCTCGCCCATCGGCACCCAGTTCTATCATTTCAGGCCAACACCGCGCGGACCGGCTATGGTCGGGCCTTACATTACGGTGCATGCCTTTACCTTTTATTTCTGGCTGGCGGTGACGGTGCTGGGTCTGGCGAGCCTGGCTGTGATTGGCGGAAAGTATCTGCTGAGGCGTTCGCACCGTGATACCGGAGCGACGGCGTGAGGATGCCTGGCGGGCATTAGTTGCTTCCACGACGGCGTATAGTAAATAACTGCGACGGACGCCAAGCGCTAGCTGCCTTGCAGGCGAGACGAGAAGTCCAGGAGTGTGGGTGCTACCAGGTCGGGACTGATTCCCCAGGGGTCGAGCACCTCTTCAGGGTTTCGCTTGATCCAGGCGGCGCGCAGGCCCGCGGCTTTGGCTCCGATCACGTCCCACGCGTTGCTTGATGCCAGCCAGGTGCTCTCGAGCGACGAGCCGAGCCGCTCGACAAGCTGGCGGTAAACCCGAGGATCGGGCTTATAGGTCTTCAAATCGTCGACGCTGATCACGGCATCAACGTGCGGCAGAATGCCCGAGTGCTCAAGCAGCGCGCGCAGCGAGGCTTCAACGCCGTTAGAAAAAGCCGCCAGCTTGAATCCCGCCTGCTTCAGGCCGCGAATGGCAGGCAGCACATCGGGAAACGGCGGGAGGCGCCGGTAGGCTTCAATCAATCTCTTCCGACCTTCGTCCCGCAGATTCAGCTTCAGGCTGTTCGCGGCGAAGGTGAGCGCCTGCCCGGTGCAGACGTCGAAGTTCTCGTATTTCTGCATGAGCGCGCGACGAAAGGTGTATTGAATCTGTTTTTCGCGCCACAGTTGGGCCATTTGCCCGGCACGATCGCCGGCAACGGCTTCGAGTTGCGTCCTCATCGCGTGAGGATCAACCAGCGTGCCGTAGACGTCAAATCCAATCGCATCGAGCATGGAACCTCCTCGCGGCCGCAGCAGATGCTTTCATTTTAGCCGCTGCCCCATGCAGTGCGAGAGACTCCTGCCTGTCCGTTCCCCACTTATTAGTGCAGCTTCTATCACTGTTAGCCCTTTGGGTGTTATGGCGCGCGTAGAATAAGGCGCTTAATCTACGCATATCATGCGTGGAAAAAGGCCCCAATCTACGCACGTTCTGCGTAGAAAAAGCACACAGCCACGAACACTCCCACCCCGGCTGTGGGATTTACGCGCATCCGGTGATAGGCGAATATTCAATTAAAGGGAAGACTGATCGTGCTGACCCAGCTTCCGGCGCTCGGCAGATCGCCGCACCAGTTAGTCCGCGAACGCTACTTCCAGCCTTTCAGAAGTTTCTTTTGCGTTGGCTGATTTTGAGCAATACTTTATGTCCGGCTGGGTGAGGCTCCGACGGAGAGGGAAATGAAGCGGCGGGTTTTTCTGAAAAATTCTCTGGCTGGATTGGGCGGCGCATTTTTTGCGTCTTCGCCGGCGTTTGCCGCTAAGCAAGCTTATGACGTGGTGGTTTACGGGGCGACGGCATCGGGCGTTGTGGCAGCGGTGGCGGCGGCGCGGCAGGGAGCGCGAGTGGCGCTGCTCGAGCCAGGCAAGCATCTGGGCGGGATGGTTTCCGGCGGGTTGGGGCACACCGATACGGGAACGATCGAAACGATCGGCGGCATCTCGCTGGAGTTTTTCAAGCGCGTGGGGCGGCAATACAATCAGGCCGTCGCCTGGGATTTTGAACCGCACGTGGCCGAGGACGTTTTCAAAACGATGGCGCGCAAGGCCGGCGTAAAGGTGCTTCATGATGCCCGCCTGCGCGAGCGCGGCGCAGTGCAGAAGGAGAGCGGCCGTATCACCAGCATTACGACGCAGAGCGGCGGCGTCTTCTCCGGACAGGTTTTTATTGACGCGAGCTACGAAGGCGACCTGATGGCGCAGTCTGGAGTCAAGTTCACCTGGGGGCGTGAGGGTCGGGACCAATACGATGAATCATTCGCGGGTGTGCGCGACGGTCACGAATACGCCGGGCACTGGTTCAAGGTTCCCGTCTCCGCTTACGGTTCGCGCCACGCACTGCTGCCCAATATCAATCGGGGCGCGCGCGGGAAGTCCGGAGCGGCCGACAGGAAAGTGCAGGCGTACAATTTCCGCTTGTGCCTGACGAAGGACAAGAGCAATCAGGTCGCGATGCCCATGCCGGACAACTACAATCCGCATGAATATGAACTACTGACCCGCTTGATTGATGCGACGGTAAAGGCGCGGAAAAGCGCACCGCGGCTGGCAGAGCTTGTCAGCACTTCGCCTTTGCCGAACAGCAAAACGGACATCAACAACAACGGAGCTTTCTCCACGGACTATATCGGCAGGAACTGGGATTATCCCAATGCCAATTACGAGCGACGGGACGAGTCCTGGCGCGAACACGCGGATTACACAGCGGGATTCTTCTACTTTCTTGGCCATGATCGCCGCGTGCCCGGCGAATTGCGCAGCGAGATGCTGGAGTGGGGCCTGGCTAAGGATGAATTTACTGACACGGGAAACTGGCCCTTCCAGCTTTATGTGCGGGAATCGCGACGCATGCTGGGCGAATACGTGGTGGTCCAGCGTGACCTTGAGACGGAAGTGAGCAAGCCTGACGCCATCGGAATGGGCTCGTATAATACGGACTCGCACAACGTGCAGCGTTACGCGGATGAGAACGGCTACGCGCAGAACGAGGGCGACGTGGAGGTGCCGACCATCCCGTTCCAGATTCCTTACCGCGCACTGTTGCCCAAACGCGAGGAGTGTGGCAACCTGCTGGTTCCCGTGTGTGCTTCGGCTTCGCACATTGGCTACGGCGCGCTGCGGCTGGAGCCGGTCTACATGATTATGGGCGAAGCGGCGGGTGTGGCATCAATCATGGCGGTTGACAAGCACCAGGCGGTGCAGGCGGTCGATGCGGGCGCGCTGGCGAAAGAGTTGACGAAGCACGGCGCCGTGATCGAGTGGAGCAATCCGAAGCATCTGCAACTGAAACCCGTTCCCTGAGATCGGGACAAGGTGTTGCGGGCGTCACCTGCGTTGTGAAAAGGTGCCTGTCACGCGACGCCAGTTATTCCCGGTGAGACGAAAAGGGAGGCAAAATGCCAGGAATTCTTGAGTCGCAAGTGGAGAGCTACCTCAATTCGCTGCTGCCGGCGCGGGATGCTGTGCTTCGAAAGATGGAAGCCTACGCCGCCAAGCACGAGGTTCCAATCGTCGGGCCGGCATGTGCGCGAGTACTTCATCAACTGGCGCTGCTGGTCCGGGCCCGGAGGGTGTTTGAAATGGGCTCGGCGATTGGATACTCAACGTTGTGGCTGGCCCGAGCCGTGGGGTCTCGCGGAAAAGTTTTCTACACGGACGGCGACCCGGCCAACGCCGAGCGCGCTCGCGCCTGGCTGCGCGAAGCGGGAGTGCTGAGCCGCGTGAAAATCCTGGTGGGCGACGCGCTTGAATCGCTGAAAGCAACGCCCGGCCAGTTTGACGTGGTTTTCAATGACGTCTCGAAGACGCAATATCCTGAGGTTTTCAAGCTGGCGGTTCCAAGGGTACGCGCGGGAGGATTGTTCATCACCGATAACGTACTGTGGTACGGAAGGGCGGCGAAACCTGCAGCGGCGGATGATGCGGAGACGCGCGCCATCCAGAAATTCAACCGGCTGGTTTACAAATCGCAGGACCTGTTGACTACGATTGTTCCGCTGCGCGACGGGCTTGCCGTCTGCATCAAACAGCGGTGAGGCGGGCAAGTGCCATCATCAGGGGCGCGTCAATTCATCATCCCCTTCAGGCGGCCGACGATTTGCAGCAGTTCCTGAACTTCGGGATCTTCCTTTTCCGCCAGCTTCAGATAGACCTTCAATTCTCTGACGGCATCGGAGTAGCGGCGCATGGCAAAGTAGACCATTCCACGGTCGCGGACATTGGTCAGGACGTCCTCGCGGGTGGCAAGAGAAAGCTCAATCATGGTGAGAACTTTGGCATAGTTGGAGTGCCGGTAATATGTTCCTTTCAGATTATTGAGCATGCGCGCCAGGATCTGTTTTTTGGTGGAAGCGGCAAAATATTCCGGCTTAAGCTCGGCCTCGGGTCCGAAGTGCTTCTTCAGCAGCTCTGAGCAATCAGAAATCGACAAAACGGCGCCCCGATCGAAAGGATCGATCAGGATGTCCGCCCGCGGCCCGGGATGTTTCACCAGAAAATGGCCTGGAAATCCCACCCCGGCCAGAGGCACTCCCTTTCGCCGCGCAACTTCAGTGTAGACCAGTGAGAGGGTGATGGGTATTCCCGTCCTGCGTTCCAGCACATCGTTCAGATAGCTGTTGCGCGGATCGTCGTATTCTTTCGTATTGCCCTTGAATTCTTCTTCCTCGAACAGCACTTTGTTGATGGCGGCGATGTTGGCCAGAGCGGAAAAAGTCGGGTGGGCCTGCACACGTGCAGCCAGCCGATCGAGTTCCTCGAGCCACGGCGCCGGCTCAAGCCCGGAGTATTCGGTGGCGGCAATGGCCAGGGCTGCTTCTGCCAGGTCAATCTGCTCGTCGGGGCAGTCCGTCATCACCTCAAATTGCCGAATGGGGTCGATTCGAATCAACGCAATCTCCGGCTTGTGTCCGGGGGTCCAGCTAATACGTTATCAGATTACGGCTGGATTGGGGGCTCGTTTCCGGTCAGCGGGGGGAAGGGAAACCTGTGGGTGAATTTTATTCCGGAGTTCGCGGCAGAAAAGATAGCGGCACGAAATCGGGCGACCAATATCAGCAGCGGCCAACGTGAAAGCCAGTCCGCGTGCGGGCCCCGCCCGGCCCCCGCTACACGCTCGAGCGCAGGTTGCGACGCGCGCTGTCCGTCGTCATTTTGAATGCTCATGAGCGCGTTCAGCCAGAAACTTTTCTGCGTCCATCGCCGCCATGCAGCCCGTGCCGGCCGCCGTCACTGCCTGGCGATAGATGTGATCGCGGCAGTCGCCCGCTGCGAAGACGCCCGGAACGCTGGTGTGCGAACCGTCGTGCGTCACCAGATAGCCAACCTCATTCATCTCGAGCTGGCCCCTGAAAAGCCCGGTATTGGGTGAATGTCCGATGGCAATAAAGACGCCGTCGCTTTCTTTGAGCGTTTCTTCTCCTGTCTTGACGTTTTTCAACCGGACACCCGTGACCTCGCCCCTGGCCGGGTCGAGCACGTCGGTTACCACCGAGTTCCAGACGGGGTGGATGAGTTTGCTGTCGAACATGCGTTGCTGCATGATCTTTGACGCGCGCAACTCATCGCGCCGATGCACCACGTCCACCTGTTTCGCATAACGGGTAAGGAAGAGCGCGTCCTCGGCCGCGGTGTCGCCGCCGCCCACCACCACAACGTTCTTGCCGCGGTAGAAATAACCGTCGCAGGTGGCGCAGGTTGAAACACCATGGCCAAGCAGCTTGCGTTCGGAATCGAGCCCCAACAGCTTGGCCGAGGCTCCTGTCGCGATGATCAGGGCCTGGGTTTCAATCGTCTCCTGGCCCATTTCCAGTAGGAAGGGGCGCTTTGAAAGATCGGCTCGGGTGATGTCGCCTTCCTGGAATTCGGCCCCGAATTCCTCCGCCTGTTTCTGCATCAATTCAATCAGCTCGGGCCCCTGGACGCCCTTGGGGAAGCCGGGATAGTTTTCCACCAGAGTGGTGAGTGTGAGCTGGCCTCCGGCCTCATGCCCGCGGAACACCAGAGGGTTCAAGTTGGCGCGGCCCGCGTAGATTGCCGCAGTCAGTCCCGCGCAACCCGACCCGATAATGACAACATTTCGCATAGTGTCAGGTCCCTTCCGTATTGTGTTATCTACAACAGAAGCGTTATCTTATCTTATGCGTGAATCCTCGTACAGCCGCGCATCCAATAAGGGCGGCAGGCGACAGATTCACCGGAGCACGGAGTTGAGCGTTGTGTACCCTGTGAGTTGGATGCGACAAATCCCCGTCGGTTTCTTTCCCTGGCCGCAGCTTCGGATACCGGGGTAACGGCACGATCGAACCAATATGAATGCAGTCAGCTTTGAGAAGGTTACGAAGCGCTACGATTCCTTCGACGCAGTCAGCAGCTTGACGATGGAAATCAAGGAAGGCGCGGTTTTTGGATTGCTGGGGCCAAACGGAGCCGGCAAAACTACCACGCTGCGCATGATTGTCCGCATCCTGATTCCCGACGAGGGGGCGGTCCGCGTTCTGGGCACGCCTCTCAGCGAACGGACGCAGGACCTAATTGGATATCTGCCGGAAGAACGCGGTCTGTACCGGCAGATGCGGCTGCTCGAAATCCTGCGATTCCTGGGAGCGCTGAAGGGGCTGTCGGAAGCGGAATCGGAACGCCGCGCGCGCGTCTGGCTCGAGCGACTGGGACTGGGCAACCGGCTGAACGACGAGGTTCACAGCCTGTCGCGTGGCATGCAGCAGAAGATTCAGTTTATTGCCGCCATCATCCACCGGCCGCAACTGGTGATCCTGGATGAGCCCTTCACCGGACTCGACCCTGTCAACGCCGCTGTCATCAAGGACGTGATGCTGGAACTCCGCAACCAGGGTGCAACCATCATCCTTTCTACACACCGAATGGACCAGGTGGAGCAGATGTGCGACTCCATTTGCCTGATGAACAAAGGACAGAAAATTCTGGACGGCGACCTGAAGGCCATCAAGAAATCTTACGGCAATAACACGGTCAGGATGGAATTCACTGGCGATCAGGACTTCCTTCAGCTTCCCGGCGTTATCCAAAAAATCAACCCGTACGGCGAGATGGTTGACATCAAACTGCGTCCCGGGGCAGACGCACAGCAGATTCTGAAGAGCGCCGTGGAGCGCGGCGTTCAGGTGCGCCGCTTTGAGCTGATTGAGCCTCCGTTGAACGATATTTTCATTGAGAAAGTTTCGGAGCGCAATGCGTAAGATCTGGCTGATCGTCAAGCGTGAATACGTTACCCGGGTGCGGACCAAGGCCTTTATTCTGGGGACCATCGCACTGCCGCTGCTCTCGACGGCGGTCCTGGTAGTTTCCATTTTTCTCTCGGGAGGAAGGTCCGGATATTCCACCAGGATCGTCATCATCGATGAAGTGGGGGGAATCGGCAGCGCGGTCGAGCATGCGCTGACGGAGGGCAAATCGACTACGCAGCCCAGGCCTGAGGTGGTCCAGGTTGTGGAACATCCTGCGCCGGAAACGGAGGCGTATCTCAATTCCGAGGTCATGCAGAACCAAATCGACGCGATCCTCGTGCTGCCCAAAGGCCTTTTGAAGGGGACTGCCGCAGCGCAGTTCCGTACCAGGGGTATGCACGCCGCGACTTTGATGGGACCCATCGAGCGGGCTGTGAACGGGGCGATCATTGCGCGCCGGTTGAGCGCCGAGGGGAAAAGCGCCGGCGCGATGAAGAGCGTCTTCAAAGTCGTGCAGGTCCAACTCGTGAACGCTTCTTCGGAAAAAGCAGAGGACTCCAGCGAAACCAATTTCGCCGTTGCCATCGTCGCCGGGATGGTTCTTTACATGACGTTGATTGTTTACGGGATGTCAACCATGCACTCCGTGATGGAAGAAAAGACCACACGCATGGTAGAAATCCTGGTTTCCTCAATCAAGCCTTTTGACCTGCTGACCGGCAAGATTCTGAGCGTTGGGGCTGTGGCGCTCACCCAATACCTGATTTGGGCGCTCGCCATTGGCGCGCTGTTTGCCTCGGCCGCAAGCGTCACGGCGCTGGTGCGCCCGGGCGCCGCCACGCCCGGCATCAATCTGTCGCCCGCATTGCTGGGATATCTCGTCGTCTTTTTCCTGGCGGGCTATTTCCTCTACTCAGCGCTTTATGCAGCGGCCGGCGCCATCGTTTCGAACGACGAAGAAGCGCGCCAGGCGCAGATGCCGCTCACGCTGCTGATTCTCTGCAGCTTCATGCTGTTCAATGTAATCCTGAACAATCCGAATTCCACTACTTCCGTCGTCCTGTCGATGACGCCTTTCCTTTCGCCCATTCTGATGACGCTCCGCGTGGCCATGCAGACGCCGCCACTTTGGCAAATCGTTCTGGCGCTCGCCTTTTCAATTGCAACCACGGTTTACACGATTCGCATCTCGGCCAGGATTTACCGGGTCGGCATTCTGATGTATGGGAAGCGGCCCTCCCTGAAGGAACTGCGCCGCTGGCTGCGGTATTCGTGAGAGCGCTGAGCCTCTCAGCGTGTGGGGCAACAGACTCCCGGCGGGATCGGGGACCCGTGCGGGCATGTCTGCGGATGCTTGAGAAAAACGCAGAGCTTTTCGGTGACTTCCGCGCTCAGGCTGTGCTCAATCTTGCCGGCATTCTCATCCAGCAGATCTTCGTGGATTTGGAACATCTCATAGAACAGCCGCTCGGAGAGCCGATGGCGGCGGATCGCCTGAGCGGCCTCCCGCTGACCCTTGGCGGTGAATGACAGCAGGTCATCCTGGTCAAGCCGCACCAGCTCTTCCTGTGCCATCAGCAGGAAGGTGGCACGATTCTGCGCGAACTCCGGCAGTTCCGAGGAAGGGAAAACCTGCTTACCAGTATCCTCTTCGTAATGCCAGACGGCCTTGAGAAGATTGTCGATCAGTTCCTGCTCGTAAGCCGGAAAAACGGAAACCTCCGATAGCTTTCCGTGATGAAGCTCGATGCGGCGCTCCGCCATGCGGCCGATTTCAGGGTCGTGCGTCACCATCACGATCGTGTGGCCCTCGCGGTGCAATTCGGTGAAAAGCCCCATCACCAGTGTTTCATTAACTTCGTCGAGGTTCCCGGTGGGCTCATCGGCAAGAATAAGGTTGGGCTGGTTGATGAGTGCCCTTGCAACGCAGACCCGCTGCTGCTCGCCGCCCGAAAGTTGCGAAGGAAGATGATGAATACGGTCGCCGAGACCCACCCGCACCAGCGCCTGGCGAGCTTCCGATTCATCCGCCAGGCTGTGGAAATACTGCGCCAGCATCACGTTTTCAACCGCCGTGAGGTAAGGCACGAGATGGAACTGCTGGAAGACGAAGCCGATCTTTTCGGCGCGAAAACGCGCAAGCTCGGCGGAGGAAAGCCGGCCGATTTCCTCGCCGCCGATCCGCACCGCGCCTTCGCTTGGTGAATCGAGCCCGCCAAGAACATTCATCAGCGTGCTTTTGCCCGAACCGGAAGGGCCCATGACAGCAATCCATTCTCCCTTCTCCACGGAGAAGGAAACGCCGCGCAGCGCGGCGACAGCCGTGCCGTATCGCCGGGTCAGATTGTCAACTTCAATAAGGGCCAACGGATTACTCTCCCTTAAGCGCGGTGGCCGGCTGAATGCCCCGCATGATGCCCACCGGGAAGAATGTGGCCAGCGCCGCCAGCAAAATTGTGGCGCCCCACACCAGCGGCAATGTCCACCAGACCACGCTCAGACTCACTCCAAAAAGCCGCTCGCCTACCTGCGCGGCGAGTAAACCGCCCGCGGCAAACCCCACAAGGCCAGCTACCAGTCCAAGGCTCGCGCCCTCCATCAAAAACAACCGCGTGACTTCCTGGTTGGTCGCGCCCAACGCTTTCATCACCGCGATATCTTTCCTCCGCTCCAGCACAATGGCCGTCATGGTAGCCATCACGCACAGCGCGATAATCAGCAGAATCAAACCCATCAATGAAATCAGGAGCCCACGGATGGCGTGCAGGACCTTCCCTTGAGAATACACGATCTGGCGAATCGGCCGCACGTCAAGCTGGGGGAAGGCTGCCGCCAGGTGGTGGACTCCCCGCTCGATGTCGGCGGTCTGGCCAGGGATGTTCATCTGGATCACGCTGATTTTGCCCTCCAGTCCGGCTAGCTTCTGCAGCTCTGCCAGAGGAACAAAAACCTGGTCGTCTTCAGAGGCGCCGGTTGAAATCACACCTGCCACCTGAAAGGTCCTGGATCCAGCCTCGACCTCACCAGATCCTCTGCCGCTGGCGGCTGTGAGTTTAACCGAGTCTCCCGGCTTCAGACGGAAGCGCGCCGCGAGGTGTGCTCCCACAGCGCATGAGTCCGGCCCGAGCCGACCGTCATCCGCTCCGGCTGTGACTCGCCAACCTGGCACCAGGGCCTTCAAGGCTGCGAAATCCGACCCCACGGCAACAATGTTTGCAAAATCCGGCAATCTGGGTTCCGCCGGCACGCGCGAAACCTGGGTGACGAGGTAAAGCACGGGCGCGGCGACAAGACCTTTTACCTCGGACCGCAGCGATTCCGCCTGCTGGAACGCTGCGCTGTCCATCAAGCCTCCCACAGCCGCCTGACCGCTTGACGCCGCTACCTTGCTGCTGAGAACGACGTTGGCGCCGTAAGAACGAAACTCCTGGGTCATTTTGCGGTGAACGTCGCTGTAAAGGTTGAGGAGCATCGATGCGAGAGAAGCCCCCACCAGCAGGGAAATCACAGCCAGCGCGGCTTGCGGACGCCTTACCACCAGCGAGCGGACCCACAGCCGCCAGAAAAGCGAACGACGCTTGCCGGGTTGTTCAGCTCTTTCAATCATTTCTCAACACCGCGACGGGTGACAGTTTCATTCCGCGGGCCAGCGGGACAGCGCTTCCGGCCAGGGTCACCAGCAAGGCCAGCGCGAGAACCGTGGGCAGAATCACCCATTCGATACCCGTGGGAACGCCGAAAACGGCAAGTGATAGCCGGCTGGCCATCCAGCTCCCCAACCCATATCCCACAACGCCGCCCGCAAGCCCCACTCCAAAAGCCTCCAGCAGAAATATTGATGCCACCCTGCCGTCGGTGGCTCCCAGGGATTTGAACAGGCCGATTTCAGCCCGGCGTTCCAGAATGATGGCAAACATCAGGGAAGCCATCGCCAGCGCGGCGGTTACCAGTGCTGCGACGGCGAGCAGTGTCATCAGCAAACTGATGTTTTTGATGATGGATCCCTCGGTTGCGGCCACGCGGTAGACGGGCTTGGCCTCGGAGCCTGGAATCGCCTGCTGTATCTGGTAGGCGATCGAACTGACGTAGGGGGTGCAGTACCAGCGCTCGTATTCGGTGGCATTCAGCTTGGTGATGTCTGACCGGCCAAATTCGTCCTCGGGCTTGGTCAGGGCGCTCACTTCCACACGGCGCACTTTTCCAGGCAGGCCGGTGAATTCCTGAACAGCGGCAAGCGGCGCGAGAACTTCATTGTCCTCTTCGCCTCCTGTCCCGAGAATGCCGCTCACCGTGAGGGCCATCGTCGAGGTGGGGGCTTGTCTGCTCTGGAACGTCAATCTGGCTCCCGGCTTGATTCCCAGTTCGCTTGCGAGGGCAACTCCCACCAGGCACTGCCGGGAATTGTCCTGCGGCCAGCTCCCCTGGACGTTCCAGGCAGGATGAAGCTTTTCGAGGCCCGTCTGGAAAACGTCTCCGCACTGCACCTGCAGAGCGTGGCTGAACCAGCTTCCGATCATCACCACCTGGCGTCCCTCGACCGTGGCCGGTGCGTAGAGGAACGGGGCAAAGCCCATGATGTTATTGCGCCAGAAAATTTTTCTCAGTTCCGGAAGGCTGGATTCGGGCAGAAATGCACCCGCGCTGGCAGGCCGATAGTCCACTCCGCCCACAGCTATGGAAAGGCTGTCGGCAGCAGGGGTGACGGAGATGTTGGCGCCAAACGAGCGAAGCTCATGCGCCATGCGGTCGCCTACGCTGAGCGAAAGCGTGGCCGCCGTCGTAGTAACCCCGATCCCCAGGGCGACGGCTGCGACTCCCAGAAGCTTGCGCTTTCGCCGGCGTGTGAGCGACCTGCCGACAATTCTGCTTAACATAAGCCTTAGTGGAAATACCGGGCCGAACTGTCAAGATTGGCCTGTGAAATCACCAGCATGTTGTTCTGCACTAGATAATCGATGTGGACGGGATTGCAGCCGCCAGCCGATCCGATGGTCGGGATGTAAATGGCGGAAGCGCAGTTCCGGCACACAACGTTCTGGCCCTGCTGATAATATCCCTGGTCGCCGCAGATCTGGCAGGCATCAAGCCCCACCCGGACCGTGTCCGACGAATCGAGAATGGCGATAAATCGAACCCGCTTGCCTGCGGATTCAACCAGGTAAGTGTGCAGCATGTGGTCTTTCAAGTCGCTAACCGGCACCCGAACGACGTTACCGACAACGCTCAATTCGACAGGCGGGCTCACTGCCTGGGCCACTCGGGAATAGACGTAATCAGCGCTGATCAGGACAATGATGATGAGCCCCACGGCACTCGCCGCCATTTTCCAGAAACGTTCACGCCGCTGGCCGGCAACCATCTTTCGGCGCTCTGGGGCCGCCATGCGCGCCAGCGCATCATTTGAGGCCTGGCCTGTCCGGATTTTCTGGGCCAGGACCAGGAACAGGCATAACGCGATGATAGCCACAAAGAAAAAGGAATCGCTGTTGGCGATCGGCCCAATTACAGCCATTTCGCGGCGGCTTGAGGGAAGAATCTGGGCCTCTGAAAGTTCGTGTAACCCGGAAATCAGCAACTGAACCGCAACCACCAGTAGCACCAGACTGGTGATGCTGAAAAACCTGCGAAGATTGACCTTTAAGCTCCCCTTGAAGAAGGCCACGCCAAGGCCTATGGCCAGCCCCAGGCCCAGGACAGCGCCCATTAGATTCATCAGCTCGGTGGTGCGCAATGAAACCGCGCCCAGGAAGACCGCAGTCTCGGCGCCTTCGCGGGCCACCATCAGAAGCACGAACGCGAAAATTCCCCACGCCCCTGAGCGTGCCGGCTTGATGGAAAGATTTGAAAGCCTGCTCTCAATCTCCTTCTTCAATCCTTTCGACGCCCGCATCATCCAGATCACGAGAGAGGCCACAAACACCGCGCCCAGGAGCATCATCCAGCCTTCGTAGGCGTCTTCGCTGATGGCCCACCTCTGGAGGAAATACGCAGCGGCGGCGCTGACGGCAACCGCCGCTCCCACTCCCCACCAGACAAATGGAGTCCATGCATCCCGACCCGCTTTCTTGAGATAGCCGAGGACGATGCCGACGATCAGGGCGGCTTCCACGCCTTCGCGGAGCGTAACGACTAATGAATCGAACATATTGAATCCCTGCCGAGAATTACCGCCGGCCGCGCAAGGGTGGCCCGCTTTCCTTCGCTTGAAGACTCAAGCGGAAGCAGGCGGATGGTCGTTCTCTCTGGCGCTCACCGCGCATCTTGCGCACAGACCGCCCAGCTCCAGCCGCGCCACACGAAGGGTAAACCCGTGGCGTCCTTCGATCTGGCGCTTCAATCTTTCAAACAGCTCATCCTGAATCTCGAACACCGCACGGCACTGCTGGCAGGTGAAGTGCATGTGGTCCTTGCTGGTGCGGGCCTCGTAGAAATGCCCATGCCCGTTCACGTGCATCAAGTCAAGTTCATCAATGATGCCGAGTTTCTTAAGGGATTCCAGCGCGCGATAGACGGTGGCCAGATGCAGGCCGGGCAGTTGCTTGCGAGCCCGGCGCAGGACTTCCGGCGCGTCAAGATGCTCACCGGCCTGCTGAAGCACGTCCGCGATGACTTTGCGCTGGCGGGTCAGACGGAGACCATGCTCGCGGAGCTGGGTAGTGACGGAGCGGCGTTGCTCTAGGTGTTTGGCAAGAACCATTATCTAGTTGCGAATTGATCGCAAGAGAAAATTATCCCAAATCTATACTTTTATGTCAAGAATTATCTCACAAGAATGCGACTTCCGGGTGTTCTCAGGTAGTTTTCAGGTTGGTGTGATGCGACTCGAGCACACCTGTCGTTCCTTTTACCGAGGAGCCTGGGCTGCCGTCTCTTTCTCATCCGCGGGCGCATTGATGGCGGCCGCGAATTCCACAAAATTCGTCGCGTCAAGCGCCTTCTCGACGGTTTCCCGGCGCCGGAAGATCCGCCCGGCGTCGCGCATCAGTTCCAGTTGAGACCGTGCATCGCCGCTGACAATCAGCAGGACCAGGCACGCAGTCTCGTCATCCCTGGAACCGAAGTGGACACCTCGCTTGTTCAGCCCCGCTACGACCAGCGGCTTCTCGAGGCCGGGTGCCCGGGTGTGGAGCACAGCGGTTCCGTTGAATAGCCAGACGGGTGAATTTCTTTCACGGTTCCAAACAGGCAGAAAAAGCCTTTCAACGGGAACCTCGACAGCCTCGGCCGCCATCTCGCACATCCGGCGGATAACCTCCGTCGAATTACGGGATTGGAGTTCCGGCAGGAAGAGCTTGCTGGAAAGCGATTCCAGAAGCTGGACGGCGCGTTCTGACCGGACCATGTGGCCGACTACGGGCGCCGCGAGCAGAGACGTGAGCAGCGCCACGAGCACCAGAGCGACGAACATCCGGCCTTGAATAAGGTGGGTCTGAATCGCCAGAAGTCCCAGGATGATTTCCATTGCGCCTCGCGCGTTCATGGCGAATGCAACCAGCCACGATGTGCGCTGGTCGAGACCCGCCAGCCGCCCGCCAAGACCGACGCCGGCAAGTTTTCCGACGCATGCCACCAGAAGGAGCGGCAAGAGCAACGTCAGGCTAAAATCCTTTACGAAATTTGCCTGCAGGCCGATGCTCACGAAAAAGAAGGGCGCAAACACGTGTGTCACGACCTCGTGAATGTGTTCGCGTGTTTTCCTTCGCAGGTGCCGCGACTCGCCGACCACGATACCCGCGATGAACGCACCGAATACCGCGTGGATGCCCGCGTGCTCGGTGAAAGCCGCGGAGCCAAGAGTGAGAGCGAAGATGAACGCCAGCACTCCCCCCGGCCACGTGCTATGCGCCTGAATAACAGGAAGCAGTTTATTCACCAGCCAGCGGCCAAGCGTCAGTGCCCCGGCGACAAACAGGGTGGTCAGCAGAATGGTATGTTTGAGCTCAGAAAGACTTGTGGAATGCGTGGTCATCATTCCCAGAACCAGTGAGAACAGAATCCAACCTGCCAGGTCGGTGAGCATCGCGCAGCCGAGGATCAACATCCCGACCTCGCTGTGGAACAAATTCAGGTCCATCAGGATCTTGGCAATAACCGGCAGGGCGGAAATGGAAAGTGCAACGCCCACAAAAAGAGCGAAAATGATGGCGTTGGCGCCTTTCTCCATTCCCATGAATTCTGGGAAAATACCCGCCGTTGCCGCGCCCACTGCAAAGGGCACTACAATGCCCAGGGCACTGATAACCAAAGAGCTCTTAGCCTGACGAAACACGCTGCTCAGGTCGACTTCGATGCCGGCCGTGAGAAGGAAAAAGACGACTCCAATGTTGGAGACAACGCTCAGGACGAGGGGGAAAGATCCCGTTGCGGGAAACAAGGCTGCATAGAACTTCGGGCTGATCCCTCCCAAAATGCCCGGCCCCAGTAGGATTCCTGCGGTTATCTCACCAATGACGGAGGGTTGTCCGATCGCCTGGGCGACCTCACCCAGCAGCTTGGCGCTGCCCAGCAGTACGGCCAGAGCTAAAAACATTGTGGTGATATCTTGCGGAGAGATTTGCTGCATGCGAGCCTCCGTCCCAGTCGTCTCTTGATAGAGCCAGGCGATTCCTCCGCGCGACTCACCGTCGATTCCTCTAGGTGCTGTCTGCTAGCGCATTGTTCTGTGGTCTGATGAAACCCCTACAAAGCAATTTTGGCACAGCAGCGACCGGCGCGACAAAAAGCAGCATGGGAGTCCAAACATTCAAACGTGGGGCAAGACGCTGGGCGCGGGTTTCTCGGATTTGGCGGTTGCCTAGAGCTCGCTGGCCTTGGCAGGCTCAGGCGTTTCACCTCGGTGCACTACATGGCTATATTTGAGAAGCGCGACGAACACCACGCCTCCAGCGGCGTTGCCGACCACTGACCAGAGGAGAAAGAAGCCGTAGTCACGCACGGTCAATCCCTGTCCGCCGAAGATGTTCGCAAGCACCTCGCCACTGCCGAGAATGGAATGGTGGAAGTGGCAAATGCCGATGGCCGCAGTGATCACCCAGACGAAAACCACCTGGCTGATGGTGTCGCGACCGGCAGTAACCAGCCAGGAGAGCAGGCCCATCATCCAGCCGGCCATTATGCCGCTCAGCAGAATCACCCACCATGGATGAGCGACAGTTTTGCTGCCGAGTGCTCCGAGCGAGTGCACGTCAATCACATCCAACGCAGGACCGATGATGACCGTAAACTCGCTGAATATAGCGGTTCCAACCAGATTCCCCGCCAGCACAATTGCCCAGAGTCTGGCCAGCGCTCCGATCCCAGCCCGGCCGGCAAGCACTGGATAATTGGCTCGAGTTGTGTGCTCGGTGAAAAGCTCTGAGCGGCCAAGGATAACGAAGATGAATCCCACACTGTAGGCATTGGCAATCAGAATGGCGGTGATCGGGGATGTGGACGGCTGCTTGACCAGTGTAAGCAGAACTCCCATCAGGAATATGCTGAAGCTGATTTCCAGGCCCGCCGCGATCCCGGAAATCAGCAGCCCAGGAACCGGGCGGTTCAATTCCTGCAGACCTTCGGTGATTTCCTGCTCTAGAATCTTCTCATAGGATTTTTGGGGAGGACGTTCTTTGGGAGCGCCTGGCATGTCCCATTTTACAATGGGGATACCCCGGCGGAGGAGAAGTGCGTGGCGGAACACGCCGACGGAGCCGGCGAACCACTTCAATCACGTTCCGAATGGGATTTCGTGCTCACTTTCAAGCTGTAATCCCTCCGGAGTAGCTTTGTATGTCTTCTCATGCCGCGGCGGCATGTGCCCCTGCTGCGTCTGGCGGATGTATTCGTCCCGATCGACGTAACTGATGACCACCGTATCGTTGTTTGCGTTGAGCTTGCCATCGAACAGGTTCTCCACCTTCCACTGAGATGCAAGCGTTTTTCCATCGAAGGCGTAGAGGACCGCCGAGAGGCGCGGATGACTCATCCCGAGCCTCGAGCCATAAGCAATGAAACGAAATGCGCCATCAGGGGGCGGAACCACGATGGCGAAGTGCATATCGGTGCGCGGAACGAAGTCGGTGGTTGTGACCTCCCGAGTGCGGCCGTTCTGATTCTCATAGATCACCAGCACGTTGATGCGCCAGATGTTGCTCCAGCCCAGTGTATAGCCCGCGCCGATCAGATTCACGCTCTTCCAGGGTGCTGTAAAGATGGCGGGAGTTCCAAGTGCAGGATACTCCAGCTTTGAAAATGTCTGCTCGAGTTCGTGCCGTACTTCGATGATGCTCGGCGTGCGGTTGGCAATCCAGGCGTTCAGGTGGCCCACCACGAGCTTCTGGATTTCGTCGGTGACAGGTTTCGCATCTTCAATATCCAGGCCGTAGAGTTTCTTGCCCAGAGACGAGATCTGCTCGGGTAGGCCGGGTTTAGCTTTGGCCTCCTTTTCGCGCGCTTGAGCCGTCCCCAGGCCGAATGCAATCGCACCAATCACCAGCGCTGCGAGCACTGTTGCCGATCGGCTCTTCCGCGTTGTGCCTCTGCGAACTGTCACTGTGCTTTCAGCCTCCCCGAGATTCGCCAGATCAATTCGACTGATTTTCCATTTGATTGGATGCAGGATAATCGGCTCTGCGCTGCACCGCGCATCGCAAAGATCGACCCTAAGAAATTCGCTCAAATGCCAGAATAATCGCCGCGTCCTGCTCGTCAAACACCGTTCGCAGATCGAGCAGCAAGCGGTCTCTCTCCACACGGGCAATCACCGGCGGACGGTTCCGCCGTAGCGCAGCTTCCAATTCCTGCGCGTTCAGCCTGCTGTGGCGGACCGCAACCAGCTTCGTGGGCAAGGACTGCCCAGGTGTCGAGCCTCCGCCGGCCACCGATTCGCCGTCTTCAGCTCCGGCGGAAATCGAGGCAATCCCCGCCAGCTTCGCCACAAGTGAAGTGGCGCGCACGGCCAATTCCTCGAGCGGCCGCCTCATCATGCGCAGCGCCGGGACGGCATCGACATTTCCGTCAAGGTAAAGCCGGATGGTTGCTTCAAGCGCAGCGATGATTAGCTTGTCAACGCGCAGAGCGCGGAACAGCGAATTCTGGCGGATGCGGTCCAGAAACTCCCTCTTGCCCGTAATCAGGCCGGCCTGTGGTCCTCCCAACAGCTTGTCCCCACTGAAGGTCACCACGTCCGCGCCTGCCCTGAGACTTGCGGCCACCGGCGGCTCATCCCGGATGCCCAGGGGCCTGAGATCGATAATGCAGCCGCTGCCCAGGTCTTCAATCAGGGGAAGACCATGCCGGTGCGCCAGCTCCGCAAGCACCGCCAGTTCGGGCCTTGCGGTAAACCCCACAACCCGGAAGTTGCTGGGGTGGACGCGCATCAGCGCTCTGGTGTGCTCGCTGATCGCGCCCTCGTAGTCGGCCAGCCGCGTCCGGTTTGTGGTACCCACTTCCCGGAGCCTTGCGCCGCTCTTGGCGCAAATGTCTGGAATGCGGAATGACCCGCCGATTTCAATCAGCTCCCCACGCGAAACGATAACCTCTCCACCTTCAGCCAGCGCGTTTAATGTGAGGAAGACGGCGGCCGCGTTATTATTTACCACCAGCGTTCTCTCGGCCCCGGTCAATTCCGCGAAGAGATGGTACGTGTGCGTGTCGCGCTTGCCGCGCATCCCCTCACCAAGATCGTATTCCAGGTTCGAATAGCAACCGGCGATTTCCTCGATGTGCTCGACGGCCTGGCGAGCCAGAGGGGCGCGGCCCAGATTGGTGTGGAGGATCACGCCGGTTGCGTTGATGACCGGCTTGAGGGAATATTCCGCCATCTCGGTGGCGGCGGCAATGATTTTTTCTTCAAGCTCCGCGGGTGAGAACGGTCCGAAGCTCCTCCTCGCAATCCCCTCGCGCACATCTTGCAGGACGCTCCGGGCGGCCTGCACAACGATCCGGCGGCCGACTTCCGCTTCAAGCCGCTTCAGGCCCTCTCTGCCCAGCAGTTCGTCCACGGAAGGAATCTGCCGCAGCAGCTCCCTGGTGCTGTTCGCATGGCTTTCGGTTCCCATCAACGTTCTCCCGTGCGGAGTAGCCGGACGGTGTATCGGATTGACACACCCACGGCCATTTCAACACAAGAACAGATCGAGGGTCAACTTGCGCAACCATCCTGCAGGCCGCCGGGAGTTGCTTGCGCCGGTTTTCGCCCTGGCGTGCTTTTGTCGTGGTGGTTTTCTGCCGATGGGAGTTATAATGCCGTATTCAGTACTCGCCTTCGAGGTTCCCCGGTGACGGTTGACGAGGAGTTGTCCAGGCTCGAGGAGTACATCCGTCGTCTCAAAATTGAGTATGAGGCTTACTTTGGCGGAGGGAGTCCGCATCCTCCCAGTGACGCTGTCTACCGGGTTGAGCAGGTCATCAAAGGCTTTTCGAGTGATGCGGGCCGGTTGAACGTCAGCCAGCGCTTCCGGTTAAACAGCCTCTTGCAGCGATACGCCGTCCATAACGATCTCTGGCGAAAAAGGGTTCGCTGCCGGGAAGAAGGCCGCGAGGTCGCGCCGCGAAGGCTGCCGGCGCAGGCAGATTTGGGCGCCCAGATCGTCTGCTGCGATCCTGACCGCGAGCAGGGCAAGCTGGATCAACTGCTGCAAGCTCTGGTGAGCGCCAAACAACAAATTGGGCAGCGCACCGATGATATCGACCCTGCAGAGTTTCAGAGATTCGTTCGTGAAAAAACAAGGCAGCTCAAGCAGGAACTGGGATGCGACGGTGTTCAATTCTCTGTCACCGTCAAGGGCGGCAGGGTCCGGTTTACGGCCGCGAAAGCCGATTCTTGAACCGTGCGTGTGGATTGACGTAAATTGTCGCGCCGCTGTTCTGCGCGTCCGAAACTGAGGCGCCGGTACCGCGGCGAGCAGTGTGCGCGCGTTCGGCAAGCGACAATCCCGGCAGCGCTTTTCTGTCGTGGGTCTGTCCGACCTTTTCCCATGTTGAATGCAAGCCAATCACCTCAGGAGTGTTCATGAGACCCATCACTCGTGCGTTGCTCAGCGTCAGCGACAAAGCCGGCATTGTGGATTTTGCGGCGGGCCTTTCAGAGCTGGGCGTCGAGATCGTTTCTACGGGCGGCACAGCCAAGCTTCTCCGCGAGAAGGGAGTAAAGGCACGCGACGTTTCCGAACTCACCGGCTTTCCGGAAATGCTGGACGGCCGCGTAAAGACGCTGCATCCCAAGGTCCACGGAGGCATTCTCGCCATCCGGTCAAACCCCACCCACGCCGCAGCTTTAAAGGACCACGCGATCAGCGTGATTGATCTCGTGGCGGTCAATCTCTATCCCTTCGAGAAGACGGCTGCGAAACCTGGCGTGGAATTCGAAGAGCTGATTGAGAACATCGACATCGGCGGGCCGACGATGATTCGCTCGGCTGCCAAAAATTTTGAAGACGTGGCGGTTGTTGTTGATCCGGGGGACTACGCGGGTATTCTCGAGGAACTCCGCCGAAACGGAGGGCTTGAGCGCGAATCGCGCCTGGCCCTGGCGCGAAAAGCGTTTGCCACCACCGCGGCCTACGACGGTTTTATTTCCACCACCCTGCAGGAGCGCGCGGCGCCCGGCCTGCCGAAAAATTTCCATCTCAACTTCGAGAAGGCCATGGACCTGCGCTACGGCGAAAACCCGCACCAGACCGCCGCGCTCTACCGCAACAGCGCCGTAGCGGGCAAGGGACTGGCATATGCTCCGCAGCTCCATGGCAAGGAACTTTCATACAACAACCTGGTGGACCTGGAAGCGGCGTGGCGAGTGGCTCAGGAATTCACGGAGCCAGTGACGGCCATCGTCAAGCACACCAATCCCTGCGGCATCGCCATTGGCAAAACGCTGGCGGAAAGTTATGTCCGGGCGCTTTCGGGCGACCCGGTATCGTCGTTTGGCTCGGTGATTGCCGTGAACCGCAAGCTTGATTTGGCGACGGCCGAGGAGATGTCAAAGCTGTTTGTTGAAGCCATTATCGCTCCGGGATTCGATGCTGACGCGCTGGAGAAGCTCAAAGCCAAAAAGAACCTGCGCCTGATTGATATGTCCGCGACGGCCGGCGATGAATACGGCCCGCAATTGAAGAGCGTGGGCGGCGGGCTGCTGGTGCAGGCTCCGGACACCATGGGCGCCAAACCGCAGGATTGGAAATGCGCTACCAAACGCCAGCCAACGGAAGAGGAGATGCGCGGGCTGGTGTTTGCCTGGAGCGTGGTGAAGCACGTAAAGTCCAACGCTATTGTCTTCGGGCGCGATGGCATGATCTTGGGCGTAGGCGCCGGCCAGATGAGCCGGGTGGATTCCGTGAAGCTGGCGGCGATGAAAGCGCGCGACCTGAAGCATGAGCTCCAGGGAACTGTAGTGGCTTCCGATGCATTCTTCCCCTTTCCTGACGGCGTCGAAGAAGCCGCAAAGCACGGCGCCACGGCCGTGGTCCAGCCCGGCGGCTCGGTCCGCGACAATGAAGTGGTTGAAGCCGCCGACCGTCTGGGCATGGCTATGTTGATGACCGGCATCCGGCACTTTCGGCACTGACACAGTTGTGTGGGAGTTGGATAAGGGACAGCCGCACCCGAGCGCCTGCGCCGGACGCGGGCCTCAGTGGTCCCACTGCTCGCTGCCTGCCTTACGCTTTCGGCGAGTAATAGCCTTCGCGGGAGACCACCCGGTATTTGACCTTCTTGCCCTTTTTATCGGTAATAATCAGCGGGTTTCCCTGTGAGTCCACCAGTTGGATATCCAGCTTATGGTACTTGCCGTCCTGGGTGCTGTTGGTGGGAATGAAGCCGAGGCTGTACTGATGCCGAAGCTGCTCGGAGACCTGCTGATAGATCTCAGGCAGGGCGGATTGGAAGCGTGGAAAGTACGCGTCTCCGCCGGAATATCTGGCGATTGAAGTCAGTCCATTCTTTGCCTGCAGTGTTCCAATGCTTTCTCCCATTGCTCCTGAGCGAATCGAGACCCATTCCTCGATACTGATCGCGTAGATGGGAGTGTTCGAGCCCTTGGCGATTTTGAGCATGTCGCCATAGGTTAGCTTGCTGAAGGTATCAAATCCGCTAACGATTGCGATGATGGCTTTGCGCCCGCCAACGTTCTTCATGCGGTCGATGGTGAAAGAAAGTGCATCGTACAGATTGATCTCGCTGAAGCCGGGTATTCTCAGTGTGTCAAGCGCGTTCCGCACTTGATAGCGGTCATGCGTAAAGTCCTGCAGGATGTGCGGCTGCATGTCAAAATCAATCACGCCCACCCAGTCTTGAGGCTGCATAAACCCGAGAAACTGGTAGGCGTCCTCAAGCGCCAGGTAAAGGTAACCCCACCACTTGTTGCTGAACTCGACCAGCATGGCGACTGTCATGGGCGCTTCAGCCGTCGAGAAGTTGGTGACTGATTGCGGCACGCCGTCATCGATAACCTTGAAATTAGCCTTCGAGAGCCCGGTAATCGGGCTGCCATTCTTATCCGTCACCAGCACGTCAACGTTCACCAGGTTCGATTGCGTGGAAAGGGTGTAGACCTCATTGGGATTGATCTTCTCGGGCTTCTTTTCCTGCGGCGCCGGCTCGATCTCCTGGGGAGCTTTCTCGGGCTGCTCTGAAGGCTGGTTCTGCGGCTGCTGCTGAAGGTCTGGCTTCGCCGACTTCTTGGGAGCGTAGACCGTTTCCCCTGTCTGGGGAGTCGGCCCCTGCTGAGCGTGGGCCATCGAGTTCGACCCGGCAGCCCAGAAGGTGACGGCCGCGCAAACGGCCGCCACGGCGCATATCATCTTTGTTCTAACATTCTTCATACAGCCATCCCCTCCTTGGTATGATGCCATCCGCGCGCAAAACGGTCAACCGAAGGGCCGCCGGAATGCTCATGTAATTCCGGTCGCACGGCGAACGGGGGTTCTGCGGGCTTCTTTCCTCTTGCTTCCTTCCTCGGGTTGGGGTATATCAGTGCAATATAGGATAGAGACCAGGTCTGTGGGGCTTCGTCCGTCATGGACGCCGGGGCCCCTCCATCCGATTTTGCATTGGAGAGAAAACCATGAATGCAGCCTCCACTCAAGTGTTGACGGAGAGCGCGCCGGCACAGCAGTCCAAACCGCAGGCTACAGGGCTGCACGCCGTCGCCCCTTCCGAGCGCGTCATCTCGGTAGACGCATTACGCGGGTTTGACATGTTCTGGATCGCTGGCGGGGCCCCGTTCGTTCTGGAATTCTTCAAGCTGTTCGCCAATCCCTTACCGCCCTGGCTCGGCGGGCAGTTTGAGCATACGGCCTGGGTGGGTTTCGATTTCTGGGACATCATCATGCCCCTCTTCCTTTTCATTGTGGGCGTGGCCATGCCGTTCTCGATTGGCAAGCGCGTTGAACGGGGTGACAGCCGCGCCAGCATCTACCGCAAGGTGGCCTATCGAGTAGCAGTGCTGTGGGTGCTGGGCATGGTGGCGCAGGGGCACCTGCTGCTCTTCACGCTGGGCAATTTTCAGGTTTACAGCAACACGCTGCAATCGATTGCTGCGGGTTACCTGATAGCCTCGATTGCGCTGGTGGAGATGCCGGTGCGCTGGCAGTGGGGCCTTGCGGCGGCGCTGCTGGTGGTCTACTGGGGCCTGATGATGTTCGTTCCCGTGCCGGGCGTCGGCCCCGGAGTCATCACGCCTCAGGGCAACCTGGCCATGTGGGTGGACACCGCGATTATGGGTCCCTTCCGCGACGGCACCAATTACACGTGGATCCTCAGCAGCCTGGGGTTCGGGGCAACCACGCTGATGGGCGTGCTGGCCGGCCACCTGCTGCGAGGGCCCAAGCCGAAAGAGCGCAAGGCGCTGCTGCTGGCGGCTTCAGGTGTGGCATGCCTGATTGCAGGCTGGCTGTGGGGCTTTGAATTCCCCATTATCAAGCACATCTGGACCAGTTCCATGGTGCTGTGGTCGGGTGGCTGGTGCCTCCTGCTGCTGGCCTTGTTCTATTACGTCATCGACGTCAAAGGCTACCGGCGCTGGGCGTTCTTCTTTATCGTGTTCGGAATGAACGCCATTGTCGCCTACATCGCGCCGGACATTATTCCCTTCCGGACCATCAGCCGCAGACTGTTCGCTGGCCTCGGCGCGCACCTGGGAATCTTCGGACCTTTCCTCGTCGCGGCGGGAACGGTGGGAATTCTCTGGCTGGGGCTCTACTACATGTTCCGCAAGAAGACGTTTGTGCGGATTTAGCGTGCGGCCCGGATCGGAAAACAATAAACCGCGCCGCGGATGGCCGATGACTTTGCGGAATCCGCGACGTTTGATGCGCGAATTGTAGTCTTTTGCTAAACTCAGAACAGGTAAACCGCACAGGTTGCGGCGAGAAGGCTTACACCTCGCTTCTTCTGCTAAGCCTCCGGATGTAGTGCCTGTCATCGGCGATCCGAACCTGAAGCAGATCACAAACGGGGCTACGGGCATTGTTCACTTGATCCGATTCAAGCGCTGTCCACCCGCCTGGCTCTTCCATCGTTCACAAATCGGAAGCAATGACTCGCTATTGAAGTTTGGCCGGCAGACTTGCAGGTGACGGTGATGCCGGTGCGACGCGGCAGCCATGCTTTGGGATATGGTTTCAGAATGCGTGTTCATATCATCCAGCACGTAGCGTTTGAAGGCCCCGGCGCGATCAGTGAATGGGCGCGGGAGCGAGGCCACTCGATCTCGATCACTGAACAGTTCATACACGGAACGCTGCCGGCCGTCGGCGACTTCGATTTCCTGATCGTTATGGGTGGGCCGATGAGCGCCAACGATGGCGCGCAGTTCGATTGGCTCGCTGGGGAAAAGCAGTTGATCGCAGAAGCGCTGGGCGAGGAAAAAGTGATTTTAGGCGTGTGCCTGGGCGCGCAGCTTTTGGCCCAGGCATTGGGAGCGCGAGTTTACCCCAAC
Source organism: Terriglobia bacterium (assembly GCA_036278995.1). Taxonomy (GTDB): domain Bacteria; phylum Acidobacteriota; class Terriglobia; order UBA7540; family UBA7540; genus SCRD01. Next base: position 52,701 of record DASUJZ010000068.1, on the reverse strand, counting down.
CCTGAAAAGGAGATTGGATGGTTTCCGGTCCATTTGACTCTTGAAGCGCAGCGCAGCAGGCTCTTCTCCGGCCTGCCCTCAAGAATGACGGTCCTGCACTGGCACGGCGAGACGTTTGACCTGCCGGAGGGCGCCATGCTGCTGGCCGAGAGCAAGTTGTGTCGCAACCAGGCCTTCGAGCTTGACGGCAGGGTTCTGGGGTTGCAATTTCACCTGGAAGTTCAGCCGCGAGAGCTGGAGCGATTGGTCGAGAACTTGCCGGCGGGCCTCGCTCCTACGCCTGCGGTTCAAACAGCGGCGGAAATTCGCGCCTCGGCACACCTTGCGCAGACTCTTCGGCCCGCACTTTTCACGATCCTCGATCGCCTGGCGGCCGCTGCGGCTTAAAACAATTGTGAGGGCGCACCTTGCAATCCTCAGTGGTTTCCTCTTAAAGTTGTGCTTTGCCAGAGTCAGTTCGTGCTCCACAGCGGCAGACAGGAACTGCGCTCAATCCGTGCAATTGAAAGGACAGCAGGACCCATGACGGCAGAATGGAGCGGGCCGCTGAAGATTCGGCAGGCCCGCGTTGACGATGCAAAGGAGATTGCCAGAATCTACAATCAGGGCGTGCAGGACCGCGCCGCAACTTTTGAAAACGCCTACGTAACTCCGGAGGAGCGTTACCTGTGGCTGGCTGCCCGGCCGGACCGTTATCCGGTGCTGGTGGCCGAAGTGAAGCACACGCTGATGGGCTGGGCGGCGCTCAATCCTTACAGCCCGCGGAGGTGCTTCGACGGCGTGGCGGAATTGTCCATCTTTATCGAGCGCAGCCTGCGCGGGCACGGAGTGGCGCAGGAACTCATCAAATCAATGCAGGAAGCAGCCCGCGAGAAGGGCTTCTACAAGCTCGTGGGGCGCATTATTGCTGACAACAGCCCGGCGCGCAAACTTTGCGAACTGGCGGGCTGGCGCGAAGTCGGCGTCTTCCACAAGCACGGAAGGCTTGGGAGCGAGTGGCACGACCTGGCGTTGGTGGAATATCTGATTGCCGAAAACCTGAAATAACGGAATGGGCTCCGCCGTGGCCGAAAATGAAGCTGGCAAATCGCCGCTGGAATCCTTCGAGGAATTGGCCGCCAAGGCCCCTGAAAACGTGATGGTCCGCTACAGCCTGGGGCGTGAATACCTGAAAGCAAAGAGGTACGCCGAAGCGGAGCGGGAATTACGCGAGGCGTTGCGTCTGAAGCCGGATTACTCGGCGGCTTATCGCGAACTGGGAAAATCGCTGGTGGGGCTTGAGCGGCTGGATGAGGCGCGCGAGATTTATACCAAGGGCGTCGAGGTGGCTTGCGCGAAGGGCGATCTGCAAACCCAGCGTGAGATCGAGGTTTTCCTGAGGCGCCTCGAAAAAACCGGGAACTAAGCCTTCGCGCCGTAGAAATATCCAACTGATCGACGGGAGTGAAGAGCTCGACTAGTCGAAGGGGGGGCGTTGCGCCATTTTCAGCCGAAGCTGGCGCGTCAGACTCGTCTTGACGGTTTCAAATGCTTCTCGCGGGGTGTCCACAAAGCGGATCAGCTTTGATTCCTCGGCGCTGACCGTACCCGTCTCCCTGAGCCAGTCGAAATTCACCGCTTTTTTCCAGTACCTCGACCCGTACAGCAGGATGGTCGAGCGATGCCCCATCTTATGGGTTTGGATCAGCGTCAGGAATTCCCACATTTCGTCCATGGTCCCAAAGCCTCCGGGAAAAATGATGACGGCGCGCGAAGGTTGGGCGAACCACAGCTTACGCATGAAGAAGTAACGAAACAGGAAGCTCAGCTCCGGCGTGATGTAAGGATTCGAGCCTTGCTCCATGGGCAGCCGGATGTTGAAGCCAATCGAAACCCCTCCGGCTTCCTGGGCGCCCCGATTGGCAGCTTCCATAATGCCCGGTCCGCCTCCCGAACAGACCACCAGAAAATGCTTGCCGTTCTTCAGGCCCAGTGACCATTTGGTGATCAGGTGGGCCAGCTCGCGGGCCTGCTCGTAGTACTTCGACATCTTCAGCGCCATGCGCGCGGCGCGCAATTCGTCTTGGCTGGGCGGCGGGCCGCCGCACTTGGCGCGCGTCATCGCCTCCCGCAGATTTTCACGGGCCTTGTCGTGCGGCAACACCCGTGACGACCCGAAAAAAACCACGGTGTTCTGGACGCCGGCTCGGCGCAACCTTACCTGGGGCTCCAGATATTCCGCCACGATTCGCAGCGTGCGGGCGTCCGTGCTGTCCATGAAGCGTTCGTCTCGATAGGCGAGCTTGGGTGAGCGGGCGGGGGTTTGCCATGTGAACTTGCTCATAACACCTCATCAAAAAGGATCCACCTGCAACGATACAGCATAGCAAACTGATTGCTTTCCCGTACATCAAGTGGCGGGGATGGAGCTTCCGGCACCGAGCTGAAAATAAAATTGGATGGATAAAGGAGGTCGATTTGTAGAAGGTGTCAACCGCCGAGGGTTCCTGTGCCGTGGCATGGCGGGTGCGGCGGGCTTGCCCCGTGCCAACCTTCCAACGCCTGGCTGAAGCCCAGGAGAAACCCAGTCTCGTTGTTGCTGGTGAGCCGGCCGGGACTCGAACCCGGAACCCTTGCCTTAAAAGGGCAATGCTCTACCACTTGAGCTACCGGCCCGCTTGAGAATTCCAGTGAACTGCAACGCGATTGCACTGCTCGCCGCGCGTGAATCGCTCAGCGTCAGTTCCAGGCAAGCACGGGAACGCCCCAGTTCGGTCCGCTTGCGACCGTACCGTTTTCATTGCAGTGATACTAGAATGCCCCACCCCTTCTCAACTGTCAATAAACCGCACGTCGCGCTATCTTATCCGCATAGCTGCGCGGGTAGAATCGCTCGTGCTGGCGGACACATCCTGCTTTTGAGGTCTTGCTCCTCAGGGGTCGGAGCTTCTGGCTCCAACATTTGCGCAGGGGGCTTTTATTCTCTGAAGCGAGCCGGGCCGAATTTGGCCGAATTCGCTTGACTTTTTCTGGCCTAGCATGGTAGCCTTTTGGATGATGCGGGGCACGTCGAGAGGATGGAGAATTAGCAGTCTGGCTAGACTGCTTAATTAGAATCAAGTCTCGCTAAATCAAGCACATCTATATATTGTGGTACCTCCCCGATGGGACAAAAAGATGTTATTTTGAAAAACAAACCGGGGAGGTTATTGAAAACAAAGGAACGGGCTGAAAAACAAACCGGAACAAACCCAAAAACAAAGCGGAGAAGTTGTTGAAAACAGGCACCTGTGGAAAAAACTAACCGAAAACGAACCGGAGAACGAATCGAGTCACGTTGTTGAAAACACAGCATCGATAAAAACATGCCCGGTGCCCCAGAGCGCTGGAAGAAATTCCGGCTTCCATGTTGCCACGCCAGCGCAGTTCCCCGCCGCCGCTCAATCCAGAAGCTGGCTAGTTCCTGTTTGCTTTCTGTTGCGCTCGCGGCTGAGAATGCGATCTTAAGAGGAAACCAATGAACGAAAACGTGCAGGAGCAGACCCTGATCGAATACCTGAAATCGACTGATACGCCCACCATCTCAAACGCCATCGAGCAGTTGCGCCTGCGGCCGCGCAGCGAGGGCTTCACACCGCTCCAGGTCCGGTGCCTCTTTCCGGACTTCGGCCCGATGTGCGGATACGCAGTGACCGCCCAGGTTGAAACCATGACCGAAGGCAATCCCAGAGAAGAGCGCGGCTACGTGGAACTTTTCGAGGCGGTGGAGAAATCGCCCAAGCCTGCCGTGGTGGCGTTTCAGGAGATCGGCGGCCATCCCGACTACACGGCGCATTGTGGCGAGGTCATGGCCACGTTCTTCAAGCGATTGGGCGCCATTGGCCTGGTCACCGATTCCGCCGTCCGGGACCTTGCAGATGTCCGGGCGCTCGGCTTCCACTATTTTGCCCGCGGCGCCGTGGCCAGCCACGCCAATTTCCGCATTGTGCGCGTAAGCGTGCCCATCCATGTCACGGGAATGGTGATCCGCCCGCAGGAGATTCTGCACGGCGACCAGAACGGATTGATCCAGGTCCCCAAGGAGGCTCTCGAGGGCCTGCCGAAGGCGGTTGAATCGGTCCGGACAAGGGAGCGCCGGCTGATGGACATGACCAAGGACCCAAACTTTACCGCCAGCCAGTTGCGCGGGCGATTCATGCACTGACCTAAGTAGCGGCGAAGTTATCTCGCCGCCTGCCGGTTTCTAAAGAAGATGGATTGGAAACCGGGCAATGGCGGGGCGCACGACAAGAAATCTAGTTCTACAGTGCCGGCCCTTTCATTGACAATCATTTGAGCGAACGCCTAACATTGAAGGTTTCCGCGCTATTTCTCGGCGTTTCCCTGACGGCCGCGATGGGCGGTAATCAGAAACACGGACATGATAAATCTGGCCTACCTCGATTGCTCCTCGGGAATCAGCGGCGACATGTTTCTGGCCGCCCTGCTCGACGCGGGTGTGGAACTCGAACGCCTGCGGGGAGAACTGGCGAAAATCGATCTGGGGCCGTATGAATTCAACCAGAGCCGGGTAATGAGGGGAGGGCTGGCAGGCAATCATGTGGACATCGTGGCGCCGGGCAAGCAGCCGCACCGCCATCTGAGCCATATTGAGAAACTGATCGGTGCCGCAGCAATTGACGACGGTATAAAGCAGAAATCGCTTCAGATTTTCCGGCGGCTGGGTGAGGTGGAGGCAAAGCTGCACAACCAGCCAATTGAAAAAATCCACTTTCACGAAGTGGGCGCGGTGGATGCCGTTGTTGACATCGTGGGTGTTTGCCTGGGGCTAGCCATGCTGGGCAGTCCGGAGCTGCTCTGCTCTGCGCTGAACGTTGGCGGCGGACACGCGGAGGCGGCTCACGGCACCTTGCCTGTTCCCGCCCCGGCCACGGCGGAATTGTTGAAAGGCCTTCCTGTTTACTCGTCAGGAGTTGAAGCCGAGCTCGTCACCCCCACGGGTGCTGCGCTGGTCTCAACGCTGGCCGCCGGGTTCGGGCCTGTTCCGGCCATGAAAGTAGAGCGCATCGGCTATGGCGCCGGCACAAAAGATATCCCCTCGCAACCCAACATCGCTCGATTAATGCTGGGCGAAAGGATCGGCGGCGAAGCAGCTGGATCGGGGAGTGCAGGCGATGAGGCGGTCCTCGTGCTCGAAGCCAACATTGACGATATGAACCCGCAGCTTTACGGCTACTTTGCGGAAAAGGCGCTCGCGGCCGGCGCTCTTGATGTGACCTGTGCGCCGCTCCAGATGAAGAAGAACCGGCCGGGCCTGCGGGTCAGCGTTCTGGCGAAGCCGGAATTTGAACGCGCGCTCACCCGCCTGTTGTTTACAGAGACCACCACCATCGGCGTCCGCATCACTCCCGCGCGCCGCAAAGTGCTGGACCGCGAAATTGTGCCGGTTGAGACCGCGTATGGCACGGTGAGAATGAAAGTAGCGCGCCTCGATGGCGAGATCCTAAACGCCGCCCCGGAATTCGAAGATTGCAGGCGCCTGGCCGATCAAAAATCCGTGCCGCTGAAAGAAGTGATGGTGGCTGCGCAGGCGGCCTATTTGAAGTTGAAGGCTTGAATGATTGACCCGTTTGCCCAACGCATCAATCAGCAAATCAGAATATGAGCAAGTTCTATCTGACTACTCCGATTTACTATCCCAACGCCCGGCCTCATGTCGGCTCAGCTTATACGACCATCGTTTGTGACGTAATCGCCCGCTACAAACGCATGTGCGGCTATGATGTCGCGTTTCTGACAGGGACTGATGAGCACGGCGAAAAACTTCGCCGAGCGGCGGAAGATGCCGGAAAATCGCCCGCCGAATTTGTCGCCGAGAAGCGCAAATTGTTTACATCGCTGTGGGAGGCGCTGGGGATTCCGAGATACAGTTCGGAGAACCCCGCCGGGTATCGCTTTGTCCACACGTCACAGAACCCGGACCATGTTAAGTCTGTCCACTGGATGATTCGCCGGGCCACAGAAGCCCGATACATTGAAAAAAAGAAGTATGAGGGTCGCTACTGTATCTTCGACGAGCGATATGTCTCTGATGGAACGGATCCCGTCGATTGCGACATCTGCGGCCGGCCGGCGGAACTGATCAGCGAGGAGAATTATTTTTTCAAGCTCTCCGCCTTTCAAGAACGTCTGCTGGAGCTTTACGACAAACAGCCAAGTTTCGTTCAGCCAGACTACCGCATGAACGAAGTGAAGAGCTTCGTCAAGGGCGGCCTGCGGGATATCTCCATCAGCCGGAAGCGGCTGAAGTGGGGCATCCCGTGGCCCGACGATCCCGAGCAAGTGGTGTACGTCTGGTACGACGCTCTCACGAGTTATTTGACCGGCATTGGCTTCCGAGGGCTCGACGAGACCAGCCTAGATTCGGACTTTCACAAATATTGGATGGACCTGGACGCCGAGCGCGTCCACATGATCGGCAAAGACATCATCCGATTCCACGCCGTTTACTGGCCGGCGTTCCTGATGGCTGCCGGCTTGCCGCTGCCCAAAACCATCTTCGCGCACGGCTGGATCTACTACGAACAGGACAAGATGTCGAAATCGAAAGGCAATGTGGTCTATCCCGAGCCGATCGTGGAGGCGCTCAACTCGTTCGGCGCCCCCGGCAACGACGCGCTTCGCTACTACCTGCTTCGCGATACGCCCTTCGGCCAGGATGCCAGCTTTTCCTATGACGGCTTAGTGCAGCGGTACAACTCGGACCTGGCGAATGGCCTTGGCAACCTGGCGAGCCGCACACTGGCGATGGTTCTAAAATATTGCGGCGGCACAATTCCCGACTTCGCCGATTTCAAGAAGAAGCCAGGCTGGGACGAAGGATTGAGATGGGATAACCTTGCTCGCGAAGTTTCTATCCACTACGACACATTCAACCTCTCATCCGCACTTGAAAAAATCGGAGAGGTGGTCTCTCATTTTGGCGATCAGTTCCTTACGTTCCACCAGCCTTGGAAACACGCCGACAATCCGGGGAGTAAACCGCTAATTAACGGCGTGCTGTACATAGCGTTGGAAGCTGTGCGAGCCGCCGTCATTCTTGCTTACCCCGTAATCCCTGAAGCAACCCAGAAAATCTGGGAGCACCTCAACTGCGAAGGCTACCTCGGTAAGCTCGAAAAGCAGCGCATCGATCAGCTCAAGTGGGGCGAACTCAAGCCCGGCACAAGAATCGGGAAGCCCGAACCCATCTTTCTCCGCCTTGACAAGGCCGAGGCTGTGGCCAGGCTGCACGAGTTTGCCGAAGCGGATCGCAAAGGCCATCAGGTCCCATCTGGAAAGGAGACGATTGTGGAAACGCCAACTGGAGAAAAACCACCCAACACGGAGCAGGCTCCGGCACAGCCGACAACAGCAGCCGCGCCCGCCGCAACGCCGGCGAGCGATAAAATATCGATTGAAGACTTTGCCAAAGTGGAGATGCGCGTCGGCGAAATCCTCTCCGCAGAACCGATCCCGAAAGCCGACAAGCTGCTGAAGCTTCAGGTGGATATTGGCACGGAAGTCCGGCAGGTGTGCGCGGGCCTCGCGGAGCATTACCAGCCCGAGCAACTGGTGGGGATGAAGGTGGTTCTGGTCACCAATCTGCTTCCGCGCAAACTGCGCGGAGTGGAATCGAATGGCATGATTGTGGCTGCCTCCGTGGGTGAGGAGGGCCGTCCTGTGCTGGCCACCTTCAAGGAAGACGTGCCCAAGGGAGCCAAGCTTAGATAATTGGCGATTAGGTGATCGAGTGATTGAGCGATTGCAGAACACGCGGACGAGGGTCTCCAGTTGTCTCGCAATCAGGAAATCACTCAATCACCAAATCACTCAATCACTAAATGACCTAATCACCAATGGATCATTTCTTCCTCGATTCTCATTGCCATCTTGACGATGCGCGGTTTGACGCTGACCGTGAAGAGGTAATTGACCGGGCGCATGGCGCGGGCGTCCGCTACCTTCTGACGGTGAGCGGCGGCAGCGGCCCGGACGATCTTGCCTCCGGAGTGCCCATCGCCGCTCGTTACGACTGGATTTACACTACTGCGGGCATCCATCCGCACGAGGCCATACACGCCGAGGAAAGGCACTTCGATATGCTGCGTCAGGCCGCCGGCGAAGACAAAGTGGTAGCCATCGGGGAGATCGGCCTCGACTATTTTTATGACCATTCGCCGCGAGAGACCCAGCGGCAAGTTCTGATCCAGCAGTTGGAGATTGCCCGGGAGACCAAGCTGCCGGTGATCATCCATTGCCGCGAGGCCTGGGACGACCTGGGGGAAGTCTTTGCGGGGCACTGGGCCGGTTGTGGACTCGGCGGCATTCTGCACTGCTTTACGGGGAGCCGCAAGGATGCTTTCAAATTTCTCGACTGGGATTTCATGATTTCTTTTGCCGGGAACGTGACCTTCAGGAAGGCCGATGAGTTGCGGGCTGTGGCCAGCGAAATACCGCTGGATCGGCTGCTGACGGAAACAGACAGCCCCTACCTTGCGCCCGTACCGCATCGTGGCAAGCGGAATGAGCCGGCTTTCGTGCTTGATGTGGCGCGGCAACTGGCGGAGCTTCGCGGCATGAGCCGGGAAGAGATGGGATCTCTGGCGGGGCGCAACTTCCTGAAATTCCTTGGGCCTCAGTGATGATCTTGAGGACCGCGAAATGGACCCGCGCGACGAGATACTTTCCTTTGGCGTGCTTTTGTGGGACGATGAGAACTCTACACATCATGACGAGCAGCGCGATTGCAGGGCGCTCCTGTTTTTCAAAGGATGAAGGTGACAGCAGACAATCAACGCGTGGTTACGCCGAGACCTTTGACCGTCAAAGATGTCTTTGACCTGGTGCGAGAAGACCTTGAGAGAGTGGAAAAGGAGTTCTGCCAGCAGACCGTTTCCAGCATCCAGGCGATCACTGAGATCGGCCAATATCTACAGGTTAGCGGCGGAAAACGGTTGAGGCCCGTCCTGGTGCTGCTGGCCAGCAAGTTGTTTGGCTTTGAAGGCGATCCGGCCATTCGCATGGGCGCGGCCTATGAGATGATCCACAGCGCTACGCTGGTTCATGACGATGTGATCGACAAGGCCGAAACCCGCCGCGGCCAGCCCTCCATCAATTCACGCTGGGGCAACCACATGAGCGTCCTGGCAGGAGACTGGCTCTACATGCAGGCCTTCAGCATCGCTCTGGCCGAGCGTAATTTCAAGATTCTTGACCTGCTGATCGGGCTCACCCAGGTTATGGTCGAAGGAGAACTGCTGCAACTTGCCTACCTTCGTAAAGCGGATTTGACAGAAGACGACTATTTCGAATTGACGTATCGCAAGACGGCCTGCCTGTTTTCAGCCTGCCTCCGAACGGGCGCGCTGCTTGCCGACCGCCCGGAGGAAGAAGAGAACCTCCTGGCCTCCTACGGCATCAATCTCGGCCTGGCATTCCAGTTGATTGACGACGTTCTCGACTTTACGTCTTCCGAAAAGAAACTTGGCAAGCCCGTAGGCAATGACCTGCGGGAAGGCAAAGTAACCCTGCCGCTCATTTATCTTCTACAGATGTGCGACCCGGTAGATGCCAGGAAGGTTTCTCGTGTTTTGGAAGATGGCGGGTTTGAGAATGTGGCGTTCCCCGAAGTTCTGGAGATGGTGGACCGTTATGGGGCCCTGAATGCGGCTCGGAAGAAGGCAAAGGAATTTGCCGACGAGGCCAAACGTTGCCTTCGCGTCTTCCCGGAATCCATTTACAAAGATGCATTGGCTTACCTGCCAGACTTTATCATTGCGCGCGAATCTTGACCTCTTCCGGTTTCTTTCAAATGTGGCAAGAAGTTCCGCATGAAATTGAAATCAAGCTGAAGGTGGAAGATCCCCGCACGATGAGAAAAAAGCTCAAGGAGTGCGGCTTCGTGGTGATCGAGCGTCGGCACTTCGAGAGCAATGTCGTTTTCGACTTTCGCAATTCGCGTCTGCGGCGCTCCCGTTCGCTGTTGCGCCTACGGAGCGAAGGGAACCGCCTTATCCTGACCTTCAAAGGACCTCCGCGTCCTTCAGACTCATACAAGGTTCGGCCCGAGATTGAGATGGAGTTCAGTGACGCCAAGGCTTTGCAGCGTATCTTTAAAGGGTTGGGTTTGCATCCGGCATTCCGCTATGAGAAGTATCGTACGATCTTTGCTGAAAAGGATCGGCGCAGGACGGCAGATATGCCGGTGTTGGCCTTTGATGAAACACCCATCGGCCCTTACATCGAGTTGGAAGGTCCGGAGAGATGGATCGACCGGAAGGCCCTGCGGCTGGGGCACCGCAGGAAGGATTACATCAAGGAGAGCTATGCGGCGCTCTACTGGAAACAGTGCCGCAGGAATGGGCTCAATCCGAAAGATATGGTTTTCCCCCACAACCAAGTTTGATTTGGTTCTTGCGTGGGTTGGGCTATAATTGTATGCTATTCGTAATGTCGGTATCCGTACCAGAAGGAGCTTCAAATGGAAGGTTTGCTTCAACCAACCCATCTGTTCTTTATCCTGCTGATCGTTCTGATCATCTTCGGGCCCGGAAAATTGCCGGACTTAGGCCGGGGATTGGGAAAAGGCATTAGAGAATTCAAGGATGCCATCAAGGGCGGGATGGATAAGTCAGTCGCTAAAGCCGAAGAAGAGAAGAAAGCGTGACCTGGTTCTCTCCTCCTGGTTACTACCGCCCGTGACCTGCGGTAAATTCAAAGGCCATCGCTATTACAGGTTCTGGACTGAGATGTTCCCGTTCACCTCAGTGGAGGCAGTTTCTCGTGGTCAGCAGAAATCCGCATCCGTGAACTGGCCATTTCTCCGACGAACCCCAGGATTCGGCGGAACCCGCCGCGTTGACTGAGAAATTCGCGCTGTGCTATAAATTAGAACTTCAGCCTACCGCTGCTCAGGCCGTGATTCCTCATTCCTCGGTAGCTCAATGGTAGAGCATTCGGCTGTTAACCGAAGGGTTGCAGGTTCGAGTCCTGCCCGAGGAGCCATCCATCCAAGCAGTTCCAGCTACGATTTTCCTCTCGTCACGAATCTGGCGGCCCAGTTAGCGCACAGCTTAACTATCACCGGCTCCGTGTTCGTTATCGCAGCCCTTTGCGCGCTGTTGCAGGCCTGCGCCGCTCCACCGGAATCACCTGCCGTCCATCCCGCACCCTCAAAGTCAATCAAAGCCCCCCTGCGCGCCCTCGCCACGAATCCGCGTTACTTCACGGATGGCAGCGGCAAAGCTATTTATCTGGCGGGATCACAGACCTGGAACACGCTGCAGGACTGGGGGACGAATGGCCGTGTCCGGCCGATAAATTTCACGGCGTTCGTGAAGATGCTTGTGAAACATCACCATAATTTCACTTTGTTATGGACCACGGAGCTGCCCAGGGTCCACGGACTGCCTTCGACCACAGGGTCACCGCCCGACATCACTATTTCGCTGTTTCCATGGCGCAGGACGGGCCCGGGCAAAGCGTCGGATGGCAAACTGAAATTCGATCTTTTGAAATTTAATCCGGCGTTCTTCGGCAGATTGCGCAGCCGCGTACAGCAGTTGGACGCCGCCGGGATATATGCCGGGGTCTATCTCTTCAGCGGCGAATTCATCAACGCGTTCCGTTCTCCCGACGACGGATATCCGTTTACCGGAGGAAACAATGTGAACGGAATTGACGATGGCGGCGGGATCGGTTCAGTCACAATGACCGCGCCGAACGCCGTGACGGCATATCAGGACGCTTACGTGAAGAAGATGATTGACACGCTCAACGATCTGCCGAATGTGCTCTGGATCATCTCAGAAGAAGCGCCGGCAAAATCCGTGTGGTGGAACAACCACCTGATTGCCCTGGTGCGCGCTTATGAGGCTACAAAGCCCTTTCAGCACCCCATCGGGTACGCGGTTCGCCAGGATAGCAACGACGCTTCGATCATCAACAGCGACGCCGACTGGATTGCGCCCGCAGAGCGAGTGTCTCCCGCCAGCAGTTGCGGCAGCGGGCAGCCAGGTTGCAAGGTGACGGTCAATGATTCCGACCACAGTTACTTCGGTATGTGGAACGAGTCTACGCGGGCCAACAGGAATTTCTTCTGGATCAACTTCACCCAGGGCAGCCAGACGCTCTTCATGGACCCGTACCTGCTCGACTATCCCCGCGAGAATCGCAATCTGCCCCGGCCGCCCGTTGTCGATGGGATGGGTTCGGGACCCGATCGCCGTTGGGAAAATGTGCGCAATACCCTGGGGTATATCCGGAGTTACGCCGAGCGCATGGCCCTGGCCGCCATGGCTCCGCAGCCGACCCTCTCTTCCACCGGGCACGTTCTTGCCGATCTCGGTCGGGCCCATCCCGAATTCCTGGTCTACAGCCCCTCCGGCGAAAAATTCACCGTGAATCTTTCAAACACCCCGGGACGGTTTGCGGTTGAATGGATGAACCCCGCCACCGGGAGCAGAATCGCGGGCGCAGAGACGGCCGGTGGCGCGGTGCGAACATTTGTGCCGCCCTTCAGCGGCGATGCTGTTCTGTATCTGAAGTTGAAGAAGCCAGGTGCCACATCGCTGCTTTCCACCGGGGCTTTGGGATCGGGGAACTGACGCCTCCCACCGACCGATCACACAACTCACCCGTTCCAGTTGTTACCTCCGTCCCTGCCTCTCTTCTTGCTTTTCCAGTGCGCGAGACATTTTAGGAGCCATTGTTGTTAGGCGGTTACCTGCCGCGCACCTAACGGTGGGAGCTATCCAGCCGCAGCACCAGATAGGCAATCATAAACTGGTGACAGGAACGGCTTGATGCTTTTTCGTAAATTCGGAATGGTTCAGGGGCAATCCGCAAATAAGTGTTGAAGTCACACGAAAGTTAAGGCAAGCTTATGGCCCTAGCTGTCGCAGCGGGAATCCCGGAAGGCGCCTACGGAGGAGAACTCCAATTGCTGAGGCTGAGACGGAACACGGTCTCAGGAAGAACAGCATTCGGGATTCTGCACGAGCACCCAGGAGCGTGGATCGTACCCAGTCGAAAGTGAAGCGACAGGAACGAGGGGGTTCGAGATGGGAGTGCTGAAAGAGAGAACGGTTATACAAGACAAGAAGGGGATCCAGCCCCCGGTAGTGCCGGGCCGCGTGGCGTCGCTGGATTTTTTCCGTGGTTTCACGATGTTCCTGCTCATTGGGGAATCAACCGAGCTCTATACGTTGCTGCGACATCCGGCTTTACACGGCACGGTCTTGGGCTTTTTGGGCTGGCAACTCAGTCACCATCCGTGGAACGGCCTTCACTTCTGGGACCTGGTCCAGCCCTTCTTCATGTTTATCGTCGGCGTGGCGATGCCTTTCTCCTTCGGCAGGCGATGGGAGCACGGCGACAGTTGGTCGAAGACCTTCCATCATGCCTTCCAGCGATCCGTGCTGCTGCTCTTCTTCGGCTGGGCGCTTTATTGCATTGGCCCAGGCCACATCACCTTTGAATTATGGAACGTGCTGGCGCAACTCTCGTTTACGTACCTCGTGGCGTTTTTATTGATGCGCAAGTCCACGCGAACGCAGATTGGCGTCACCTTCCTGCTGCTCATCCTTACTGAAGTGCTCTACCGGACGTGGCCGGTTGCCGGTTTCAATCAGCCCTTCGTGCCTGATCACAACTTCGGTTCATGGGTAGATTTAGCTATCATGCCGCAGCTTTCTGCCGGACACTGGGTGGCGTTCAACGCGGTACCGACCACGGCACACACCATGTGGGGCGTGCTGGCCGGATACGTCCTAAAGAGCAGCCGGACCCACTCGAACAAGATTAAGGCGCTGGTCATTCCGGGAATCATTGGCGTCATTGTTGGATTCTCGCTGAACCCTATAGATCCCATTATCAAGCGCATTTGTACCGCGTCGTTTGTGATTGTCAGCGGCGGTTTTTGTCTGCTGGCTCTTGCGCTCTCTTACTGGATGATCGACGTGAAGGGCTGGAAGAAGTGGGCCATCTTCTTCAACATCGTGGGGATGAATCCGCTTTTCATCTACCTGTTTACGAATAGCGCTGGAGCGGAGTGGTTCCACAAAATAGCGCAGCCCTTCACCATGGGATTGTTCGGCTGGGCTGGACAGCTCACGGCAGAAATCGTAACCAGTCTCGCAGTCTGGGGCATGCTCTGGTACGTCTGCTACTGGTTGTACAAGAAGAAAATCTTCATCAAGATTTGAACCCGCAAGACTGCGGCACGCCCTAAAGCGGACCAGGGTCACGTCGAGGCTTGATGTGCGGAAATCCGAGCCAGAGACTGGGCGTTTCTAATTCCTGGAAATGCCGGGACTTCCAGTCGTTGCGCCCAGAGGTATTCCTCCGGTTCCCCGCAATGCAGGAAGCTCTGTCGTGAACGAGAACTAGCGGCGCTCCCGGGTATGGGTTCTTTTGGACCGAGTCCAGGTGAGGTACACCCGCCTGTGCTCCTGATTTTCCATGTCGAGATATTCCCGTACAGCCTGTAAACTTTGATCGGTGGAGGGGTCATGCGATTGCGTGTGGTGGCCGTCGCGGTATTGGCGCTGAGTCTTAGCCTGATGTCTGCCGGGTTTGCGGCTGGCCAGCAGGGTGCCCAAGGTGGCACCTGCACTATTCAGCAAGCAGACTTTCATGGCTGGAAAGCCGAACAGATTTCCAATCAATGGACGACACTGATTATTGTGCCGCAATTGGGTGGACGGTTGATGCAGGTCGAATTCGGCGGCCACCCCTATTTGTTTGTAAATCCCCAGTACTATGGCCAGTATTTACCTCCTTCAGAGGGAGCGGCCAAGGGCAAATGGTTCAACTACGGCGGCGACAAGGACTGGCCGCTGCCCGAAGGTTCCGAGGATGAGCAGCACTGGGCGAGTGCGCGCTCGGACGTGCTGGACGATGGTGAATATTCGCTCAAGGTCATCTCGCAAGGCACTCAATGTGCCGTCCATCTGGAGGGTCCTCCTGACCCCAGGACCGGCCTTCAGTACTCGCGGGTGATCAGCCTAGGGGCGAATTCTCCGCGCATCACCTTTCACGCGGTGATGAAGAACATCACCGGGCATCCGATCGATTGGTCCATCCAATCGGTCTCCCAGTATGACACCGCCGATCCGCGCGACAAATCGCAATACAACCACCAGTTCTGGGCGTTTACGCCCGTCAATCCGAACAGCACTTATTTGGAAAGCTATCACGTGCGCAGCGGACCGACCGATCACCCCTCGTTTTCCATCCGCGACGAGGGTATGTTTACTTTGCATTGGAAATACCTGGAGGCGGAAGTCTGGCTGGATTCGCCGTCGGGATGGATCGCGGTTGTCGATGGCTTGCGCCAATATGCCATGGTGGAGCGCTTCAAGTTTCAAAAAGCGGAAGACTATCCCGGCAAAGCGTCGGTTATCTTTTACCTGAACGGGCCCCGGCTCCATCTGGACCAGAATGGAATGCCCGCGATGCGTCCATCGAACGTGCTTGATACTCCGTACTACATGGAAGCGGAATTGAACAGCCCCATGGTCCATTTGCCGGCGGGAGGGATGTCCGCGTTTGACACCGAATGGTTCCCGACCCGCGTGGGAACGAACTTCAAAACCGTGACAGCTGCGGGCCTTGTTAGCAACCCGCTGACGGTGACGCAGACGGCAGGCGGCCTTAAGCTGGAAGGATCGTTTGGAGTATTCTACGCAGGTCATCTGATTGCTCACCTCTACGACCGTGGAGGAATGCCTGTCACAGACATTCCTCTCATGGACGTTTCTCCTCTCGATCTGATTACTCTGGACAAAACCATCGAGGTTCCGCCGGGCGTCGTGTGGCTTTCGGTCCACCTGGTGGACACAGATGGTTCGGACCGTGGAGAGCTGGGCGAGGCTCACGTGAATCCGCAGGAGACGATTCAACTGAATGAACAGCGTTAAGCGGCTTTTAGCTCTCGCGACTGGGATCCTTCTCCTGGGTTCGATTGCATGCCTCGGCCAGCAAGACCCTGTCTCCGCACGTATTGACGTGAAAGAAAGCGACCTGCTGGCCAAGCCCGTGGGGGCGAACTGGACCTCGTACAACGGCGACTATTCCGGCAGGCGTTACTCAAGCCTCTCGCAGATTACGCATGACAATGTGGGCCGTCTACGCGCGCAGTGGGTGTTCCATTCAAGGAATTCCCAGCGGCTGGAAGTGACGCCCCTTGTGATTAACGGGATAATGTACGTCACCAGCGCCAACGACGCCTATGCACTGGATGCGCGCACCGGCCGCATTCTTTGGAGCCACACCCGTCCGATTACCACAGGCCTGATCGAAGATGCTTCCGCGCACCACAACCGCGGCGTTGCCGTCTGGCATTCCAGGGTTTACATGGAAACCGACGATGCTCATCTCCTGTGCCTCGACGCTCGCAGCGGGAATCTGATCTGGGACGTGACGTTCGGCGACATCAAGGAGAACCCTGCGAACGGCGCTACCAGCGCACCTTTGGTCGTAAACGGCAAGGTGATTGTTGCGCCTGCCGGCGGAGACGCAGGTGTGAGAGGAAGGATTGAAGCCTTTGACGCCGAAACAGGGAAACTTGTCTGGAACTTCTGGACCATTCCTGGACCCGGCGATCCGAACTTTGGCACCTGGGGAGACGGCGATATTTGGAAACACGGCGGCGCGACCGCCTGGATGCCGGGAACCTACGATCCCGAGACGAACACACTCTACTGGGGCACCGGGAACGCGGGCCCGGACTTTGAAGGTTCGCAACGCCCCGGCGACAATCTGTACAGCGCCTGCGTTCTGGCCCTTGATCCTGATACCGGGAAGCTCAAGTGGTATTTTCAATTCACTCCACACGATCTGGGTGATTTTGATGCCGTCGAAACGCCTGTCCTAATCGATGGCAGTTACAAGGGCGAGCATCGAAAGCTGCTGGTGGAAGCAAACCGCAACGGCTTCCTCTACGTGCTTGACCGGACGACCGGCAAGTTTCTGGGAGCTACTCTATTCGAGCCGTCGGTAAACTGGGCCAAAGGCATTGACGACAATGGCCGGCCAATAACCACAGGCGTGATTCCGATGCCGGGCGGAGCTAAATTCTGCCCGGGCATTGTGGGCGCCACCAACTGGTTCTCACCATCTTACAATCCCCAAACGCACCTTTTTTATTTCATGGCCCTCCGCACCTGCAACATCAGCCGTGCCACGCCTCAACCTTTTGTAAAGGGCGAAAGTTATTACAACACCGGAGTCGAGCGGATCCCGGGCGAGCATGGGCAGAAAACCCTTGTGGCTTTTGATGTCGAGAACGGGAAAATTGCCTGGCGTTGCCCTCAGATCGGGAGAGGTAACTCCTGGGGAGGAACGATGACCACGGCAGGAGGCCTGGTCTTCTTCGGCGATGATGCCGAAAGCTTAGAGGCCATCGACGCGCGCGACGGCACACCGCTCTGGCATTTCAACACGGGGCAGGAGATGCACGCTTCCCCAATGAGCTATGCGGTGGCCGGAAAACAGTACGTTTCGATCGCTGCGGGAAGCGACATCTTCAGTTTCGCGTTGCCGGATTAGTGGATTGCCGCGCCCCAAAATGGTCAGATGGTGCTCTGGCCTCCTACGGCAGGTGATGAAAGAGAGCCTGTGCTACGGGCGCCGTAATTGGGCGGAGACATCAGCGCCACGGCATATTTGAAGCGGCTGGCGTCTTTCTGTCCGATTCTTGCCAGGCTGCCGCGCGCCACGGCCAAACTCCGGTAGTAATCATCGTAGTGAAATCCGGTTTCTCCTCTCCACATGGGGAAAACCGAGCAAGCCTCAACCCAGCGGTTGAAAACGTCGCTGACTTCCAGATAAATATCCTGCCGGAAGCCTTCAGCGTCTTCCCAGTTCTCAGCAAACAGTAGTTTGCGAACCGAATGCGCCGGGTCCTGCCGCTTGATTCCCTGCAACCCGGCGTAAAAGATGGCGTCGTCCACTATGTTGAAGCAGGCGCGATGGTCCTTGTGATAGCTGCCCTTCCAGTGCGTAATAATGATTTCGGGCTTGTGCCGCCGGATGGCGTCGCACACTGCGAACCGCGCTTTCTCATTGTCGGGAAGCTCGCCGTCGGGATAGGAAAGATAGCCAGTTCCCGCTCCCAACATTTTGGCTGCTTTGTCGGCGGCCGACACCTGCATGGCGCCGTATTCCGCTTCGGCAATGGCCGGATTGCCCCGCTCGCCGTGAGTGAGGTTCAGAAAAACCCCCCGGCCTCCTCTGCTGACCTGCCGGGCCACCGCCAGCCCCATGGTGAACAATGCGTCTCCGGGATGCGCGGCAATGGCCATCAGCATGCCGGATGCGGGCTCCTCCTGGCTGTTTTCGGAAGGACTTTGTGCAGGATCAGAGTCGGGTCGGGCGCTGCCCGTTCCCAGTGAAAACGCGGCAGTCCCCATCCCAAGTTCTTTTAAGACATCCCGGCGGGAGTGGTGCCTCATAGGAATTGAATACCGCGTCTGCTTTCGCAGCAGAGAGTCAGGCTGCACTAGCCTTGGACAGGACCTCGTGGAGACGCCGTGCAACAATGGCATCTTCGCCGGGCTGCATCATCCATACGCCCACGACGATGACGTTTGGTCCAGCCGGAAGGCCTTTCATCAGGCTGCCGGGATTGCCGCCCGTGGCGGGGTTCAGCGCGATGCTCGGCGTACCCTGCAATAGTTGGGCCTTGACATCCTTACCGGAGATCTTCACCTGTTTCATGTCATAGGTGATCAGCAGATGCGGCACGTTATTGGCTACGGGAGGCACAAAAACCCGGGTTTCAACCGAAGGAATGCTCCGGACGGCGGCGGCAATCGTCTCGGCGCGCTTTTGGAAGTCGGCGCGCATCGCCGCCTCATCCTGGTCCAGGAAGCAATCCACCGCCGCCACAAGCCCCACGATTTGTTCCTTGGAGACCTTCATGCCACGCCCAACCGTGTCGCTGTAGGGACAATTGTTCATAGCGGCCGCGTCGATCAGCTCTTTGCGGCCCAGAAGCAGTCCGCTGTTTTGGGGGCCTCGCAACCCTTTGCCGCCGGAAAACTGCACCAGATCAAACCCCATCTGGGTATACTCCCAGAGCCGCGAGATGGGCGGCACGTCGGCCGCCGCGTCATTTGAGGCGGGTACGCCATGCTTGTGGGCAATGCGGATCCAGTCTTCGCGGCCGATCTGCCCGCCCTGTGCAGCGTTAAAAAAATGCGCCATGGCGGTGCGCGGCGAGAAGGCGCGATCGTAATCGTCCAGCGTCTCCACCTCCACCATCTTGACCCCGCAGCAGCGGATGGCGTGATCATATTCGTACCGGTGCGCCCGCTGGATCAGCACCTCATTGGGCAGATCGGAAACATCATTCGGCACGTTGAGGATGGCGCGCTCTCTGCCGCGGGTCATGCAGGCAGCCGTTGACAGCGTCACCGCGGATGCCGCCCCGTCGCTTACCATTGCCGCTTCACAACGCAATCGCTTGGCCAGGTATTCCCCGGCGGCCTTCTGCAGTTCAATCAATCCTACCGGGTGCATGGCCGCGCGGTCGACAGCCGCACGCACCTGCGGAGGCATGATGGATGCCGTCAGGATCGTGTACGTGCCCGCCGCGTTGATAAAAGGAGTCACGCCCAGCTTGGAGTAGTAATCTTCTCCGGCCGGCGTATCGTGACTGTTTGGCGCCGCAGCAAGATCGGGGAGCTGGCGCCCCGCAATTGTTGAAGCGGCGAGAACCCCGCCACCCCACTTGAAAAATTTTCGTCGGGAAAGAAAGCTGGTTGCCATAAGTTCGCCTCTTTAATCTGATTCGACGCATCAGGACGGCTGAAGCCATCTCCGGCAAAGCCATTTAGCCGAGGGGCCGTGTTCGAAGGACTCTCACGAAAAAGACCGCTAGCATTCCTCCGCCTGTTGCTGAACTACGCCTAACTTACCTTGCCGGGGCGGGCGGGTCAAGCAATTATCATGTAAGGGTAGTGACTTAGTTGAAGTGTGGCACGGGCGTCCCGCCCGTGCTTCGGTCAAATACACGGCCAAGATGGATTGGGCCGGGGTTTTCCGTTTTATGGCCCCGCTCTGCACTTGCACCGCAGCATCTGCCGCGAGCAAATTGACAGCGCTACCGGGTTGCCGTAGACTGCCCGGTACCGCGCAGCAAGGAGTGAACCGAAGCGAGGGCCAGGAGATTAAGGCGTGAATTGCAAAGCCAAACAGCCCATGATGCGGTCGCTGATTTTTCTCTGCGCCTGCCTTTTCGCCATCGCAGCAGTGTGTCCTGCTCAACAGGCGAAGTCGAACATGACGCAGCAGGAACGTGAGCATGCAAGGCGTTCGTTTGCGAACCGCTGTGCCCCCTGCCACGGTCTGGACGGCCGCGGAGGCGAGCATGCTCCTGCGATTGTGAACACCGCGACCGCATCGGCCCGATCGGACCAGGAAACGGCGCGGATTATCCGCAGCGGCATTCCGGACAAGGGCATGCCGTCGTTCCACTTCCTGACGAACCAGCAGATCAACGAAATTGTCAGCTACATCCGATTCTTGCGGGGCGGCGGAAACACCGCGAATCTGAAGGGCGACCCCGCGGCGGGCTCAAAACTCTTTTTCGGCGAAGCCCGATGCTCTGACTGCCATATGATGAACGGCAAAGGGGGCTTTATCGCGTCTGACCTGTCTGAGTTCGGGCGCACTCACACCGAAGGCGAAATCCGTGAGATGATCGTGCAGCCCAATAAAGTTCCTGATCCCGACGGGCAGCGGGTCAGGATCATCACAAAGTCGGGCCAGAGGTTATCGGGTCTCGTGCGAAATGAGGACAATTTCTCAATCGCATTGCTCAGCGAAGACGGCGTCTTTCATCTCGTGATGAAGTCCCAAATCTCAAAGTTCACGCGCGAGCCGCAATCGATCATGCCGGATGGCTACGGAACGAAGCTGAGCTCGGCGCAACTGGATGACCTTGCCAGCTTTTTAATTCTTAATTCAGCCCACAAGAGCTCGCCGACTGAGGGCGCGAGTTCGGAAGATTCCGATTGATGGTGCTGAGAATTTCGCTCGGCGTTGGCTGCAGCAAATAGCAGATGGAAAGGTGCGGCGTCCTCAATGAAATCAATAATCGCTGGATTGGTTCTTCTATTTACCTTGCCGGTTGCTCTGAGCGCCCAAGAGAAGCATGCTCCTCGCAAATTCGAGCTTCGCGCAAATTCGCCAAAATTCTGGAAGCTGATTGGACGTCATGCGCAGATGAAACGCGTGGCGACGGGATTTGGCTTTACGGAGGGACCGGTGTGGGATCCGCACGGGTTTCTCTATGTGAGCGACGAAATTCAGAACAAGATTTTCCGTGTTTATCCCGACGGGCACAAGGAAACCTTGATTTCACTGGGCAATCCCGACGGAAACACCTTCGACCGCGAATTTCATCTGCTCGATTGCGCGAGCGTGCTGAGGGCCGTTATCCAGGTCGATCCCGACGGCCATTACAAGGTGCTGGCGGACCATGTGGACGGAAAGAGGTTCAACACGCCGAACGATATTGTGATTGGCCCCGATGGCGCGATCTACTTTACCAACCCGACCCTCGATCTTACCAAAGACCAGAAACAGGAGATTCCTTACCAGGGCATTTACCGGCTTGACGCGCAAGGCGGCGTTCAACTCCTTGCTAAAGACATGGCCCAGCCAAACGGGCTGGCGTTTTCCCCGGACGGCAAGAAGCTTTACGTGGACGACAGCGAGCGCAAAGACATCCGCGTTTATGATTTTCTGCCGGGCGGCAAGATCGCAAACGGGCGCCAGTTTGGAACCGAAGAGGGCGGTCCGCACGAGGGCGTTCCTGACGGCATGCGGGTAGACCGGAAGGGGAACCTGTTTGTGACCGGGCCTCTCGGCGTCTGGGTCTGGGATTCCGAAGGAAACCATCTGGGCACGATTGTCGTCCCCGAACAACCGGCCAATCTGACGTGGGGCGACCGGGATTATGGCACGCTCTATCTTACGGCGACGACCTCGGTGTACAAGATCCGCACGCGGGACCGCGGGTTCATTCCTTACCTGTCAAAAGCGAAGCGCCACTGATTCCATTGTCCGGGCCCTTCTGATAAATGATTGCCGGATCTCTCCCGGCAACGAAGCGCGCAGTGTTAAAGCCCGAAAGCGCGGAGACGATGCCGCTCGGCACCGTGCGGAACCATATAAAACAATTGCAACAAGCCGGGTTCTCGCGTATAAGTGGGGGTCGGTTAGAGCGGTCTGAATAAGTCCAAACTTCCGGTGTGATTCACCAGTTGAAATTGAGACGCGGGAACGCCTCGAGCGCCGACCGCGGGTGGATCTTTTATGGTGCCGGCCAAGGAGAGGAAATCAGCTATGAAGAAAGCGACGATTGTCTTGGGGATTGCTTGTCTGGCGGCACTAACGTTTGGCTGCGCGGGGCCAAGCGATCAAAAGCCTGCGGAAGCGGCCGCCCCGACGGCCGCGGAAAAGGTGCAGGCCATCAACCCGCCGGGAACTCCCGCAGGGTTGCCCTTCAGCAATGGAATTCTTGTGGGTAACACTCTCTACGTGGCGGGGACGCAGGGAACCGACGCTAACGGAAAACTTCCGCCAGATATCGAGAGCCAGACCCGTGCCGCCCTGCAGTTGATCCAGAAGATCGTCGAGGGCGGAGGGATGACCATGGGCAACGTGGTGGCCGTGAATGTCTATCTCTCGGACGTGAACGAGTTCGGGAAGATGAATGGTGTTTACAAGACGTTTTTCCCCGATCCCAAGCCCACGCGCACAACCGTGCAGGTGGCCAAGCTGGTGAACGGCGCGAAAATTGAGATCTCCGCCATCGCCGTAAAGCCCCGCTAGTGTCGTGGTCGAAGTAACTGCTGCAACTCGACGTCATTCCGAGGGCCGACGCTTGCCGTTGGCCTGAGGAATCTGCTCTTATGGCCAGCGACAAACAGATTTTTCTCCCGCTCTGCGGGATCGTAATGACGGCTCCTCGACCTTGTTGCCTTGATTCCGGCAGGTCGATCAAATCCCGAAGGGAAGGGAGAACAGAAAACCATGATTCAACGCCTGCGCGTTACGATTTTCCTCGGTATCGTGGTCGCCTTGAGTTCATCCATTTTGGTGGTTCCCGCTTATGGCCAGCTTGGAATGTTTTCAAAGCAGCAACTCATCGAGTTTACGCCGGATTGGCACGGGACGCGGTTTGCCGACGGGCGTCCGAACGTGGCCGATTCAATGCTCGAGCGTTTGCAGGACGTGACGGCGGAACAAGCCTGGGAAGTGCTGAAGCAAGCGGGATATCAGAACCAGTTTGAGCCGGGGTGGACGGTGGTCAACCCACAGAAGCAGAGGCTGGTAGGGCGCGTAGTGACGGCGGTGTTCATGCCCTATCGGCCGGACCTGGACTCGGTGATCAGGGCCAATGCGAAAAAGGAAGGGGAGAAGGTTCGAGGTGAGAATTCCTGGATCATCAACCGGCTGCAGCCGGGCGACGTGATGGTGGTGGACCTGTTCGGGAAGATTAAGGACGGGACGATCATCGGGGGGAATCTGGCTACCTCGGTATTTACGAAGACGCACAACGGAATCATCGTAAACGGTTCGATCCGTGATACGGCTGAGATCGAGGAGATGAAAGGGTTCGAGGTGTTTTGCCGGGGGACGGACCCATCGGCGTTGGCGAATGTGACGCTGATGGGGATCAACGTGCCGATCCGCATGGGGGAAGCGACGGTGATGCCGGGCGATGTGGCGGTGAGCGATCCGGAAGGAATTACGTTTATCCCCCCGCAACTGGCGGGGCAGGTGGCAGACCACGCAGAGATGGATCACCTGGTCGATGACTGGGGGTTCATGATGCTGCGGGAAAAGAAGTACAGCCCGGGGCAAATCGACGGCCGCTGGACTCCCCAGATGATCGAGGAGTTCAACGCTTACGCGGCCAAGAGAGGATCGAAACAAAGGATGAAAGCACCACAGTAGAGCTCGACCGCGTGAGATGCCGCGCCAGAATGAGGGGTCCTGACCTCACCGCACAGAGCGCCAATCGCAATCCTGCCCCGTTGTCAACTTTCATTCGGGCCTGCCTGGATTTCGAATGGAGTTATTCCGAAATGAAAAATCCTGATGATCATGCTCTCCAGCCTCGCATGTCGAGGAGGAAATTCCTGAGCCGCACGGCTGGAGCAGCCGCGTTTTCAGCTTTGCCAAATGCGGCTTTTGCCGAACCGGCGGTCGGCCACAGTGGCGGAAGTCAGGCTGGCTCGGCCGCAACGCTGCTCCGGGTTGACACAAGTCCAAGCCACGTGGTGAACTCTTTCGACCCTGATGAGAGCCTGGGAAGTTCGATGGACGAGCTGTCGCCGTCGATCATCGACAAGATCTACACTCCAGAAATCATCCGTGAGTGCCTATCCGCCGGCTGGGGACCCATCACATACCGCCTGCACACCGAACTAGCTATTGAAGCCTGGCATTGGAATTCGGACGGCGAGTGGAGCGATCCCACCAAAAAGCAAGGGTACTTTACGGGCAATGCAACGCCAACAGGATCTTTGCGGAATTCGTTTGGTTATCCTCTTCCACGCCGCGGCACCACGAGTAACGGAGGAGCTGGTCAAGGCTACTCGCGATTGACGGATGGCGACCCGGCCAGCTTCTGGAAGACCAATCCCTACCTGACCGAGACCTACACAAAAGAGGATGATGCGCTGCATCCCCAGTGGATCATTTTGGATCTTGCTGCGGCACACAAGGTGAATGCCATTCGCATTGATTGGGGCAACCCGTACGCGAGCGCGTACGAAGTGCAGTACTGGACCGGCGATGACCCCATGAGCTGGGAGGGCCAGTATGCTTCGGGCGGCGGCGGAGTTGCGCAGCAAGCCGCGGGGCGCTGGAACCGCTTCGCTGATGGAAAGGTGACTGACGGAAGCGGCGGGCGAGTGACGCTGAAAGTTTCGTGGTCTCCCGTGGCGACGCGCTGGATTCGAGTGGTGATGACAAAGTCCGCCTGCGGCCCCCAACCGTCTGCCACGGGCGATCCGCGCGACCGCCTTGGCTATGCAATTCACCAGGTGTACGCCGGGACGATTCAGCATGATGGAACTTTTATTGACCTGGTGAAACATGCTCCCGACGCCAGCCAGACGGCAACCTACTGTTCCTCGACGGACCCGTGGCATTCCGCTTCGGACTTGAGCCCCAGCCGTTCCCAAACCGGGTTTGACCTGTTTTTCACCTGCGGAATCACGAACAAACTGCCCGCCATTGTTCCCGTTGCAGTTCTGTACAGCATTCCGGAAGACGCCGCGGCGCAGATTTCGTATCTCAAGACGCGAGGGTATTCCATCGGGTGGGTTGAGATGGGTGAGGAATGCGACGGGCAATATTACATGCCGGAAGATTATGCTGCGCTCTATCTGCAATTCGCTGACGCCATCCACAAGGTGGATCCTGGCATCAAGCTGGGCGGCCCGGTGTTTCAGGGCATCAATCAGGACATTTCAGTGTGGCCAGACGCGCAGGGGCGGACCTCCTGGTTCGGCCGCTTTCTGGATTACCTGAAGGCACACGGGCGGATACAGGACCTCACCTTCGTCTCCTTCGAGCATTACCCGTTTGATCCCTGTTCGGTGAATTGGGCGGACCTCTATCGCGAGCCGGAGCTCACTCGAAGCTGCCTCCAGGCGCTGCGCGATGACGGTCTGCCGGATGGCGTTCCGCTGATGAATACGGAGAGCAACGTGTCCTGGGAAATGACTCCGTATATGTCAGACATCTTCTCGGGCCTCTGGTTGGCGGACAGCGTCGGAAGCTTTTTTCTCGAGGGCGGCGGCGCGTATTTCCATTCGCCCATTCAACCTCAGGCGCCTAACCGTGGCTGCCGCGGCTGGGGAACGTGGAGCAACTTCGTTTGCGATTCCAATTTTAAAATTAAAGGATATACGGCGGAGTACAACGCCAGTCATTTGATCAATCTGGAATGGGCGTCGCATCACTCGGGGGTTCACCACATGTTTCGCGTACTGGGGACTGTGCAGGATGCCTCCGGAAACGCGCTGATCACCAGCTACGCGCTGCAGCGGCCGGACGGCGATTGGTCGATCCTGCTGATCAATAAAGACAAGAGCAATCCTCGGACGATTCAGGTGGTGTTTGAGGATTCAGAAAGCGGGCAGAGGAGTCATTTTGCGGATCAGGTTCAGATGGTGACGTTTGGCAGCGAACAATACGTCTGGCATTCGACGGGACCGGACTCTCACGCCGACCCTGATGATCCGCCCCGCCGCGCGACTGTTCCCGGCGGCCCGGAGGCCCGTTTTACATTGCCGAAAGCTTCTGTCACCGTGCTTCGGGGCAAGATTGAAGCGCGCGAGCGGCAATAGGCTCTTGGAAACCTTCAACCTTAATACGCCGTTACAGCACTGACGGGCTGGCTGGCCCTTTTGTCCCGGTTAATGTCAATGGAATAGATCAGAAACGCGCCCACTACGCCGCCGATAGTGACAGTGGCCCAGGCGATGTTGTAGCTGTGCGTGGCGTCAAAAATCAGTCCCGCTGTCCACGGCCCGATCCACTGGCCCAGCGAATTCGCCATGATGATGACCGCCAGCAGCTTGCCGAGTGTGGCGAGACCAAAGCATTCTGCGGTGACCAGCGGAATCAGCATGTAGTCGGCGCCCATAGCGAAGCCAAAAATGATGGCGAATGACCACGCGGCGACAGGATAACGGGCGACGAACAGCAGCGGAATTGCCAACGCCAGCACCAGGTAGAAAGCAGCCATCACGTTCTTCTTCTGAAAACGGTCGGCCAGGTAGCCGACGATCACGCGTCCGGCGAGGCCGGCAAAGAGAAGCCCGCTCGAAATCACCGAAGCCTGGCCGAGGGTATATTTCTGGTCGTGCAAAAAAAGCACAAACTGCTGGATGACGGTGCCGATCGCCCCGATCACCAGAGTGCTGCCCAGAAGAATCAACCAGAAGTTGACCGATCGCGCGACGCGGCGAAGGTCAAACACCGCCGCCGGTCCCGCCTGCTCTGCCCCCGGTAGTTCCAGGCCGTCAGGAGTAAGGCCCATATCCGCGGGGGCAGAGCGCGTGACCCACTGCGCGATGGGAAGCAGCACAATCAGGATGAGAGCACCCACCACCTCAAAGGCCCGCCGCCAGCCGTAGTGCGCGATGAGGAAGTGGACGAGGATGGGCGAGACCGCGCCGCCGACTCCGAGGCCCAGATAGGCATAACCCATGGCGCGACCGCGCGCCGCGCGAAACCACCGGGCAATGAGCACCTGGTTGGGGATGGGGCCGGTGAGGATGTAGCCGAAAACTTCCGCGATGGAAAGCAGGTAATACTGCCAAAGGTGCGTCATCCATCCCATCAGGATGAGCGGGCCGCCCACAAAAATCAGACCGAAGCGAATGATGGCGCGCGCGCCGCGGCGGTCAATCAGAGAGCCGAGATAGCCCACAAACGGCGCGACAATCAGAAAACCCAGCAGCACGCCCGCGGTCACCTGGCTGCGCGAGAATCCCAGGTTTCTTACCAGTTCCGGGTAGAAGACTGGCATGCCGTAAAAGACGATTCCGACCCCAAAAAAGAGGTTCAGGAACGCCGCGGCAACAACCCACCAGCCATAGAAGATGCGCATGAGGTATTCCTTCTCTTCGTCAAAAACAGCTCACGTCATACGTGGCAGAGCGGTGCGCTAGCGGCCATCGTGAGAAAATTCTGTTGCGATGTACGGCCAGTGATCGCGGCACCACTCTGCCATTCCACGAACGCACATAGCGCTCTTCCATTCGAATTTTGCGCGCAGGTGCAGCAGCCAGGCGATCAGGCCTTCCTCTGGGTGAAAGAGCAGCAGGTGGAGAGACTTTTCCGGCTTGCCGCCAGTGTTCATAGCAAATTCGCTGTCCGGCAACTGGAAGATGGTGTGCATCTGGAAAGTCGAGCAGCCGCGCAGGAGATACTCGGCGGCGCTGCGGCCGGAGTGGATGTCACCGGTGGCGCTGACGGGGAGAAATTCTTTGTTCTCCGCCGACCCAGAGCGCCCGGCCAGGAAATTTTCCAGCACGCTCAGGTTGCGATCGCTCAGGTCCGGACCGCCGTAGGCGACGCCGGCTTTGTCCAGATACTGTTTCTGCGGGTCGAATAGCCGGTTGGCGTAGATCAGAAACTCCGCCCGGTTTTCACCCGATGCCCCATGGACGGCATCGAGCATGCGGAGCTGAAAATCGTCCTCAAACAGCGCGTTGAACATTTTGAGGCCAATCCGAACCTTTCCGGGCTCGACAGCGTGGATCAGAGCCGGGACCTTGGCCAGCCACTCGAGGATTTTCGCCTGCTGCGCCGCGCGCCCTGAGCCTGCAAGAGTGGGGCTGAAGTCTTTTTCGAGAGGCATAGGCAAAGCTGGCCAGTGCTTTTTCCAAGGCTCGAGCAGAAGGTTGGTGGTGAAAACGTACTCTTCCTCTTTCCAGAAGTCTTCCTCGGGCGTTGGCAAATGATACTTGACGGAAGGCACGATCAGCATCCCGGAGGCGGCGCCAATTGCCAGCGCCTGGTCGAAAAAATCACGGTAGGCTTCCATTGTGTTGTACCAGCCGCGGCCTTTCCAAGTGACGGTCCAGCCTTCTTCTCCGCCGCGCCCACGGATTCGCTCCACCGTCATCCGCGTTTCCGGGATGGCCCACTCCCACATACTCTGCTCGCCGTGGCTGTCCTGCGCGATGACAGTCTTCAGGATGACGAAGCCGAGGCCTGCTGATGAATCCTTCTCAACCTGATGGGCGGCCAGCGAAAGTTGCCCGGAGGCCTTGCCGAAGGGGTTCTTGACTGGCAAGCCGCCATATTCGCTAGTGAGGTCAATGCCGTATGTGGAAAGAACGCGAGATTCGAGCGGACGCGGAAGGCCGGCCCGGAAATCTTCAAAATCTTTTTGAAGCTGAGCGGTATCCTGCTGGCTCAGTTTCGGCTTGCCCCGAAGCCGGACTCGAGGCGGGCAGTATGCCTCCATGAATAATTCAATCCTTTTCGCCGTTTGGACTGCCTAATTCCCCGATGGCCGCGAGCGTCTGCCTGATTTCGGTGAACTCGAGCTCGGCCACTTCGGGCCCCCAGGGGTCATGTGCGGACTCGCGCCCAATGATGCCCAGATGGACCAGCGTCCAAAGCATCCTGCGGATGTAGCCTTCCATGGGCGGAATGAACAGTGCCTGGGACAGACGGTCGACGGCCCCTGAAAGGTCCAGGAATTCTACGGAGTGGCCGCTGAAGTAGGCGTTCATCATGTTGTATTGAAGCTCGGTGCAGGCTGCTCCCATGCCGATCAGGGCTGCCTGCGCGCCGGCCATCAGGCTGTAGCCCAGGAAGCGGTCCTCGCCGGTAATCAGGAGCTTTTCCGGGAACTCTTTGCTGATCAGATTAGCCACGTTCTGGTAGGTCATCACACTGTCGAGCGTCGCTAGCTTGATGCCCACAACCTCCGGCAATGAGAAGAGCCTGCGAAGAAGCCCCGGAGAGTACGAAATTCCGCCGGCGGCTTCGTAGAGGTAAAAAAGAATGAGGGGCTCGTGCAGCGAGGCAAGCTGCCGATGATAATCGAGGACCAGCTTTTCGAGCTCGGATTCTCCCGCAATTTTTCGAAGCGGGGAAGGAGCATAAACCAGAAGAGCATTCGCGCAGTGGCGGAGGGCGTCATTGGCCATTTCAAGCGCCGAATCGACATAAGCTGAAAGCGAGGCGGCGCCCCGGTTAGAGCCTCCTACGCCCGCAATGATCAGCTTGTCGGAGTCGAGTCCCTTTGCCCAGGCCTGCAACACCTGGAGTCGCTGATCGCGGCTGAGGTGCAGCCCACGCCCCGTGTGCGCCCACAGTGCAACGCCGGCAATGGGCTGTTGGCGCATGTAGGCAATGTATTTTTCTTGCGCTGAGGAATCGACCTGTCCGTCGGAAGTTATCGGCACAGGAACCGCAGGGATCAGACTATGCCAGAGGCGGCGGCCGCATTCGTCAACCGTGAGCGGTTTCATGCCCGGAACTCCTCAAACCGGATTCGGTATTTTTCTACTTTGTCCATGTCGATTTTATAGCCCATGCCCGGGCCCTCGGGCAGTTGGATGAGGCCCTCACCGGAAATCTCGATGGGAGGCTCAATGATATCATCCTTGAACCAGCGGGCAGAAGCTTCAACGTCGGTGGGAAAGGCAAAATTACCGAGCGTCGCGAGATGCAGCGCTTGCGCGGAAGCCACACCGAGCTCGGGCATAGTTCCCATCCAGCAGGGAATTCCTGCCGCCCGTGCTACGTCGTGAGCCTGCTTCGCGGGCGCCAACCCTCCCATGCGCTGGACCTTGATGTTGATGATCTTTGCGCTACCCAGCCGGATGGCCGTGGCAATTGATTCCATATCTTCAGCGGACTCATCGAGGCAAATGGGGGTTTTCAGGCGGCGTTGGAGTTCCGCGTGTTCGTCGAGCGCCTTGCGGCCGAGCGGCTGCTCAAACATCATCAGGCCGTATTGGTCCAGCTCTTCAAAAATGGCGGCATCATCGAGGCGATAGGCTGCGTTTGCGTCCGCCATCAACGGGATGTCTCCAAACCTTTTGCGGACCGCCCGCACGAGTTCCACGTCCTGGCCAGGCATAATCTTGATCTTGATGCGGCGATATCCCTGCCGCAGAAAAGCGCCCACGCGGTCAAGCAGCTCATCGATGGAGGGCAACAAACCGATCGCGGCGCCCGAAGTGATCGGCCGTCTGCTGCCGCAGAGCATTTCATACAGCGGCACGGAGTTCTCGTTGGCCCAAAAATCCCAGACCGCTCCCTCAATTCCGGCCTTGGCAAACGGCTCGCCGGGGAAGTGCGAGAGCCAGTCAACGCACTGGGCAGCTTCGGGAATGGGCCGTCCCAGCAATCCGGGAACAGCTTTGCCGCGCAGGAATTCCCACGTAGTCTCGGGCGTTTCGGCGGAGTAGAATGATCCCCCCATGGGTGAGGCTTCTCCCCAGCCGATGGCGCCGTTTTCGCCCTGCAATTCAACCAGGATGGCGTCTTTGACAGAGACTTCGCCGTTCGATATTTTGAAGGGTTCATGCAGCGAAACTTGCACCCAGTGCAGGCGAATTGCTGAGAGATGGATCGCTTTCGACATATTGCCTGATCCAGAAAAATTTATTCTGGCGGGCGGCGGTAAGTCAATAAATTATTGTTGAAACTGCTATCCGCACATGCGAGGAGTGTTCCAAATCGACATCGAATTTGTTACAACTCTTTTGATCGTTGCCGTTTTGTGGTGAAATAGTGGGCTCTCTGCATATTTCAGAACCGGCTGGAGAGATGCAAAGGTTGGTCGCGCGACATACCATCAACGGATATGGCGCGTGACAAGCGTTGGAGCCGAAAAACAGAATATACGGCCCCCTGAGCCGTGGGTGGAATTGACAGCAGTACTGGCACGGCGTGCTTGGTACCGAGCGTGCGGTGGTCCTTCGGGGAGCAGGAAGAGGGAAAAGGGAGAGGAGTTGTTATGATCATAGGTGTTCCGAGGGAGAGCTTTCCAGGAGAGCGGCGCGTGGCCATGGTGCCATCCGTGGTCCCTTCACTGGCGAAAGCGGGATTCGAAGTGGTTATTGAAGGCGGAGCGGGCCTCAGCGCGGGATATCTGGACACCGACTACAGCGAAAAAGGGGCCACGGTCCTGGGCAGTCGCGCCGAGATCTTCAAGACGGCCGACATCGTTGTGCAGGTGCTCTGCTACGGCTCCAACGACAGGACGGGAAAGGACGATGTTCCGCTCTACCGCGAAGGCCAGTTTCTGGTGGGTTTCCTGCGCCCGCTGGGAGCAGTGGAGACCCTGCAGGACATCGCCTCCAAGGGGGTATCGGCGTTCAGCGTTGAATTAATGCCCAGGATCACCCGAGCGCAGAGCATGGATGCTCTTTCATCTATGTCAACCGTCTGCGGCTACAAGGCGGTGCTGCTGGCCGCCGATACTCTTCCGCGGCTTTGCCCCATGCTGACCACCGCCGCAGGCACCATCACACCAGCCCGTGTTTTCATCATGGGTGCGGGAGTGGCAGGGCTCCAGGCGATTGCCACGGCGCGCAGGTTGGGCTCTGTGGCCTCCGCGTATGACCTGCGTCCGGCGGTCAAGGAACAGGTGCAGAGCCTCGGCGGCCGCTTTGTCGAGCTGCCCATCGAGGCCAAGGACGCTCAGGACGCTCGCGGATACGCCACGGCTCAGGATGAAAGCTTCTATCAGCGCCAGCGGGAACTGCTGGGTCGCGTCGTGGCGGAAAGCGATGTGGTGATCACCACGGCCGTAATCCCCGGTAAGAAGCCGCCGGTGCTGGTGACGGAGGAGATGGTGAAGGGCATGGCGCCAGGTTCTGTGATTGTGGACCTGGCGGCGGAGCGCGGTGGGAACTGCGAGTTGACGGAGGCCAGCAAGGTTGTGGTGAAGCATAATGTAAGTATCGTGGGTACCATCAACCTGGCCAGCACGGTCCCTTACCACGCCAGCCAAATGTATGCGCGGAACATCAGCACGTACCTGCGCCACGTGTTCAAAGAAGGGAAACCGGAACTGAGTCTGGACGACGAGATCACCCGCGAAACGCTGATTACACGGGGCGGAAAAATCGTGCACGGCCGCGTGCTGGAATTCTTCTCATTGCCGGCCCGGAGCGCGCCGCAGAATGCTTAGTGCAGGTTGGAGACTGCGTGGTCGTTCCCCAAGACAGTTCCTGTAGTCCGCATTGCGAAATTTTAGTTGAAGGAGGGTACGGTGCCAGAAGGATTTATCTCGAATTTGTACGTTTTTGTGTTGGCGGGTTTCCTCGGATTTGAAGTTATCCGGCGGGTTTCGCCGCTGCTGCACACGCCTTTGATGGCTCTGACCAATGCCCTGGACGCCATCGTGGTGGTAGCAGCCATCATCATTGCTGGGCGCGAAGGCTCGACGCTTTCCCTGGTCCTCGGGGCCATCGCAGTTGCCGCCGCCTTCAGCAACATGATCGGCGGCTTTCTGATCACTGATCGCATGCTGCGCATGTTCAAACTGAGCGGACGTAAGAAACAATGAACACATCCATATTGCACCTGACCACCGTACAGTACCTTACCGATTTCGCCTACATCATCGCCATCGCTTTTTTTATCCTGTCGCTGAAGTGGCTGAGCTCACCTGCCACTGCGCGCCGCGGGGTCCTGATCGGTGAGATCGGCGCGGCGATCGCAGTGATTACAACTTTTTTCAACCCAGACCTCGTCCGATTCAAGTGGATCCTGATCGCGCTGCTGATCGGCGTAATCATCGGCATCCCGCTCGGCATGGTACATATGACGGCCGTTCCCCAGCGGACGGCCATGAGCCACGCTTTCGGCGCCCTGGCCGCGGCCCTGATCGGGATTGCCGAGTACTACATGCGGATCCCCCACGTCAACAAGTTTGAGATGACGGAAATCTCGCTCGAAGTGATTATTGGCTGCCTCAGCTTTACGGGCAGCCTGATCGCGGCCGGCAAGCTGCAGGAATGGCTCCCGCAGCGGCCCATTGTTTACAAGGGCCAGAATTACGTGAGCTTTACGGCGTTGGCGGCTGCCGTCGCTTCGGCTTTAATTCTCATCATTAATCCCGTGACTCCCTTCCTCTTCCCGGCCATGGTGATCATCTCGCTGCTGTTTGGCGTGATGCTGGTGACGCCCATTGGCGGCGCTGATATGCCGACGGTGATAGCGCTTCTGAACTCCTACGTCGGCCTCACCGCAGCCCTGCTCGGCTTCGTGCTCAATTCGAAGGTGCTGGTGGTTGCCGGCGCGCTGGATGGTTCTTCCGGCTTTATCCTTGCCGTCATCATGTGCAAGGCCATGAACCGCTCGTTCACCAATGTTCTGTTTGGGGCTTTCGGCCAGCTCCAGGTTTCTGCCAAGCGTGAGGAAGAAGAGAAGATCGTCCACAGCGCCTCTCCAGAAGAAGCCGCCGCCATCATCGGCGCGGCAAACACGGTCCTGGTTGTGCCCGGCTATGGCATGGCTGTGGCCCAGGCACAGCACAAGGTTCGAGAGATGTTCGATGTGCTCATCAAAAAGGGTATCGATGTTAAATTCGGCATCCACCCGGTCGCCGGGCGCATGCCAGGCCACATGAACGTCCTCCTTGCTGAAGCCGACGTTCCTTACGACAAACTGGTCGAAATGGACGACGCCAACAGCGAAATGCCGCAGACGGACGTAGCATTGATTATCGGCGCCAATGACGTCACCAATCCGGCGGCAAAAACCGACCAGAGCAGCCCGATCTACGGCATGCCGATCATTGAAGTCAACAATGCGCGGACGGTCATGGTGATTAAGCGGAGCCTCAGTCCCGGCTTCGCGGGCGTCGATAACCCTCTGTTTTATATGGATAAAACCCTGATGCTTTTTGGCGATGCCAAATCGTTTGTCAGCGGCATCGTCAAAGAATTGTCGGGCAGCGGCGATTAGTACCCACCTGTGCTCTGGGCGCAGCCCAATGGATTTGCGCCCCAGTAGCATCCCCATCTCTTCCCGGTAAGTCTATCCTCCAGCAGGCCCGCCTGCACAAACCTGTTTGCCAGGTCCACAGTTCCTCGGGATTCTGCGGTCAGGCAGTTCCCATTCGGTAAACCGCCCGCGGCACGAAATACTCCACAACGTTGTAACGACCCCGGTGAGCCAAGCATCATCTGGGTAGGTGGCGATTTGCGGCTGCGGGCGGGCGAACCTGGATTGTTCTGCTCCTGCGATGGTCGGTGGTGCTGGCCGCCAGCGAACCGTGCGCCTGGGTGGGCATGCTGCAGTGGCAGCAATCGCCGGAAAGAGGTGAAGTATGGCGAATTCAACAGATGGCAGTCCCGAATTCAACCCGATGGATCCAACTGGTGGTCCATCCGAGATGGGCGGAACAACGGGCAAGGTGAAGGAAGCGAAGGAAACTATCCGAAGGGCGGCGGACAAAGCCGAGTCAAAAGCAGGCGCTTTGGCGGACGATGCAGTCACCAAGGTCGATGAAAAACGCGAGGCTGCGGCTGAGGCTATGCGTGGCGCTGCGGACACCCTGCACAGAGTGGCTGGAGGCGGCGGCAAGGCCGTGAAAGCCGCCTATGCGGCTGGCAAACAACTGCAGGCATCCGCAGACTTCCTGGAAGAGCACGATTTTCGGGGATCGCTGGGCGAGGCCGAGCGATTCGTGAAGAGCCATCCGGCTGAGTCACTAATTGCCGCGGCCGTTGCCGGCTTTTTGGTGGGCCGCGCGGTTCGCAGAATTTGAAAGACGGGAGGCTCGAATGGAAATCAGGAATGAGCGTTCCTTCCAAGAGATTCTCCAGGACATCTTTAAAAAACTCGAACAAATTGTTCGCGATGAGATCAGGCTGGCGCGAACCGAGGTGGCAGCCGAAGCGGTGCGTGCGGCCAGAGCGGGCAAGCTGGTCGGCGCTGGCGCAGTGGCGCTCTTTTTTGGCGCATGGTTTCTGCTGCTTACTTGCGTTTACGCATTGGCAATCGTGCTGCCCATGTGGGCGGCATCCCTGGTGATCGGCGGCGGAGTTGCTATCATCGGCGGCATCGTGCTAATGGCGGGCCTGGGGCGCTTTCGAAGAATCAATGCCGCGCCTCCACAAACGACCGAATCGATCAGGGAGAACGTGCAATGGACCAAAGAACAGTTGCATCAAAGGCTGGCGAAATAAGGCAGGACATCTATCGCGAGCGGGAAGCGCTGGGAGAAAACCTCTCTGAACTGCAAGCCAAGGTTCGCCGCACCGCCGACTGGCGGGAACAGTTCCGAAGACATACAGTGACGATGCTAACCGCGGCATTCGGCGGCGGGATTTTATTCGCCATGGTTTTCACCTGCGGCCGGTCACGGTAACGGGCCGGTTATGGCACGGGACGGAGGAAAGGGCCTGCGATCAACCTCGGAGCAGGGCTTTGAGGGCAGGTGACGGGGGAGGTTTGGGGGTGCTGGATGGAGCGCGTGGCATACTACCTGATCCTGGCTCTGTTTCCCTGTTTCATTATTCTGGCCGCAATTGTGAGTTACCTTCCGGTCAGCCGCGGATGGGCCTCCGTGGTTCACTGGATCACCCAATATTTCTCAGCCAGTTCGCGCGGCGCACTCGTTCACACCCCGGAAGGCTTGTCTCGGGGCCGCGGCGGATTTCTTTCCTTTGGGGTAGTCACCGCCGCGTGGTCCGACAGCAGCGGGATTGTAGCCCTGATGGACGCTCTGAACTTGGTGCACGGCATCCGAAAAAAGCGGGGGTTTGTCAGGAAGCGGGCTGTGGCGCTGGGGATGCCGGTGGTCCTCTGCATCTGCTTTCTGCTGGCGTTTGCGCTAACTAGCCCCTGCGCCCCTCGCCCGTTTGAAATTTCCATTGAAAGCTAGATCGAGACGCGAGCCTGCGATACAATAATGCACAATGAAGTACCTCCGTAACCAACCTGTACCGCAAGGCGGCCGGAAGAACGACAGGGGATCCGCGAAGTCGGGATTCATCTGGTTCGCTGGGGTCGTGCTGGTCGCGCTCGGGGTGGTTTTTTACATCTTGCTCGTGCGGCTGGGTCGTGTCGATCGGGAAGTCCGCCAGCTCAATTCGCAGGCCGACCAGGCCAGCATGAAGGCCCAGGCCGCCGCCGCGAATGCAGCCGCCGCTCTCGATCGGGCCTCGAACGCCGAACAGAGCGCCCATCAGGCCGCAAATCAGCGCGACGAGGCGGAGAAGCAAAAGTCTGAGGCTCAGCAGCAGGCTCAACAAGCGGAGCAGCAGGTCCAGGTGGCGCAACAGCAGGCCGCGCAGGCTGAAGCCAAGGCGGACGAGTACCGCAAGCAGCGGGAAGCTGAGCTGGATAACTTGCAGCAGACTTTGGGCCAGATTGCCTCGACGCGGCGTACCGCCATGGGCGTGGTCATGACCCTGGGAAGCAAGTCCATCCGTTTTGCCTTTGATAAATCGACTTTACGGCCCGAGGACAGGGAAGTTCTGAGCCGTATCGCAGGCATCCTTTCAACCCTGAAGGGATATCAGATTTCCGTCTACGGCTATACGGATGATGTCGGCACCAAGGATTACAACCTGAAGCTTTCCGAACGGCGGGCTCAATCCGTCTATGACTATCTCTCGCATAATGGCCTGGATCCCACGATCATGACCACCAAAGGTTTTGGGGAAGCCGATCCACTGGTGGCCGGAGACTCTGAGGAGGCTCGATCAACCAATCGCCGGGTCGAGATCGGCATTGTCGATTCCACCATCAAACCTCTTTCATCCCTGAACCAGTAATCCGCGGTGCGCGCCGAACTGCCGGCACAAGCGCATCGTCCGTTCACAGGCTCGGGGTCGCGCCATCCCCGGCGTCTAGAAATCCGTTGACACTTTTCTCAGCTTTTTGCTACGTTCAAAAGCTTGCGGCTGACGGACATAGAGAGGAGGCTTCCTGACCACAGAACGTGTGCCGTGTTGAGGTAAGGGAACGGGCGGGAAGCTGGTGAACCAAGATGTTTGTGCCACAGAGAATGTTTCTGACCAAAGGGGTCGGAAAGCACCGGGAAAAGCTGACGAGTTTTGAGCTGGCGCTTCGGTCTGCCGGGATCGCAGCCTGCAATCTGGTCCGGGTTTCCAGCATTTTTCCCCCTCGCTGCAAAATGATTCCGCGTGCTGAAGGCATGAAGGAACTGCAGCCCGGCCAGGTTACGTTCGTAGTTATAAGTGAAAATTCCACGCGCGAGCCTCACCGGTTGATTGCTGCGTCCATCGGAGTCGCGATGCCTGCCGACCGCAACACCTATGGCTACCTTTCTGAACATCATTCCTTCGGCCAGACGGAACAGGTGGCCGGAGAATATGCCGAGGAGCTCGCCGCCGAGATGCTGGCCACAACCCTGGGCTTGGAGTTCGACCCGGACCAAAGCTGGGATGAAAAGAAGGAAATTTACCGCATCTCGAACAAGATTGTCCGAACGTCGGAGATCACCCAATCGGCGATCGGCGACAAGCGGGGCCTTTGGACGACGGTTTTGTCTGCGGCCGTTCTGCTGGGTATTGAAGGCTGACATCTGCGGTTGAGCCCAAGGGGACAGTTCAGGGGTGCCGTCACGGTCCTCGCATTTTCCTTCCGAGCCCCGCAACAAAAAGAAACAGGAGCCATGCCATGCGTAAGCATCAGATCTTGACTGTCCCAACTCGCCCGCTGGAAATCGATCGGAAGAAGAACGCTGCGTCGCTGCTTGAGAAGATGCAGGGCATCTCCTTCCAGGGGCGAAACCTCGGCATCGCATTCCAGATCTGGAAACGCATGCTGGGTGACCGGGTCACCATCATGATGGGGCTGTCCGGAGCCATGATCCCCGGTGGCATGCGACGCCTGGTGGCTTACATGATCAAGCATCGTCTGGTCGATTGCGTGGTTTCGACCGGAGCGAATTTTTTCCACGACGTCCATGAAACGCTGGGGCGGCTGCACTATCAGTGTTCTCCCAGCATCAATGACGTTCACCTTCAGAAAAATCTGATCGACCGCATGTATGACACTCTGGTGGACGAGGAGGAGTTCCGGGAAGAGGATGAATTCATCGGCCGTTTCGCCGCCACGCTTGACCAGTCCCGGCCTTACACCACGCGCGAGTTTCTTTATCTGCTGGGCAAGGAAGTCTCAAAGCGCGCCAAAGAAGACGGCATCGTTACTTCAGCCTATAAGGCTCGCGTCCCCCTCTATTGCCCTGCCATCGGCGATTCGTCGATCGGCATCGGCATCGCCGAAAACCGGCACCTCGGCAAGAACCGCTTTACCTTTGACGTTATTGGTGATGTGCTTGAAACCGCACATCTGGCAGGCGACTCACCCGCCAGCGGCGTCATCTACTTTGGCGGAGGAACGCCCAAGAACTTTGTGCAGCAGAGCGAGGTGACGGCGACCTTCATGCGTAGCGCTGCAAACGGCCACAAATACGCCCTTCAGGTTGTCACCGATATGCCCCAATGGGGCGGCCTTTCGGGCTGCACCTTCGAAGAAGCGCAAAGCTGGGGGAAAATCGCTCATGACGCCAGCATGGTCACTTGCAACTGCGATTCGACAATCGCCATGCCCATTCTGATTACGGCGCTGTCTGAAGAACGGGAACTGATCAGAAAACGGAAGAAGCCTGCCTTCGAAATGGGCCCTGAGCTTAGATTCTCCTTCCAGAAATGAGTAAATCGGACTGGCTTCCAGAAGTCTTGCCAGGCTTCTTCTTTGTTTTCTGCCAGATGAGCACGGTTGGGTGCTGATTTTTAGCCGGACCGCGGTCAGCCCGGACATGAAAGATGCGGATAAGCCCGGCCGAAAAACCAACGACCTGCGCCTTTCCCAGGCGTGGTGTTCGAAGAACAGGCATGCCAGTAAGTTGCTGTATACAAAGGCTAAATCTTCAATTATCGGGCAAAATTAAGGCCAACCCACCTGCGCAAATCGTAGTTTGACTGCCAGCCGCAAAGCTGCTAACATACAACAATCGCAGGCCATCATCAGTGTAGTATCTGGTTGGAGGGTTTATGATTAGAGGAACCCGACAGAAGCAAACCAGGCTCTCCGCACAGCGCAGGAAGACTTCCCGGTCCCGAAGAGGTGCAGGCTCAGGGAGCGCGTCACGAAGTATCGTGGTGCAGCGATTGAGGACCACGAAGCCGGTACCCGCAGTAATTCAGAGCCACCAGGAGTTAGAGCGCGAGGAAGCCCTGAAGAATTTTGGAAAAGCGGTCCGATATTTCCAAAAAAGAGACTATGAAAGAGCCTCTGAGCTCTTTGAGAAGGTCGCCACGGGGCCGGCCCGTGAGATAGCTGATAGAGCGAGGGTTCATCTAAGTTTTTGCGAACGCAAGGGGCACCAGGAACGCCACCCTAAGACCGCGGAAGCATGGTACACGCGCGGAGTTGCGGCGCTTAACAGCCGTGACTTCGATCAGGCCATCGAGTATCTCGGCAAGTCGGACAAAATGAACCCCGGCCAGGAATATGTTCATTACGCGCTGGCTGCCGTTTATGGCCTTCAGGGCGATCCGGACAATGCCTTCAACCACCTTGCGGAAGCCATCAAACTTCGCCCGCAAAATCGGGTCCAGGCCCGCCACGATGAGGATTTCCAGGCTCTGTGCCAAGATCCGCGTTATGCCCGGCTTCTCGGGGCTGGCATAGGCAGGCCGCCGGCGTAGAGAGCCTGAATCACTCCATTTAAATCGTTCTTCCCAACGCATCGAGACAGGTGCAACGGATGAGGGTTGTTGCAATCGGAGGCGGCACCGGCCTGGCCGTCCTGCTGCGAGGTCTGAAGCAGTGGGTCAGTCCTGAGAGTTCCCGTGGACGCCGCTCAATAACCCAGTTAACGGCTGTCGTCACGGTAACGGACGAGGGCGGGAGTTCAGGACGCCTGCGCCGCGACTTTGGTATGCTGCCACCGGGCGACATTCGCAACTGCCTCGTAGCATTGGCCGAAGACGAGAAGATACTGACCCGGTTGTTCAATTACCGCTTTTCGGCGGGGAAAGGCCTTCGCGGACATAGCCTCGGGAATCTGTTCCTCACCGCACTGACCAATCTGACGGGTGATTTTGTGCAAGCGGTCAGGCTGGCGAGTGATGTGCTAGCGGTCAGGGGAGAGATTTTCCCCGCAACTCTTGCGGACGTCCGCCTTAGCGCACGGCTCGCGAACGGCCGTCGCGCAGAAGGAGAGTCGCAGATTCATGATACCCGGGTACCCATCCGCAAGCTGTC
Organism: Terriglobia bacterium; assembly: GCA_036278995.1. GTDB lineage: Bacteria > Acidobacteriota > Terriglobia > UBA7540 > UBA7540 > SCRD01. Next base: position 11,916 of record DASUJZ010000068.1, on the reverse strand, counting down.
GATTGTGCCGGCGCGGTGCCGTCCCATGGCGGAGACTCTCAGGGCGATCGCAAAAGCGGATTTGATCACGCTCGGGCCGGGATCGTTGTACACGTCGCTCCTGCCCAATCTGCTGGTGTCGCGCATCGCGGCGCAGATCGCAGTTTCAAAAGCCACCAGAGTCTTTATCGGGAATTTGATGACACAACCCGGAGAGACGCGAGGTTACACCGCTGCAGAACACCTTGAGGCGACCATACAGCACGTCGGGAACAACATTTTTGATTTCGCGGTCTTGAACAATCTTCCGTTTCCGCTTTCGATGCGGAGGCGGTACGCCGCGGAACAGGCTGAGCCCGTCGCCAATGACCTCGTGAAGGTCCGGGCGCTCGGGGTTTTTCCCGTCTGTGTCCCGTTGCTTCAGACTGGGGATGGAGTCGCGCGCCACGATGCGGATAGGCTCTCGCGTCTGCTACTGGACCTTGCCAGGCCGAGAAGCCGGAGATCCAGGGCCCTGCCTGGCCGTCACCGGAAAAATCCCGGGCGCCAGCCTGTGCTCGCATGATCCTCATTTTAAAGGCATTCGCGTTTGTCGGCGGAACCCATGCGATTGTTTATACCAACTATAAAAAGTATTCATTTCTCAGATCGTGCCCGGAAGCAAGAAAATAGGGCCTGCCGGTTGCAGGAGTAGTGTCTGAACTCGATTCTGTGGATATAGAAATGGCAGACGAACGCCCTCGCGGTCTTAATCAGCGTGACGAGCACGACGCCTGCGGAGTGGGCTTTGTCGCCGATCTCAATGCCCCGGCGTCGCATCGTGTCGTCACTCAGGCGCTCGAATGTCTGGCGTGCCTGACGCATCGTGGTGGTGCTGACGCTGACGGCGCCAGCGGTGACGGTGCGGGCATCGCCGTACAGCTTCCGTCTGATTTCTTTGCACGTGAAGCGCGCCGCCTGAATTCGGGATTTCAACCGCATTGGCGCACCGCTGTGGGCGTGTTTTTCTTTCCGTCCGACGGAGTCGCGCGCGCGCGGGCCATGTTTGCCGCTGAAGAAGCGGTCCGTAATCGGGGGCTTTATGTGGCGGGCTGGCGCCAGGTGCCGGTGAATCCGGATGCGCTGGGGCCCCAGGCTCGCGAGAGCCAGCCTGCCATCTGGCACCTGCTGGTGGCACAGCCGGCTGACCAGGAACGCGAGTTTGAACAGATTCTCTATCTGACTCGGAAGGAAATTGAAAGGCGGATCGCCGAAGCAAAGCTTGCGGACTGTTACATTCCTTCATTCTCCTCGCGCAATATTGTGTACAAAGGCCTGATGGCGCCCTCGCAGCTTGGGATTTTCTATAAAGATCTTGGGGATTCGGAATTCAAAACTTCCGCGGCTCTTTACCATCAGCGTTACAGCACCAACACTTCGCCCACATGGTTTCTGGCTCAGCCTTTCCGGTTGGTCGCCCACAATGGTGAGATCAACACTCTGCTGGGAAACCGCAACTGGATGCGGGCGCGCGAAGCCGTCCTGGACCATCCCATCTGGGGCAATGAATCCGAATGGCTGAAGCCGGTGATACAGCCCGGAGGAAGCGATTCCGCTAGCTTCGACAATGTCCTTGAACTGCTCACCCGTTCAGGCCGCGCAGTGCATCACGCGCTGCTCATGATGATCCCGGAGGCCTGGGAGGGTTCGGTTGAAATTCCCGCTGACGTTCAGGCTTTCTACCATTATCACTCATGCCTTATGGAGCCGTGGGATGGCCCAGCCGCCATGGCATTTCTGGACGGTCCGCTGGTGGGAGCGGCGCTCGATCGCAACGGATTGCGCCCTGCCCGTTACACCATCACGCGGGACGGTCTTGTTGTCCTGGGGTCTGAGGTTGGCGTGCTGCCCATCGAGCCCGAGAGAGTGCAGGAGAAGGGAAGGCTCGGCCCCGGCCAGATTCTTCTGGTGGACCTGGAACATAAAAAAGTCTTCAAGAACGAGCAGCTCAAGAAGCAGGTTTCCCACGCCCGAAAATACCGGAAATGGATTCGGAACCAGATGCTGTTCCTGCCGCGCTTCAAGGCAGAGCAAAGCGGGCTGGCGGAAGCCGCTGCGGACCGGCTCGCCTCCACTGACCGAGCAAGCTTCATCGCCCTGCAGCGCGCAGCCGGATACACCGAAGAAGATCTGGAATTGCTGATCAAGCCGCTGGCCGGCATGAAAAAGGAGCCCGTCGGTTCGATGGGCGACGACACACCGCTTGCGGCGCTCTCCACGCGCCCGCGACCTGTGTACCACTACTTCCGGCAGATGTTTGCGCAGGTTACCAATCCGCCCATCGACCCGTTGCGCGAATCGCTGGTGATGGCCCTGAATCTTTATCTGGGTGCCCGCCACTCGGTGCTGATTGAATCACCCGAGCACGCTCGAATGATGCGGTTGGAATCGCCGTTCCTCTTTGATGCAGAACTCGCGGAACTGAAGCAGCTTGGCGAAGAAAAGCTCAAGCCTGTGACGGTGTCGGTGCTTTTCCCCGCCAACCAGGGACCGGACGGCATGACGGCAGCCATCGAGCGAATCAGGGAGGAATGCCTGGCTGCCGTGAAGCAGGGCAGCTCCATCCTGATACTTAGCGATCGCGGAGTGGATGCCGGCCATGCAGCCGTTCCTATGCTGCTGGTTGTGGGGGCCGTGGTTGAGCACCTGATCGCCGAAGGTGTTGGCAACAAGGCTGACCTGGTGCTCGAAACCGCTGAAGCCTGGGAATCCCATCAGTTTGCTTGCCTGGTGGCTTACGGCGCAGCCGGCATCAATGCCTATCTGGCCCTCGAAGCGGTGGCCGATCTTGCCGGCAGGGGCGAACTGGGCCAAATTTCCGTGGCGCAGGCGCTCGAGAATTTCCGGAGCGGAATTGAGACAGGCATCAAGAAGATCATGTCCAAGATGGGCATCTCGACACTGGCGAGCTATCAGGGCGGGAAATTTTTTGAGATCATAGGCCTCGACCAGGACGTGGTGAAAGAGTTTTTCCCCGATACGCGGTCTCTGATTGGCGGCCGCAAGCTGGTGGACCTGGCACATGACGTTATTGCGCGTCACGGTGAAGCGTTTCCGGCCGTGTCTGGAAAGCCAGAGTTCGCCGGCTACTACCGCTTTCGCAAAGGATTTGAACGCCATGCCTTCAGCCCGCAGGTGATTCGCAACCTGCAGAAGGCCGCCAAGGAAGACGATGCGGAGAGTTATAAGGCATTCGCGCGAGAGGTGGACGAGCGAGAGCCCATCACCCTGCGCGATCTGTTGAAATTTGTCCCCGCCAAGCCCATTCCACTTGAAGAAGTCGAGCCCGTCGAGGCCATCTGGAAGAGATTCACTTCGCAGGCAATGTCCCTTGGCGCGTTGAGCCCCGAAACCCAACACACACTGGCGGTGGCCATGAACCGGATCGGCGCGCGCTCAAACACCGGGGAGGGTGGGGAAGATTCGAACGTCTACTTCATCGAACTCGAGAACGGCGATTCTGCCGAAAACAAGATCAAGCAGGTGGCTTCCGCGCGGTTTGGAGTGACCCCCGAATACCTGGTTCGGGCCGAGCAATTGGAAATCAAGATGGCGCAGGGCTCCAAGCCCGGCGAAGGTGGCCAGTTGCCGTCCCATAAAGTCACGCCCATGATCGCTCGCGTGCGTCGCGCCGTGGAAGGCATCTCGCTGATTTCGCCGCCTCCTCATCACGACATCTATTCGATTGAGGACCTGGCGCAGTTGATCTACGACCTCCGAGAAATCAACCCGAGCGCTACTATCGCCGTCAAACTGGTGTCGCAGGCCGGTGTGGGAACCGTGGCTTCTGGCGTTGCGAAGGCGAATGCGGATGTGGTGCTGATCAGCGGTCACGATGGCGGCACGGGCGCATCGCCGCTGATTTCGGTGAAGAATACCGGGTCTCCATGGGAGATGGGGCTGTCGGAAGCGCATCAGTGCCTGGTTGAAAATGGTTTGCGAAGCCGGGTAAGGCTGCGCGCTGATGGCGGATTGAAAACCGGCAAGGACGTGGTGGTGGCCGCGATGCTGGGCGCTGATGAATTCGGTTTTGGCACCTCAGCCCTGGTGGCGCTGGCTTGCGTGATGGCGCGCCAATGCCACCTGAACACTTGTCCCGTGGGCGTGGCGACCCAGCGCGAAGACCTGCGGAAGAAATTCCCGAATGAGCCGGAGCGCCTGGTGAATTACCTCAGGCATGTCGCCCAGAACGTGCGCGAACTCCTTGCCCAACTCGGATTCCGTTCTCTCGAAGAGATTGTGGGCCGCACAGATCTGCTGGTGACAACCGGTCGGAAGATCGAAGGTCGCCGAGGTCAGCTCGACCTTCGTCCGCTGCTTCACCGGCCCGATCCTGAGATCCGCTCCAGCGTTCGTGCCAGGACCCCCGCGCGCAATCTTGATCCCCTGGCGCTTCGCATGGCGGAGGACGTGAAGCAGGCCCTTGACAGCGGAGTTTCAATCGTCCGCGAGTACGCTATCAGGAACATCAATCGGACTATCGGCGCTCGTGCTGCGAATGTGATAGCTCTCCGCTTCGGCAACCGTGGAATGCAAGGCCAGACTGCGGAGTTCCGTTTCACCGGCAGCGCCGGGCAGAGCTTTGGAGCTTTTCTCACCGAAGGCCTGCGGCTGGTGCTGGACGGCGAAGCCAATGACTACGTCGGCAAAGGGCTGGGCGGCGGTGAGGTGATTATCCGGCCGCCGAAGGAATGTGTGTTCGCGTCGAATGAAAACGTCATTATGGGCAACGCCGTGCTCTATGGCGCCACGGCCGGCAAACTGTTTGCCGCCGGACGTGCCGGAGAACGCTTTGCTGTGCGCAACAGCGGCGCGACAGCCGTGGTCGAAGGCGCCGGCGACCACGCCTGCGAATACATGACCGGAGGCGTGGTGGTCATTCTGGGCGAGACGGGAAGGAATTTCGGCGCCGGCATGACCAACGGACTCGCTTTCGTATTTGATTCCGCCGACCGTTTTGAACAGCGATACAATCCTGAGCTGGTCAAGATCGAGCGCGTGATTGAGCCGGGAGATTCCCACCTGCTTCGGGAGCTTGTGATGGCGCACGCTGAAAAAACCGGAAGCCAGCCAGCAACCGACATTCTGGAAAACTGGGCAGTAAGCCTGCTTTCGTTCTGGAAAGTTCAGCCCAGATCAGTGCCGGCAAGCGCGCCCGCCGAGGCCATTCCTCGTTCCTCGAATCAGCCTGCCCAGGTGTAGCGGCATCCTTCCGTAGAATGGCCCGCTGCAGGTCGCGAACGCGGCGGAAACGGCGACGACAATCGGGTAGGATGTGGTGATCGGTAAACTTTACCCGCCGTGGCAAAAATGAACACAAATCGCGGAAGCATTTAATTCACTGAGAACAAACTCCAGCATTATCAGCAACTTACAAAATGTAAATTTTGCAGATGAAAATCCCATACGTCCCATTTTGAGGACTCAGGAAGCCGCTTGCTAGCCTAGAATTAGGGGCTACCAAAAACTTGAGAAGGCGCTTGTCGATCATGAGCCTAGCTAATGCTTTTTCCCTTCGCGGCAGGTACGCGGATCACCCATTCTACCGCGCAGTTCACCTTCCAGCGATGTCCATTGAGCCTCTCTATGTTGACGCGGCGCAGCGAATCTGGTAGATAAACTTGCTCATGAGGCGGAGAACCGTCTGGCTGGTTCTGTGTATTGTCCTATTCTGTCCTGCCTTCGCAACAAATCTGGCGGCGCGAAGCGAGCCTGCGGCCTGGATTAAGGTCGAGAGCCCGCACTTCACGGTGGTGACCAACGCGGGCGAGAAATCCGGCCGCCAGGTCGGCGCTCGTTTTGAGCAGATCCGCGCCGCGTTCCTCACCACCTTCCCTACACTGAGCGTCGATCCTGACGCCCCCATCGTGGTTCTGGCCGTCAAGAGCCACAAGGACTTCCTCGCCTTATCGCCGGCGGCGTGGCTGCAGAAAGGCGAGCTGAAGCGTGCGGGACTTTTCCTGAAGTCGCCGGACGTCAATTATGTTCTGCTGAGCCTCGATACCGAAGACCAGAATCCTTATCACATCCTCTTCCACGAATATGCACACCTGCTGCTGCACCAGGGCAGTCCGATGATTCCGCTGTGGCTGGATGAAGGCATCGCGGAGTACTACGGAAACTCGGAAATCCGCTCGAAGGAAATCTGGCTGGGCGAGCCGAGCGCCGAACACATTGAAATGCTGCGCGAGAATCGGCTGCTGCCGCTCGCTACGCTTTTTACCGTTGGACCCGACTCGCCCTACTATAACGAAGAGCACAAGGGCTCGATGTTTTACGCCGAGTCCTGGGCGCTGGCGCACTATCTGATGTCGAAAGGTTTTCAGGAAAAGAAAAACCTGGTGGCCGCCTACCTGGCTGAAGTCGACCATGGGACTGACTCCGTCGCGGCAGCCGCACACGCGTTTGGAACTTCTGAGGACCTTGCCCGCGACCTGGCATCCTACGTCCAAAAATCGAGCTTTGCTTCTCTCAGGGTGCAGGGCGCAACCCGCGTGGACCCGAATTCCTTTACGGCGCGCGGGATGACGCCAGCCGAGTCCGAGGCCGTGCGAGGCGATCTGCTGGCGCGGAACGAGCGATATGCCGACGCGCAGGCGATGTTGCAGGACGCTCTACGGCAGGACTCGCAAAACGTGGCGTCGATGGTCAGCCTGGGATTGATTGAGTTCCGGCAGGGGCACCGGGCAGCATCGCAGAAATGGTTCGCGCAGGCGGTGCCGCTCAACTCCAAGAATTTTCTGGCCAACTATTACTACGCCTGGATGGCGATGAATTCTCACAGTCTGGACGCCGCCGCCTCCGCCCAGGTGAAGAAGAGTCTCGAGACAGCGATACAGTCGAATCCGCGCTTCGCGCCGGCTTATGACGCGCTGGCCCACTTCTACGCCCAGCGGAACGAGAATCTTGACCAGGCGCACATGATGGCGCTGCGCGCGGTGAATCTTGATCCGTCAAACGTTTATTACTGGCTGACGACGGCCCACATCCTGCTGATCCAGAATCGGATTAAAGACGCGATTGGCGTGGCCCAGAAGGCTGAGAAGATCGCCAAATCGTCTACGGAGCTGGCGACGGTTGAGGAGTTTGTGGGTAACGCATTGCAGTATCAGGCAGCGATGGCGGAGCGGGAAAAATACCAGGCAGCCCAGCGAGCTGCGGCCGAGCGGGCGCCGTCTGGCTCGGCGCTTCCGGCGTCAGGCAGCGCCGATGCGGATGATTCCTCTGCTGCGCCGCCGGTGCTCCGCCACAGGGCCGAGGTGGACCAATCCGCGCCTTCGCCGACTATGTCACGCCACACGGCCGCCGTTCGCGGGCCGCGCGATATCGCCCTCGGGGTGATTAAGACGGTGAAGTGCTCCGGCAATTCGCTCGACATGGACTTCAGCAGCCAGCGCCAGGAACTGCATCTCTTTACAGACAATTACTTCCAGATTCAGTTCAGCGCGCTGAATTACAAGCCAACAGGCGAACTCTATCCCTGTACGCAGATCCAGGCCATGAAAGCCCGCATCGCGTTTTACGACATCAAAGGCCACCCCAACGAAGGGGAGCTGATTTCCGTGGAATTGAGGAAATAAAATTGAAAGCGATCAGCAGGTAGCCATGGCCAGTGTTGCTGTGACCGGGGGTTTGTGGAGCCGCCTGGGGACTGGCGGTCAAGCTGGAGGTATTATTTTCTGCAGGACACCTCGATCATAGCGATGGATCGGATGCCATAATGACAGACGGAAACGTCCCGGTGCGCGGGATCGCAGACTCGACAAAGCGCGAATCTGCGCCACCCGCCCACGTTCTTTATAAGGCTACCTCCCAAGCTCCCGGGATCACGGAGATTAAGGTCCATGCCGATATTGGCAACCCTGCAACTGGCGGGGGTCTGCGTCACGCTGGCATGGACCTAGGTGCTGCAAGGGTGTTCTCCGTAATCCAAGGAGGAATTCCAGGATGTGCGGTAAAGTTCAACTGATTGCATTGGTGAAGTCGGGGACCGGTGGGCGGAGATCTTTAGAGGTCATCGCTGCTGCTGTCTTTGCCGCTCTGCTGTTAGGCGCATCTAGGAGTCGGGGCACGATGAAGCCTAGCGGGCGCGTTCACGAGGTGTGGAGGCTGGACCTGCCCTTCGGCAACGACTTGCAACGTGGCTCTCTTTTAGAGGATGTGAGTTCAAGTGGGACCATGCTTCTTCGTAGCGATCGGTACACTTTGGTGTTATGGCGACCGGGCGAGATCAAGCCCTTGGCGAAAATCTCACTACCTGTTCGGCCCAAGCAGGGCCAAATGCTTTCAGCCAGCACCGAATGCAAATTTGGTTCGGAAGAGAACAGGGTCCTTTGCGTACGTGGTCCTTGGTTAGGGCTGGAGGATGTCGGAGCCGGGAAGGAAATCCGACACGTCATTGGAACGCAGGATTTCGCCGGGCTCGATTGGGACCATCGCAAGGACGGCGCAGCGAATACAGTGGAGGGTGCAAGGCTACCATCCTCACCAGTCGTTGTGAGCGTGAACACGAACGACGGCCGCATCGCGGTCGCTTACAACACCCTAAAGAACCCCAAAATCCTGCTTTTTTCCGCCGACTTGGGGAGCACACTGGCGTCTTGGCAAGCAGCCGAGTACGTCCAAGACTTGTTCTGGTCTCCAAACGGAAAGAGCCTTGGTGTGCTCTATTTCAATGCCTACAGACCTTTCAATCGACAGGGCAAGTGGACCGGATGGCACCCAGAGAGAGACCTGGCCGGGGTTCCTGATGTGTCGATATTCAATGTCAGCACAGGGAAACAGGTTTTGACCTTCGCCTCGGCTGGCGTTGACGCGAAGGCAGCCTTCAGCCCGGACGGGAAGCTGATTTACACCATCGCACATTTTTACACAGGTGTTGACTACGGCTTTGGGGGTTGGACGAAGGACACGCTGCGTGCGTTCTCCTCCAAAACCGGGAAATTAGTACGAACTTTTGAAGTCGAAGGCACAGGTGTGCGTAACAGTTTCGCCCTGTCTCCCGATGGGCATTTCATTGCTGCCAGCTGCACCAAGGACACTCGTTCTGATTGGTACTACCTATTAAGACTACGGGAAAACCTAGGCGGTGACGTCACGGCTGGATTTGTCATCCTGGATGGTAGCTCGGGGCGTGTGATCTTTCGAGAAAAGCGGAGGATGTTTGGAGACGTAGCGACTGGCACTCTTCCTCTGTTCTTTTCTGCGAAAAGCGATTCCCTGGTCACGGAATTTGGACAGCCGCCTGACCAGCTTGTTGCGTATCACATCTCGCGTTAGGCGTGGGAGCCGACCACCTGTTCCAGCCTGCCTTCGCAGGCTTCCAGCAACGACGACGGACTGGTGGGCGGGTACCTCTATGTGGACAACGCCAACCCCACCCTGAGCCATTCGGCGACCTTCACTTACGACGGCGTGAAGCGGCTCGCTACGGCTACGGCAACACCATTTGGATCGCGTACGGTGAGCTACATCCAGAGGTATAACTACGACCCGTGCGGCAACATGAGTTGCATGCCAGGAAGTTCCGGCTTCTGCCCAATTGTGAGCTATATTGCTTCATCAAACCACATCAACTAGATTGGCGGTCTGCAGGCCGGCTACGACGCGGCGGGAAACATGACCAGCGACATGTCGCACACATGCACCTATGACGCAGAGAATCGAGTCACCGCTATTGACCGAGGGTGGCGCAGACATTGATGTTTAATATCTGCGATCAGCGAAGCTGAGTGGGGTTAAAATGGCGCGATGTCGCAACCTCCTCGATACTACGGCGAAAACGATCTTCACTTTTTGACCACCAGCACCTATCGCCGCACGCCGGTTTTCAATTCCGAGCGATTCAAGCGCGAATTCGTGCCACGCCGGCAGAACTGCGCGCTGAACTGGGATTCCGACTCCTCGGCTACGTTCTCATGCCCGAACATTTCCATCTGCTCGTGTGGCCGTCGAGGGCCGCCAATCCTTCCCAAATCATGCAGAGGCTGAAGGGTCGCACGGCGCGATCGATCCTGAAGGCTCTGCGGCAGGAGCGGCGCCACCCGTGGTGCGCCAGGATGCTGAGGCAATTTCATTGCCCGCAACGGTTCACGATGAGGCGAACTGCCGCGTGTGGCAACGGCGGTTTTACGACATGAACATCTGGACTGAGAAGAAGCAACTGGTAAAAGCTGGACTACATGCACAATAATCCGGTGACGCGAAGGCTGGTCGGCTCGCCGAGAGATTGGCCGTGGTCAAGCTGGCGGTATTATTTTTTGGGGGACGAATCGATCATCGCAATGGATCGGATGGAATGAACAAACGCAAGAGCCTCTCGCTTCGCGAGACCGCAGACACGACAAAGCGTGTATCTGCGCCACCCGCCAATCAAAACGGGGGATGCCGTCCTGGCTTTTAATTTTGTTATGAGGAAGCTAGCAAAGGAAAACCTGACTATCACGATATTGGGCGTGATCTCGGCGATTATATTTGTTTTCGGAGGCCTTGTTGGCTCGATTTACATCGCCGACTGGGACAAGTGGATGGGGGTTGGGTATTGGACTATCGCGGTGTTTGGGCTGGCTGCGTATTTTAACTCCGGTTATCTGAAGAGGACCAGGTGCTTGCTTGTGTTCTTCTTAGCACTCGTGTTGCATTTGTTCCTCCTAATTCATTATTACCCGACAAATACTGGGGCTCTAACCCGATTTTATCTCTTGTTCTGTCCTTTGGAGGTGGCTGCAGTTGCAGCACTAATGTATACCCTTGGAGGGGCGCGGCACAGCCCTCCAGATTGAGGTTGAAAAGGGGTCTGTTCTCACCGATGCGATCATAAACGTACCGGTTTTGGTCAGGCGCTGCCGCGGGTGCCGCATACGTTCCGCAGTTTGGAATGTTATGCGGAATTCTGAGCTGACTTAGCCATTGTTGGATGGTTTTGCTATGTCGGGAATCAAAGGCCACGATTACACCTGGAGCAAGCCGTGGATCGAATTCAAAGCTCCTGCCGCACCAGGCGTCTACTACCTCCGGGACAAAGAAGGCAAAGCGCTTTTCATCGGCAAAGGCAAAGTGTGCAAGCGCCTGCTGAGCCATTGGAACCGGGAAAGTTCTACTGATGAAGCGATTTGGGACCATGGTCCCGCCACATTTTGCTTCGAACTGGCCACCCATCCAGCAGAGCGCGAAGCCGAGCTGATTCAGGAGCTGAAGCCAACCTGCAATCCGGTCGCCCACCCCCGCTTCCCGAAATTCTGGTGAGCGCCCTCGCCCCCCGGTCACTGGCGCGGAACCGGCGATATGCCGACGCGCAGGCGATGCTACAGGACGCTCTGCGGCAGGACCCGCAAAACGTGGCGTCGATGGTCAGCCTGGGATTGCTTGAGTTCCGGCAGGGGCACCGGGCAGAAGCGCAGAAATGGTTCGCGCAGGCGGTGCCGCTCAACTCCAAGAATTTTCTTGCCAACTATTACTACGCCTGGATGGCGATGAATTCTCACAGTCTGGACGCTGCCGCCTCCGCCCAGGTGAAGAAGAGTCTCGAGACGGCGATACAGTCGAATCCGCGCTTCGCGCCGGCTTATGACGCGCTGGCCCACTTCTACGCCCAGCGGAACGAGAATCTTGACCAGGCGCACATGATGGCGCTGCGCGCTTAATATCCAAATAGTTAATGGACCACCTATCTCGTTTAACAACTTAGCGATACAAAAATGAAACTGGATTTAGGCCGCTGTAATCAGGGAAAGCCCCTAGCCGCAATCAGGGTTTTGGGGGTGGATTTTCCTGAGGGTGCCGGATACGATTTCTGGCAAAGCGCGGGTATTATCCAAACATGAAAGGGAGGAAGTTGTTCTGCAAGGCGATGCTGATGGGGTTTGCGGGAGTCGGTGCCCGGAAGCTACGGCATTGCGA
>DASUJZ010000067.1:0-9507 GCA_036278995.1 Terriglobia bacterium | reverse complement strand
CATCAACCAACCACACTTGGCGACCTTTAAAGTAGTCGATGAGTTCCTGGTTTTTCTCCGGACCCATGTCGTGCGCCCAGATGACCTTTGCAGCCGGAAGGTCAGCGCGGTTGTACACCCACTCGAAAAAACCGTTGCTGTGAATATCCTTGTGGCGAACGATGACGAGCTGACGGGACGGATATCGCCGGAGCTTCGCCAGCATCGAGGCGCGTTCCGTGTTGGTCCTCATAGTCGAGCACCACGTCAGCATGCCGTCGTCGGGAGCGGCCAGGCTCCCTGACCATCCGAGGGTGCGAACTCCTGCAACGGTTATGAGCAGCAGCAGGCAGATAGCCGGAATGGCTCGCACGACGAACATCCCGAACGGCTTGCCGCCAAAGCGCAACGATCGAACTCGCTTCATGGCCACCAGCACAAGTGCAAGAACTATGCAGGCAATGGGTGCCGAGTAGTGCGGAGCGTACGCGGTAGGCAACGCTTCACCAGCCAGCGTTACCCCACAAACCAGCAGAAGAAGGCGTGTTTCGGGCGTGATATTTTTCCACGAAAAGCCATAAGGCAAATTCATGAACGCGAGCGCCAAAGGAAGCGTCAGCAGGGGCCCGAGGAAGAATGTCCAGAAGAGATAGGTGGCCGACAGGGACTTGGCCGCAAGCCCGCCGAGCGACTGGGTCCGTCGATACTGAGGAAGGGCGAAATACTTGAGGTAATTGTCTCGAAAAACGGTGTGGTGGTAGGCAGGGATGGGCCGCAGGGGTTGCCACGGGAAAAGCGGCACTGGATTGTAGGTGTGTTCGTACACCAGATACGGCGCATTGAATGGGCTGCCCGTGGTGCGCCAGAAGTAGTAGCCCATCGCAACCAGTGTGACCGCCAGGACAGCCAGTAAAGGGACCACGGCACGCTTCAGAGCAATGCCCATGCCGGGAAGCTTCAGCTTCCACAGCCAGACCAGCAATACTGCTGCTACCGCGATACCGAAAAAAAGGCATTCGTAGGGCCGGCTGTTGGCCAGGATGGCAAAGCCAAACCCCATCAGCAGGGCGTTCCGCACACGATTTTCCTGTTTCAGCCGGGGCAGCGCTCCCAACACCAGCGCCCCACCAATAGCCGCCACGGCTCCGCCCCAATAACTGTTTGCCCAGTAGCTGAAACTTCCAAAGCGGATCACAGCCAGAAACCCACCCAGCAGCGCCCAGCCTTCACCCACCCAGGATTGCAGCATCCATGTAATCGCGGCGCACATGATTCCGACGCTCAGCCAGACGCCCCAGAAAGGATGGCCCATCAGCACCTGCCCCGCGGCCATGAACAGTCCCTGGGCGGGCCAGTACTTGGCCGTATACGTCGGATGCCAGATAATTTGGAAGCTCTCAAAATGCACCCACATCGGATTCGTGGGATTCGTGAGCCGCCCATGCGCAAACGTATCCGAAAGTAACAAATAGCCGTATTCGTCCGTGGCCCCAGGCACAGGGATGGGCAGGATAGGAAGCAAGGCCGCCCTTAAAGACAATGCCGAGAGTCCAACGGTGAGCACTGAAAGCCTGCGCTGGGGTGCCAAATTGCCGAAGTCCCGCTCCAGAGCTTCAAACCATCGCGAACCCAGGTTTGGAACTGTAAAGGCCAGGAGAAGTGCAAGAGCCACCAGTCCGGCTTCAATTGCAAGAAACATCGGTAGCCACCGTCATCCGGGGTATGGGGCTGTTCAGCCCCTGCCGGCGAGATCGTCGTCACTCATCGGAACCTGTTTGAGGCTGTCCTCCGTGGAGATTCCTGCATCCCGATTCGCCAACTTAATATGAACAACTCCTGGCGCGTGATGGTGAGCGACTCTCCAGCCCCGAACGGCAGCAGACATCGTAGCCAGCGGAGCTTCAGATGGCAAGAGGCTTGATTCAAAGTGACGTTTCCGGAGTAGAAAGAACTTCTCGCTTTTGGGGTTAATAAAACGGGGAGGTAGACAGGCCGAGAACCGACCGGCTTGCGTGCCTCCGCCACTAGGCTCCTAAAACATCGCTCGTACGATCGGCACAACCGCTTGCGATTTCAGCATGTTGACCAGCACCCCGTTCTTGCCCGGCACAGCGCGTGCTATACTACTCCGCCGTGAGGCCTCTCACGCCTGCCGTCGTGCCGGCCGTATCTCTTTTCACAGAGACGCCTGCGCCAGGCAGGCCCGATAAAAGGATGGATGTAGAACTCAGCATCATCATGCCCTGCCTGAACGAGGCCCAGACCCTCGCAAGCTGCATCCGCAAGGCGCAGTGCTACCTCCAGTGCTCCGGCGTAAGCGGTGAGATTGTAGTGGGCGACAACGGTTCCACCGACGGCTCCCAGGAAATCGCCAAAAGCCTTGGAGCGCGCGTGGTTGACGTCCCCATCCGCGGCTATGGCGCTGCTCTCTGCGGGGCCGCCTCCGCCGCCCGCGGCCGCTACTGCATCATGGGCGATTCCGATGACAGCTACGACTTCGCAAAGCTCGACGGCTTCGTGCAGCAGCTCCGCGAGGGCAGCGATCTGGTCATGGGCAACCGCTTCAAAGGCGGCATCAGCAAGGGCGCCATGCCCTGGAAGCACCGCTACATCGGCACGCCGGTCCTTTCCGCCATTGGCAGAAATTTTTTTCACGCCCGCGTAGGCGATTTCAACTGCGGCCTGCGCGGCTTCTCCAAGGCCGCCTTCGAGCGCATGGACCTGCGCACCACCGGGATGGAATTCGCCAGCGAGATGGTGGTTAAGGCCGCCCTGCTGCGCATGAAGGTCAGCGAGGTGCCCACCACGCTCTCGCCCGACGGACGCGACCGTCCGCCGCACCTGCGCTCCTGGCGCGACGGCTGGCGGCACCTGCGCTTTCTGCTCATGTACAGCCCGCGCTGGCTCTTCCTCTATCCCGGTATGCTGATGTTCCTCGCGGGCCTCATCGTGGTAGCCATCCTGCTCCCGGGACCGGTGGTCGTCAACGGCATCGGCTTTGACGTTCACACGCTTCTCTATGCCTTCACGGCCACGCTGCTGGGCTTTCAGTTCGTCGCCTTCGCCATCTTCACCAAGGTTTTTGCCATCACCGAGGGCCTGCTGCCCCCGGACCCCCGCCTCATCCGCGTCTTTCGCTGGATCAAGCTGGAAACGGGACTGGTGGTGGGCGGCCTGCTCGTCGCTTTTGGCATTGGAGGCTCCATCTTTGCCGTGTCACACTGGGCAAGCGAAAGCTTCGGCGCCCTTGATCCCGACCGTATGCTCCGCATCGTCATGCCTGCCGTTTTCGCCGTTGCCCTCGGCGTCCAGATCGTCTGCAGCAGTTTTTTTCTCAGCATCCTGGGGTTGAGGCGCCGATAAAGTGTCCTACACCGCCTTCGATCGTGTTGTAGCCTGGCTTCGTTTCCGTGCCGCCCTCCCTCACGTCCGGCCTCAGACGCGTGTTTGTGATATTGGCTGCGGCCTTGACGCTCGGTTCCTGCATCGAGCTGGCGCGCGGATCAGCCTTGCGGTTGGCATCGACGATCAGCTTCGTCACGCCCCAACAGGAATATACGTCGTGCGAGGCGATATCACTCGAGGGCTTCCGTTCAAGGGCGAGCAGTTCGACCATGCTGTCATGCTTGCTGTTCTCGAACACTTAGCCAATCCCCAACCGCTCTTAGCTGACGTCTATCGCATGCTGACTCCTGGCGGGTCGCTGATCATGACGTGGCCCCAAGCCGTGATCGACCCCGCTTTGGACCTGCTGCACGCCATCGGCCTCATCAGCAAAGAAATGGAAAGTGACGAGCATCAATCTCGCATACCGATTCCAAGGCTGCTCTCAATGCTCGCCGATATCGGATTTATTGACTTGCAGCATCGGAAATTTGAATTCGGCCTGAACAACCTGTTGATTTGCCATAAGCCCAGACGCTGATCGCAGGTTTTGAGCTGTCACCTGGACTCGCCGATGACATTCGCGTGGAGCCCCGCCTGACGTGCGGTCGGTCGCCTAATCAGACCAGCTCGGCGGGTCGACTCTGGAGCGTGTCCATCGCTTCTGTGCTGTAGACTGTAGGCATCTGGCCGGCAACAGGTTGCTTTCGGGATAACGCGACGACCGACGTTCCCCAGGGCAAACGGACGAACCTCATCAAAAGTCCTTCGGTCTGCAGCATCCACGTGAAAAGCCTGTTCAGTAAGGGCGGCAGGACAACGTGCGAGGCCTTGGGTGACATTGCATCCTTGGGGAATAAACCACGGAACATTCGATAGAACAGGATGGGGAAAAAACAAAAGAATACAGCATAGCTCCGGAAAATAACCTCATATCCCGTCCGGTTGAGCTTCATGTGCAACTCGGATGCTACGTACCGCCGACGATGCATCAGTGCCTCGTCATGCTCGCTCCACAGAAACCGGTACGCCGGGACCGTAACCAGGAGCAGTCCTCCGGGCCGAAGAACACGATTGAATTCTTCGAGGGCGCGGACATCGTCATCCATGTGCTCCAGTACGTCAAAAGCCGTCAGCAAGTCCACCGACTCATCTGCCAGCGGCAGTGAATGGCCATCAACGCAGCCTGCCGCCAACCCGTGCGAGACAGCGATGGAGAGCGCGGCCATGGAACGGTCAAGACCGGCGACCGTGTCCGCGTATTGGGCCAGTATCGCCAGGTTGCGGCCCGTTCCACAGCCAACATCGACGGCGAACCTGCATCCGGACGCAAATCGGCGCAGAATGCTATCGATAATCGCGCGGCGTCCCACAAACCACCAATACGTGTCTTCCAGCTCGTATTCTGCTGCCGTCAGAGAGCTTTTCATCGTACGATTCCCGTTCTACTCTACTCCACTCTGTGGGCCCAAAACACTTACCGGGAGCCAATGTCCCATACCCCCGATTCCATGTCAATTTCTTCCGCTGAATTAGTCGCTCGGCGATTGCTGCCAACTGAGCGCCTCCAGTTCCGTTCGAAACTCGTCCGTGGTAGCGTAACATGGCTGGGGCCGCGAGCCACCGAAATACGCATTGGTCCGGAAGGCTTCGATGGCTCTAAGGCGGACGGCAACATACTGAATCGGCTATCGCTATGCTTGCTTCTCGAAGTGGACAAAGCGACAGAACCGGCGCGGGCGGCCTGCTCCCAAACCTGGCCCGAAAGATCTTTTCGTTTCCGGCCGTCCTAGGCACGTTGTTAGTGGCCGGGGCGTTCATTTCCATCGCGGCAGGTATGGGAAAAGTATCTGCAAACCCATCAGCAGCTTCGCAGTTCTGGATTCGAGGCGACACCTGGTGGCATCTCGCGTTAGGCAGGCAGATGCTCGCCACCCATACCTGGCCCCAAGCGGATGTCTATTCCTTTACGATGGCCGGCAAGCCGTGGATTGCCTACGAGTGGCTTGGAGAAATCGTTATGGCCGCCGCATGGAGAATCGGAGCTATGCGGGGCCTGCTTGTTTTCCTTACCGTATTGGCCGGCGCAGTATTAATACTGCTCTTCTACTACTGTTACCTGAGGAGCCGGGACGTTACTGCGGCGTTTCTAGCTTGCGCGTTGCTCTTGCCGCTGGCTGCGCTGTCATTCAGTGTTCGGCCCCAATTGCCAGGTTATGTGTTTCTGCTGGTCACGCTGATTAGCCTGGAGCGATTTCGGCAGGGCCGTCCAAAGCTCTTGTGGGCGCTTCCACCGCTTTTTCTGATCTGGGTCAACACTCACGGTTCATTCATTCTGGGCTTTGGCGCGCTCGCCATCTATTTGGTGGGCGGCAGCCTCTCTTTTCGCGCCGCAGGGGTCTGGTCAAAGCCCTGGACGCCTGCACAGCGCCGCCAATTGGGACTGACCATCTTACTCTGCGGGCTGGCCTCGCTGGTGACGCCTTACGGAATTCGGCTGGCCATTTTCCCGTTTCAGTTCATGTCTGTGCAGCCCCTCAGCACGAAAATTGTGACGGAGTTCCAGCCTTTGCCCCTGTTCAGCCTCTATGGCGCGATGCTTCTTGCCTGTGTGTTGCTATTTTGCGGCGCAATCCTCACCCGCCGGCTGAAGTGCCAGTTGCCGGATTTGATCCTTCTGGCCTTCGCCGCCGCGGAAACATTACTCCACGCGCGAGTCATCGTGCTTTTCGTCCCGGTCTTTGCGCCTTTTTTGGCAGAGCTATTTGCCCGTTGGCTCCCTGGTAGCCACGTTCAGAAAGAGCGGACTCTGATGAATGCCCTGCTCATGGCCTGGATTTTGGCAGGAGTCATCGGTCTCTTTCCCTCAGAATCGAATCTGCAGCGGGTCACGAAGCGCATTGCGCCGGTTGATGCGGCCGGTTTCCTGGGCTCTCGCCCGGACATCCAGCGGACGTACACTTACTACGATTGGGGAAGCTTTCTGATGTTCAATCTCGGACCCGCTCGTAAGGTGTTCATCGATGGGCGGCTCAATCTTTATGAGCACGGGGCGGTTTTCCGCGATTATCTGGCCGCATCATGGACGGAAAAGGGATTGTGGGCCCTGCTGCGCAAGTATGATATTGACTCCTGCCTGGTCCCTCAAGGTACCGTGCAAGCGGCTTTGTTGAGCGCCTCGCCCCAGTGGAAGCAGGTTTACCAGGATCGCCTCAGTCTTCTCTTCGTTAGGGAGCGCTAGCAGGTCCACGCCAGAGCAGAAGCGGCTTCTCCGCGCAAAACTACGAAGCCGAAGGGCATAATTTAGTGCATCCTCGGTTGCGATCATGACCTGCTCGCCGGGGCGAAGTCGCCTTCACGTAGCCACGCTCTCCACCTGCGCTCCTTTGGGGCGGGACTCGGATTCTTTCACTTCCTCGTGATAATCCGGCTCGCTGTTGATGGCCCAGATGTCGTGCTCGGCCCCGCAGATATTTTGCGCGGCGCACAGGGCCGTCATCATCGAATGGTCCTGGTTGTTGTACTTGTGCATCCCATTTCTGCCGACGAATTGCAGGTTCCGCAGGCTGGTGCGCGCATATTCCCGGATGGTCTCAATGCGCTCCGTCCACCCCGGATCGTACATCGGGTAGGCCTTCCGCATTCGCACCACGGTGCCGTCTTCAATTTCCTCCGGCCGCACCAGCCCAAGCTGGGCAATCTCGCGCTTCGCCATCTCGACCAGCTTGTCATCCGCGCTGGCCCACAGCTCATCATTTTCAAAAACGAAGTACTCCATTCCCAGGCAGGTCTTCGCCGAGTCCGGAACCATGGCCGGCGACCAGTTCTTAAAATTCTGAATGCGCCCCACCTTCACGCCCGGCTCATGCACGTAGATCCAATTGTCCGGCGACACTTCCTTGCGATTGACCACCAGGCTCACGATCAGGAAGTCCCTGTACCGCAGGTTGTTCGCCGCCCGCAGCACTTCTTCCGGCGGCCGCGGATCGAGCGCGTTCATCAGGTCGCGGACGGGCATCGAGCTCACAAAGTCCGTGCCCTCAAAGCTCTCCTCGCCATGCGCCCCGCGCGTAACCACCCGCTTCACGCTCCCGCCCTCGTGGCAGATGCGCACCACCGGCCGCTCCATCAGCACCGGATAGCCTTCCCGCTCAAGCTGCTCCGTCAGGGTCTCCCACATCTGCCCCGGGCCCCGCTCGGGATAATTGAACCGGTCGATCAGCGTCTTGGCCTTGGGCGTCTTTGACGGGAACAGCGCATTCTTCACCGCCCCCATCAGCGAGAGCCCTTTGATTCGCTGGGCCGCCCACTCCGCCTGGATTGACGTACACGGCACGCCCCACACTTTCTCCGTATAGGTCTTGAAGAAGATCTGATAGAGCCGCTTTCCGAAGCGGTTTGACACCCACTCCTCCAGATTGTCTTCCTTGGGCGTCGGGAACACTGCGGAGCGAAAGTAGCTCAGCAGAATCCGCACGCTCTCGACAGGCCCCAGCCCCAGCAGCGCGTTTTTCGCCACCAGCGGATACATGAAGAATTTTCTGCGGTAATAGATGCGCGACAGGCGCGGCCGCTGCAAAAACTTCTCTCCCAGCGTCGCCTTCCAGATCCGGTTCACCTCGTCCCACTTTGTAAAAAAGCGGTGCCCGCCGATGTCAAACAGATATCCTTTGTAGTTCACCGTGCGCGAAATCCCGCCCACCTGCTTGTCGGCTTCCAGCACCGTTGCCGGCACGTTATGCCTCGACAATTCCAGCGCCGCCGTCAGCCCCGCCGGCCCCGCCCCAATAATCACCACCGACTTCCCTCTTGCCCCGTCACCTTGTTTCATTGCATCTCCGAAGTGGAATGTCCCATACTTCAAGCGTTATGTCAATCGCCTGAAGCCAGCCCTGAGAACCTGTAACCTATTGAAAACCCTGTCTTGCAACGAATGGCACCTTTTGATGACGCCTGTTTCCCCGCCCCCGGCATTAACTCGCTGATAAATAATTCCCATCAAACGGCTTACCTGATGCGCAGGTGGATTGCCGCCTGCCGCCAGCTTTCGTAATCTCGGCACGAGAAGCATTCTTTGTGCCAATTTCGCGCCGAAGGTGAGAAAATAGAATGGGGCAGGGATAAACTCGACGAGGAGGCTTCTATGGCAGCGAAGCAAGCGTTGGTATGCGGTGCAGGAGGGTTTATCGGCAGCCACCTGGTAAGGCGGCTCAAGCGGGAAGGATATTGGGTCCGAGGCGTTGATCTCAAACGGCCGGAATTCAGTCCCACGGCAGCCGACAGTTTTGTCCAGGGCGATCTTCGGGAACCCGCAACCTGGCAGAAGATTCTGGACCGCCCGTTTGATGAGGCTTACCAGCTCGCGGCCGATATGGGCGGCGCGGGCTTCGTCTTCAGCGGCGCGAACGATGCCGAAATCATGCACAATTCCTGCATGATCAATCTCCACATGGCCAGCTTCGGCGTCGAGCGCAAAGTCAAGAAGGTTTTCTATTCCTCTTCCGCCTGCATGTATCCCGCCTACAACCAGGAAGACCCTGATAATCCCAACTGCGCGGAATCCAGCGCCTACCCGGCCGCGCCGGACAGCGAGTATGGATGGGAGAAACTCTTCAGCGAGCGCATCTATTTCGCCTTCGCCAGGAACCACGGGCTGGATGCGCGCGTGGCCCGCTTCCACAATATCTTCGGCCCTGAAGGCACCTGGTGCGGCGGACGCGAAAAGGCCCCCGCCGCTCTCTGCCGCAAGGTCGCGGAACAGCCTGACGGCGGCGAGATTGAAATCTGGGGCGACGGCCTCCAGACCCGCTCATTCCTCTATATCGATGAGTGCCTAGAGGGAATATCCCGCCTGATGAAGTCAGGCACTTTTGCCGGACCGGTAAATATCGGCTCCGACGAGATGGTCACCATCAACGGCATGGCGCAGACCATTATGGAGATCGCCGGCAAAAAGCTCAGCATCAAGCACATTTCCGGCCCTCTCGGCGTCCGCGGCCGCAATTCTGACAATCATCTGATTCGCGAGAAACTCGGCTGGGCGCCTTCCCAGCCCCTTAAGACCGGCCTGGAAAAAACTTACAGTTGGATCTCTGCGCAGGTTGAGGCTCAGCGCCCGGTCGCTGCCGGCCACACGGCCCGCTG
>DASUJZ010000066.1:0-4188 GCA_036278995.1 Terriglobia bacterium | reverse complement strand
CACGCCGAACCCTGCTCGCGCCAGGCTGAGGCAGATGCCGCGGCCGATGCCTCGCGAACCGCCCGTCACCAGGGCCGCTGGATATTCCGGAAACATGACCTAAAACTATAACGGAGGAAGTCATTGGAATTGCAAAAATCTGCGGCATTGGGACTACCTTGAGTCGAGGCGGCAGGATGATTGCAGTCGAATTCGCGCGATCTTCAGCGTGGGCCACTATGGTGAGGGAGGCAAAAGCAGGAATGGAAACCAGAACCAGGAAACCCGCTGCCGCGGGAACTGGGGGGTGCGGAAAGCATGCACTCATGCTCCTTGTTGTGTTGCTCGCGTCCATCACAGGAGTTGCGCCAGTTCAACCTCTGTCCGCAGCGTCGCCTGCACCGCCAAAACCGATTTCACTCAATCCCGAAAACCCGCACTATTTCCTCTTTCGTGGCAAGCCCACGGTGCTGATTACCTCCACCGAGCACTACGGCGCAGTGATGAACCTGGACTTCTACTACCCACTTTACCTGGACGAACTCCAGAGGCATGGATTGAATCTCACGCGGCTCTTCTCCGGCGTTTATGTTGAAGACTTCGCCGCTTTCAACATTGCCCGCAACACGCTGGCTCCGGCTCCCCAGCGTTTCATCTGTCCCTGGGCCCGAAGCACCCAGCCGGGCTATGCGGGCGGCGGCAACAAATTTGATCTCACCAGGTGGGATGCTGCCTACTTTCACCGCTTGAAGGATTTTGTCGCGCAAGCCGGCGAGCGCGGCATCGTCGTGGAAATGGTTTTGTTCTGCCCGTACTACCATGACCAGCAGTGGGACCTCAGCCCTATCAAGGCAGGCAACAACATCCAGGGCATTGGCGATCTTCCCAGGACTAAAGCTCTGACGCTCGATAATGGGCCGCTGCTTACGATTCAGGACGCCATGGTCCGCAAGATCGTCACAGAGCTTCGCAACTTCGACAACGTGTACTATGAGATCTGCAATGAGCCCTACTTCGGCGGCGTCACCATCGCCTGGCAGAATCATATTGCCGAAACCATCAAACGCACTGAGGCGGCTTTTGCGGCGCAGCACCTGATTGCCCAGAACATTGCAAACGGCTCGAAGATAATTGAAGCACCCAATCCGTCTGTTTCCATCTTCAATTTCCACTACTCGCGTCCGCCGGAGAGCGTGGCCCAGAACTCCGGGCTGAATCGGGTGATCTCGGATGATGAGACCGGTTTTCGCGGCACTGCAGATACCGCATACCGCAGGGAAGGCTGGGACTTCATTCTCGCCGGCGGCGCCGTTTACGACAATCTCGATTATTCATTCACCGTGGGTCAGGAGGACGGCACGTTCGACTTTCCGAGTACGCAGCCGGGCGGCGGCGGCCACTCTTTGCAGGCGCAGCTTTCGATTCTGAAGAAATTTATCGAGAGCTTCGACTTCGTTCACATGCGACCGGACAACCGGGTCATCAAAGCTGTGGGCGTCGCCGCCAGAGTATACGCTCTTGCTCAGCCCGGCAAAGCGTATGCGGTTTACGTTGATGGCGGCAGCCCTGGCACGACTTTGCTTTGCAACGTTCCGGCCGGCCGTTACTCCGCGGATTGGATCAATCCGCTCAACGGAGCAGTCGAGAAATCAGAAGAGATAAGCCATGGTGCAGGCGTGCTCACTCTCGCCTCGCCGCCCTACGCCGAAGGCGTGGCGCTCAAGCTTAGACGAGCGGGAGATTGAAGCCTTCTGGAGTTTGGTAGCTTAGGATTATCTTCTATATAACGTGGAAGAATCTACAATGCCATGGGTCAATATTTCACGCCGGACCGAACGGGTTGGCAATCTGCACCCCATATATCAGCAACTTACAGGAAGGCCGATATGGTACTGAGGCTGCAATCCTGCCGACGGGGACTGATCGATTGAGACCCCAGGAATCAAGCGAATTCAACAACACCACCTGCTGGAGGATAGCGATGAAAAAGCTTAAATTTTTAACGATGCTTTCATGCGCCGTAATGATTGCGGCCACTGTTCAGTTTGGCTGGGGCGTGACGCCGGGGCAATCTCAGGCTGGCGCCGCCTCGGCAGCCAGCGCCGCCAGTTCCACTGCAGCGGCGGCTTCAACCAGAGGGCAATCGGCGGAAATCAGGAATGGAACAAAAATCTCCGCGGAGCTGATGTCAAACATCGATGCCGGCAAGGCGAAGGAAGGCGACAAGGTGGAGGCCAGGGTTATGAAGAACGTGAAGCAGCACGGCAAAATCGTCGTGCATAAAGGCGACAGGCTTGTCGGACACGTCACCAGCGTCGGGAACAGCTTGAACGGCAAGAGCGGTTCGAGCCTGGGCGTGGCCTTCGATCAGCTCGTCGAGGGCAACTCCACGACGCAATTGAATACCGTTCTCACCTCGGTGTTTGCTGCAAGCGGCAGCGGGCAGGCCGAAGAATCGGAATCGATGGGGATGGCTCCGATGCAGACTCCTATCGCAGCTCCTGTAGGCGGCGGTGGTGGACGCGGAGTGCTTGGCGCGGCCGGTGGCGCCGTGGGTTCAACAGTGGGATCAACCGTAGGTGCAGCGGGATCGACTCTGGGAACGGCCGGCGGCGCAGTCGGCGCCACAACTCAGAACACCTTGGGAGCCAGTTCGAGTCTTGGGCTGGCAACTCCTGTGCGCCAGATTCATATTGCATCAACTGCTTCAGCCGAATCGTCAGCCGGAACGAACTCGACCTTGAGCACGCGCAACGGTGATCTGCGGCTCGAGTCCGGAACCCGCATGCAGTTCCGCGTCACCGGCGACAGCAGTGTCCAGACAAGGTAATTTTGTTCAGAGCACCCTGGAGACATTCGAGGGCCGGTCGCATTGACAGCGTCGGCCCTCGCCGATGACGCAAGCGCAGCAGAAGTGGATGTGCGGGCCGGCTATTTTATCTCGCCATCCAGCCTCCGTCCACAATGAACACCGACCCGTTCACGTAGTCGGAAGCTGGGGAAGCAAGAAGGACTGCCAAGCCCTGGAGGTCTTCGGGTTCTCCCCATCTTCCCGCCGGTATACGATCGAGGATCGCCTTGCTGCGCACAGGATCGCTTCGCAGCGCACACGTATTGTCGGTGCTGATATAACCCGGAGCGATCGCGTTCACCTGGACTCCCTTGCCGGCCCATTCGTTGGCGAGAGCCTTGGTCAGTTGCCCGATTCCTCCCTTGCTCGCCGCATATGCGGGGACCAGGATTCCGCCTTGAAAGGTCAGCAGCGATGCGACAAAGATGATTTTGCCATTACCTCTTTCAACCATGCGCTTCCCAACTTCACGAGTCAGAATGAACTGTGAGTTCACGTTCACTTCCATGATGGTGTCCCAGTATTCGTCGGGGTATTCGGTTGCAGATTTGCGGAGGATTGTCCCGGCGTTGTTCACGAGAATGTCGATGGCCGGAAAGTCTTTTGTGAGTTGCTCGATCAAGTCGTAAAGCCTTTTGCGGTCCGCAAAATCGCAGGCATAAGCTTTGAACTTGCGCGCGCGGGCGAGAACTTCGCGCTCAATTTCGCTGCCGGAATTTTCCATGGATCGGCTGACGCCGATGATGTCGGCTCCGGCCTCGGCGAGAGCCAGAGCAATCGCTTTGCCGATCCCGCGGCGGCAGCCGGTCACCAGCGCGGTTTTTCCGTCCAGTCTGAATTGGTCGAGGATAGCCATTATTGTCAATCCCGATTGGGTGATCGGAGATTCCACTTCTGGGCGGCGCCAGGCGCCGGAACCTTCCGGGTGATTGGGAGCCCTCCGAACGGCGCAACGCGCGACCTGGCCACACCGGGCGCGCGGCAACAGTATAAGGCAAATGGCGTAGATTGGAGGCACTCGAATTCGCGGGGCACTTGGAAACGGCGGCGCTGCACCCGGCTTCCGTTCGCAAAATGACCGTCGCGGAAGTGTTGGAGCATGATAGGTGCGCGATCAGTCGGGGTCCAGCCGCACCACGCGTGAGCTGCTGGATTCGGCGCTCAGCTTCGGAGTCTCGGGAAACGACGAAGCTCGCATCCAAATGCTGCGCCGCTTCGGGGCAGGTGGTGAGGCTCACTTCACTCTGCCTGTGCTAAGCTATTTCAGCACGCAAACTGCGCGGGCCTGTAGCTCAGAAGGATAGAGCAACGGTTTCCTAAACCGTGGGTCGGGGGTTCGAATCCCTCCAGGCCTACCA
>DASUJZ010000065.1:0-5923 GCA_036278995.1 Terriglobia bacterium | reverse complement strand
TTTGGCGGCAGCAAACGACAAAAAGAATACCTTTTTTCAAAAACAAACCGGAGAAGTTGCTGAAAACAAAGGATCGGCCCAAAAAACAAACCGGAACAAACCGGAAAACAAAGCGGAGAAGTTGTTGAAAACACGTGCCTGTGGAAAAAACAAACCGAAAACAAACCGGAAAAACAAAGCTAGCGATCTCATTGAAAATAGAACGCCGGCGAACTCCGTGATTGAGTAGGGAAACTGACAGATCTCCTCGAAGAGCGGTCGCCAGCCACTCCCTTTAGCACTCCCCGACTGTTTCCAAATGCCCGCAATCGCGTCCGGCTAGTCAACCCGCCGCCACCCACGCTTCGCCCCGACGCCGCAACTCGTCCAGCGCCCGTTGGACTTCTTCCCGCTTGCGGTTTTGTTCGGCTTCGTCGGCGCCTTCGGGCACCGCGATCGGCGGGGCGATAAAGATGGCGGCTCGGCTGAACAGATGCGGAAACTGAGCCTGGTCCCAGGTCCTGCGGAAGACGTAGGCGCGTTTGAGTGCGATATGAAAGCAGAGAACGGATGCCCCGGTCGAGCGCGACAAAATCACCGAACCGCGCTTGGCCACAAACCTGGGGCCCCGCGGCCCGTCGATGGTGAATGCCGCATCGCGTCCCGAGCGAAGGCAGTGCGCCATCTCCGCCAGCGCGCGCCCGGCGCCCCGGCTGCTCGATCCGCGCGACGCTCCGTAGCCGTGCCTCTCGATGATGCGCGCAATGTATTCGCCGTCGAAATTCTGGCTGGTCATCACCACGATGCCGCGCCGGCGCCAGAACCAGCACGCGGAGAAAATCTCGCGGTGCCAAAACGTATAGATAATGCCCTTGCCCGCGCGCTTCGCCGCTTCCCAGTTTTCCCAGCCCTCGACATGCCAGCGCAGCGTGCGGCCAATCACCAGCACCGCCAGATAGCCTATCCAGCCTGCACTAAGGATTTGGAACCGCTGCCACAGGGTGAACTCGCGGGGATTCTCCGCGAGATCGGCGGACTGCTCGCGAGCTTCGCCCCCGTCTTCGCCGCCCACAGTCGTTACGAATTCCTCCGGTGCATTTGCCATCATTCCAGTTCCGAATCGGCCGATTTTGCCGCGCCACGCGCTTGCCGCTGTGCAAGCGTCAAACGGAGTTCACATCCGATCATAGCGAGGGCCTCCGCCGGCTTCCGGCGTCACCCACGTAATGATCTCATAAGGGTCGGAGATGTCGCACGTCTTGCAATGCACGCAGTTCGACGCGTTGATCTTCAGATGCCGTCCGGCCCCGTCCGCGTCATCTTCCATCTCGTACACTGCCGCCGGGCAGAAGTGCTGGCAGGGATTTCCGTATTCCTGCGTGCAGCGGTTGTGGCAGATGTCGAAATCGGCAATCTTCAGATGGCAGGGCTGGTCTTCCTCGTGCTGGGTTCCGGAGCGGTAAACGTCCGAAAGCTTGTCGAACGTCAGCCTGCCGTCAGGCCTGATCTTTGCGGGCCCGTTGGGCGGCAGCTCAGCCAGGCGCTTCATGTGTTCGTGATCTTTTCGCAGCGGATAGCGTGCCCGGGCGCCGCGCCCGTCCGTGATCATCTGCAAACCGGCGTGCAGCATTCCGGGCCAGAAGCCGTGCTCAAAACCCTGTCGGTAATTGCGGACCTTCCACAACTCGTCGTGCACCCAGCTTTCGCGCCACTTGGTTTCAAACCGGCTCAGTGCCGGCTGCGAGCAGTCTTGCCGCGCAAGAGCGTCGAAGACCGTCTCCGCCGCCAGCATACCGGTCTTAATCGCCAGGTGGATTCCCTTCAGCCGCTGTGCATTCATGAAGCCGGCGGCATCCCCGATGATCGTTGCGCCATCGGTTGCCGTCATCGGAATCGAAAAGTACCCGCCCTCAGGAATCGTCTTCGCGCCGTAGCGGAGCAACTCACCGCCTTCGATCAGACCTTTCACAAATGGATGCGTCTTGAATTGCTGGAAACTGTTGTGAACGTCAAAGCGCGGGTCCTCATAATCGAGCCCCGCCACCAGGCCGACGGAAAGCACCGTCTCTTCGAGCGCGTAGATAAAGCCGCCGCCAAACTGCCGCGCGCGCAGCGGCCAGCCGGCAGTGTGGATCACCTGCCCGCGCCGAATGCGCCCGGCGGGGACTTGCCACAGTTCCTTGATGCCCAGCGAGTAGGTCTGGGGGTTTGCCGTGCTATCGAGCCCCAGTTCGCGGACAAGCTGCTTGGTCAGCGAGCCGCGGGTGCCTTCCGCAAAAACCGTCACCTTCGCTCGCAGCTCATACCCGGGTTGGAAGTTCGATTTGGGATTGCCGTCCTTGTCGATGCCTTTATGGTCGGTCCGCACGCCCGCCACCCGGCGGCCGTCAAAAATTATTTCAGAAGCCGCAAAGCCAGGAAAAAGATTAACCCCCGCCGCTTCAACCAGGCTTCCAAGCCATTTCGTCAGCCTGTTAATCGAGACAATATAGTTTCCGTGGTTCTGCAGGAAAGGAGGAGTAACGGGCAGCTTCCACTGGCCTGAAGCCGTCAGAAAATGGACGGCGTCATCCGTCACCGGCGATTCCAACGGCGCGCCCTTCGCCTCAAAGTCCGGAACCAGTTCGCGTAGTGAGCGCGGGTCGAGAACGGCCCCGGAAAGGCACTGGGCGCCAATCTCGCCCGCTTTTTCCAGGACGTAGATGTTCTCCGGTGACAACGCCGCGCCGGGAGCGGGATCCGCATTGCGATCCTCGATCAACTGGGCCAGGCGCAAGGCGCAACTGAGTCCCGCGGGGCCCGCGCCCACGATCACGACGTCAGCATCAAGCGTTTCCCTTTCGATTTCGGACATCAGCAGCGGTCCTCGCACGGGGTGGAAAACTCGGCTCGCCGGTTGGGCGACGCGCCAGGCTCCCACTCAGAATTTATCACGAGAGGCTCCAGTGGAAGTTGCAAGCAGGGTGAGGAGAGATTACCGGACAAAGCGCCCCCAGGGGATCGGGCTACTGAGGCAAGCTGGCGAGCTGTTGCTTGAGCGACTCGGCCACCACGTTGTCAGAGCCGTATTCCTTCTGGACTTGCTCATAAATTTCGCGAGCACGCTTCGGCTGGGTAGCCCGGTAAACGTCAGCCATGGCCAGCAGCGCCGTGGCGCGAGGAATCATGGTTGTAGGATGGTCGGCAAGGTTCTGATAAATTTTGGCAGCCTCCTGCGCCTTGCCGGTTTTGGCCAGAACCCCGGCCAATGCAAACCGCGCCTGGGAAGCAATCTCCTCGTTGGAGTTCTGGCTGGCGTTCTGCAGAGTCTTGATGGCGGTTGCGTCGTTGCCCAACTGCGACTGGCAGACTCCCATCTGCACCAGGGCATATCCTCCCGCCTTGGTGCTGGGATATTTCCTGACGACTTCAGAAAACTGCACGAGGGCCTTTTGATATTTCGCCTCAGCGGTGGGATATGTCTCGCCGGCGCCCGTCAGTGCTCCCTGCTGGCTGCTGCCGACATACGCATGGAAGGTGGTGATGGCGGCCTGCAATTCGGTATTCGCAGCAGCCTCCCGTCCCGCGTAGTAGCTTTTGATCCACCACACCCCGCCGGCCACCACGAGCACAGCCACGGTGACCACAATGATCTCCTTCAGGTGCTCCTCGGCAAAGATCTGGAGCGCCTCGATCTTTTCCGAGAAGTCATCCTGCTTCAGTTGGTGGCGCGTATATCGATCCATAGTCCCTCCATTGCTCTAACCAACGTCATCTTATCAACCGCATTCAGGAAAGGTCAATCAGATGCAGCCACTGGAATGGCTCTTGGCATGCTCGGCGCAGACTTGCTCGGTTGGCTGAATTCAGCCGCGAGTGCTGCGGTCTTTTTGGAGCAGAGTTCAGAGCATGGGTTTCTGGATAGCCATGCTCCCGAACTCAACTTTATAAATTTCAAGCAGAGTCACCAGGACCGTGAAAAGGAATGGCCCCAGAACCAGGCCCAGAAAGCCGAAGACGCTGAGCCCGCCGATGATGCTGATAAATACCCAGAGGGTGTGAATCTCCATTCCGCGCTGGATCAGAATCGGCTTCAAAATGTTGTCAACCGAGCCGACTACCACCCCGAACACCACCAGCATCAGAAGCCCTTTCAGCGCCGAGCCCGTCACGAGGTAAAAGATAACCACCGGCCCCCAAATCAAAGCTGTCCCCAGCACCGGCACCAGCGACATCAGGGCCATGGTCGCTCCCCAAAGCAGAGGCGAGGATATTCCGAACACCAGAAATGCGAGCCCTCCCAGCGCGCCCTGAACCAGAGCGACCGCGAGGCTGCCGGTGAACGTGGCATGAACCACGCCCGTGAATCTCTGAATGATCCTTTCTTCGTACTCCGGCCGAAAAGGAACCAGGCTGCGCAACTCGCGCAGGATAAGAGGCCCATGCAGAAAAAGGTAGTAGAGGGCGAAGAGCATCACAAAAAGTTGCACGATGAAGTTCATAAAGCGGGAAAGCACCGAGGCGCTGTGCTGCACCAGAAATCTGCTGGCTGCCTGGACGGCCCGCATCGCGGTAGCCCCAATATCGGGCTCGGGCAGGCCCATTCCATGGAGGTAGTCCTCTACCTTTTGGTACGCGGAGGAATTGTGGATAGCGGCAATCTTCGCCGGGACGCCGCTGCTGATCACGCCTTCCAGCGATTTGTATGCCTTGACGGACTCGCCGGCCATCAGGAAAAACAGCCACACGACCGGAAGAATAATGGCCACCGTCAGCAGCACGCAACACAAGACGCTGGCGAGTTCCCGCCTGGGCAGTCGGCGCTCAGCCCACTGGTAAATGGGGTAAAAAACGGTGGCCAGAATCGCCGCCCAAGCGAGCGCCGGAAAGAATGGTTTGAGGATGCGTCCCACAAAGTAAAGGACGATGGCAAGCACAATCAGCAGGAAAACTCTTGCGAAACCACTTTGCCCGGTCCACAGGCTTTTTTCCATGTGCAGTTTCTCCGGGTCCCAGAGCTTGTGAGAATTGTACCCCAGCCTGCCGAATCCCGTGGTACATGCCGAGCTCCGTCACAGCCAAAAAATGCCGTCCGGTTGCTTGGATCTGCTGTTCAGAAGACCCAGGCTCCAACAGATTCTACGACGTCCGATTGGCGTACCTCGTTGATTGTCCCATTCTATGCTCAGGGATGGATAAATGAATCCGGCAAGTTGTTGACAAGATGGTGCCGCGGGACGGAGTTGAACCGCCGACGCCAGCCTTTTCAGGGCTAGCGAAAACAGCTAAGCGGATGATTTCAAAGAATTCCAGGGAAGGCGAAGGAGCACAAAGGTGCGCAGGAACTGCTATTGTTCCTTTCCTGTTCCTTCGCAAGAAAGCGTCGGTTGTTCTAAATTCACTTTGTGGATGGATTAGCTACGACGCTTTCGCTGAGCTCCAGCCAGAGTTTTGGAGAAGGATTCAATGCGCGTGCAACGGTAAGAGTCTCATGAACCGCTCTTCCTGACGAACCAGTCGACATTGCATGGTGGTGTCGCATGAGCGACACCGTCATCGGGGCGAAGGCGAGCAGCAGTGCGAAGATCGATTTCGCGTGCCGGCGCGTGAACTGGACGGAGTGCAACACATATATAAAAATTGGATGCAACGCTTGGCGACCCGGTCCTCGGCGTCGAGATTTTCGGTTCGGTATAAATCAAGGTAGGGCATGGCTTCGGAGCGCAAACTCGGCGTGCTGGTCGTGGCAATGCTGCTCCGCTTCTTCCCGGCGTTGGTGTGCCTCGGAATCACCGCTATCGTGGCCATGGTGTTCCTGCATTCTGTAGATTTGAAGCCGCAGGTGGGAGAGAACTTCTTTTTCTCAAAGAACGATCCTCAAGTTCGCTCTGATAACGAGATCTCCAGAATTTTCCCGGGACAAATGACCGACATCGACTTGACTGTCAGCGGCGATATCGCGTCA
>DASUJZ010000064.1:0-8323 GCA_036278995.1 Terriglobia bacterium | reverse complement strand
CACCCTTATAGTTGTAAGCCGGGTGCCGAAGGCAACCGGAACCTCATCAATGGAAAAGGCGCCATGTTGGAGTCTGGACAGAAGATCTCCAAAGCGATAAAAAGGCGGAAGGAGGAAACGCCTCGCACGGCTACGAACCGGGCACCCCGACGTTCGACGACTGGGGAGAGAGCTTCGAGCCGTGCGGGACGTTCGGACCCGGAACGCATACTCAGATGTGGTCATGCCGATGACTCTGCTATAAGGGCTGCGCGTGGTCCGAACCGGCGTTTTCTGGCGTCTTCGCCGAGGAGGATCGAAATGGAAGCACCTGCTTCGAACCCGGAAGTGGTAGCTTGGATGGGCCTGGACTGGGCCGACCAGAGCCACGAGATTCGTCTGCAAGCGGTGGGTTCCGATGTGGCGGAATCGTTCAAGGTGGAACAGAAACCGGAGGCGCTGCACGCCTGGATGGCCCGACTGCGGACTCGTTTTCCGCAGGGCCGGGTGGCGCTGGCGCTGGAACAATCGCGGGGAGCGGTGATCTACGCGCTGATGAGCTACGATTTTCTGCTGCTCTATCCGGTGCCGCCCAAGGGACTGGCGCGATACCGCGAGGCCTTTGCTACCAGCGGTGCCAAGAGCGACCCGACCGATGCTGGCCTGCTGCTGGAGCTGGTGCGCACGCATCGCGACCGCCTGCGAGCCTGGCAACCCGACGATGTGCTGACGCGGCAGCTGCGCCTGCTGGTGGAACACCGCCGGCGGACCGTGGCCGACCGCACTCGTCTGACTAACCGCCTGACGGCCCTGCTGAAAACCTACTTCCCGCAAGCTTTGGACTGGGCCGGAGACTTGCGCAGCCCGGCAGCCTGCCAGTTCCTTCTCACCTGGCCCACGCTGGAGGGGCTGCAAGGGGCCAGCCGATCCCAACTGCGCCGCTTCTATCACGACCATCGGAGGTTGTCGGCGGAAGATCTGAAGCAGTTGTTCCAGCAGATCGACCACGCCCAGCCGCTCAGCCGGGACCGGGCGCTGGTGGAGGCCTCGGCGCTGATGACGCAGACACTGGCCGCCCAGCTCGAAGCGGCGATCGCCGCTCTGGAGAAGCTGGATCAAGCGCTCGCTGAACTGTTTGCCCAGCATCCCGACCAGGACCTGTTTAGCAGCCTGCCGGGTGCCGGAGAGGCTTTGGCTCCGCGTCTGGCGGCCGCCTTTGGTTCGGATCGCCACCGCTTCCAGAGCGCCGAGGAATTGCAGCGTTTCTCCGGTATCGCTCCCATCACTGAAGCCAGCGGCAAGATGCACCAGGTGCACTGGCGGATGGCCTGCCCCAAGTTCTTGCGCCAAACCTTTCACGAATTCGCTGCCGCCTCCACTCATCGCTCGCTCTGGGCTCGGGCTTATTACGACCGCCAGCGCCAGCGAGGCGCTTCGCACCACGCCGCCGTACGCGCCTTGGCCTATAAATGGATTCGCATCCTCTATCGGTGCTGGCAAACTCATACCCCTTACGACGAAAAACAATATCTGGAGGCCCTGCGCCGGCGCCGATCTCCACTCTGGCTGACGGCCGCCATTCCGGAGGCCCGGAGTTGAACCATGCCTAAAAAATCCTTGATCCAAATAACTCAGATGTCTCTCCCCCTGGGAGAGGGCTGCGTGATTTGCGGGGCGGGTCAGGGCAGGCCCAGGTCTTTTTTTACGCTGTCGTAGAACACGTCTTTGTCGCTAATCGGCTGCGTCTTGAGTTTGGCGAAGGCGGCGGCGGCGCGGGCGGACTTCTCTTTATTTCCGAGTCTGTTGTAAGCCTGGACGAGCTGGTAATAGGCTTCAGCCAGATTGGGATCGAGGCTGATGGCTTTTTCGGTTTCCTGAGCTGCCAGGTCGGGATGATGGCTGCGCAGCAGTAGCTTGCCAAGCTGGTAATGGAGCGGCGCGTATTTCGGATCGACACGGATGGCCTGCCGGTAAACCTGTTCGGCATCAGCCAGGCGGTTTTGCCGCATCAGAATTTCGCCCAGATAGTAGCGAAAGTGCGCGTTGGCGGGGCTTAGTTCGACTGCTTCGCGGAGATTGTTCTCAGCCTCCTGATACTCGCCTTCGCTGGCCAGGCTGACGGCAACGAGGAAAAGCGCGCGGGCGGAATCGGGCTGAAGCTTGAGCGACTCCGCGAGATATTTCCGCGCTTCGGGGTAGCGCTTTTCACAATAGAGGCTGACGCCGGCGCTGTAGTAAGGATCGGGCCACTTCGGGGCGAGCTTGATGGCCTTTTCCAGCAGCGAGAGCGCCGAATCGTGCCTGCCAAGGTGCTGATCGATGCGAGCGGAGAGCAACAGATACTGCGGCTGGCCGGCATCCATGCTGATCGCCATGGCCGCATCCTTTGCCGCGAGGGCGTATTGCCGCAGCAGATAGTTCGCGCCGGCCAGGAGATAGTAATCTTCCGCTGCCGCGGGTTCTTTGATGAGTGTGATGGCCTGCTGAGGCTGGTTCGACTGCAGGCAGGCCGCCGCCAGGGCGTGCCGAACCTCCGAGGAATCGGGTTGCAGCGCGTGCGCCCGCGAAAGATACGAGACGGCGTCGCCGGGCTGATGGTGTTCCAGAAACAACTGGCCAATCGAGGCCTGCCACTTGAAATCCGACTCCAAAGGCCCGGCCGCCTTCCTGGCCTCGTTCCGGGCTTCGTCGAGCCGGTTTGCGGCCAGTTCCGCGCGAACCAGGTTGTAAGCAACCTCGGGCCGGATGTCGCCGGGCGCCTGAGCCTTCCGCAAATGGTCGATGGCTTCGATGGGCTGGCCCTGATCGAGGAGAACGACCCCGAGGTTGTAGTTTGCGTCAACATCGTTCGGGCGGAGAGCGACGGCCGCGCGGAGCTCCTGAAGGCCATCCGCGGCCTGGCTGTTTCGCAAGAAGGCCATGCCCAGGCCGTAATGCGAGCTGAAAGATTTCGGTAGGAGCTTGACGGCGTGATTGAAGGCCGAGATGGCGCCTGCGGTGTTTCCGCTCTGGAACTCGACTTCTCCCAGCAGTTCGTAGGCTTCACCGTAGGTCGGATCAGCCTGGACTGCCGATTCGATTTCCGCTTTTGCGCGGCTTAAATCCTTCTGAGCGAGAAACTTTTTAGCCTGAACAAGATGGGCGAGTGCGGCTTGTTGCCCTTGGCCATTGGCCTGCGCGACAGAAGGTACCGCCGCGCTGAGGGTCAGGAGGAGCACAACCGCGAGGTGATTCTTTAGAAAGCGGCGCCACAGCATGTGCCTAATGTTAGACCAATCGTGCTACGACCGCCGGATATTTGAATGGGGTGCGGCGGCTTTGAGCCGGTTGCAAAAGGCGAGAAAAACCCTGGTGAATTTTCCTTGACATCGTCAAGGCACTAATGGTACGTCTGGGACGGTACAGCGGATTATCCTTGTCGAAAATTTCATATACGGGAGGGTTTTTCTCGTATTGCGAGCCCCATCAGGCCGAACGGAAATGCGGACAGGTGCGCTCGATGCGAGCCTCCGGGCATTTAATCTGGTGACAGGATGCAATTTTTTCTGCGTTTTGTGCGTATCACTTCTATGAGCCAATAGATTAGCCGCTGATGGGCTGACGTAGAGCGATTTTCTCAGGGGCGGGCTGGCGGTGCGCCAGTCGCCTGCCAGCGAGGACTGCGTCAGGTTACAGCGAGCGGCCTGGGGAATCTCCTGCGTCGGGAAGGGACCGTTTCTCGCTAGTTGATTGGCGATCACTTTTTTGACCTTCACAGCGCGAGAAACTACCCGGTAAAGGTCGGTCTCGGATGTATTCAGCGTGATGAATGCCCGGTGACTGCCCGTTGAATCGGATGAGCAACGGGCTGTCTGCGGAACGGTGTCCTGGCATCTCAGGCTGGAGCAGATGGCGGAGTCGGCTGATTGAGACAGCAAGACAGGAGGAACCTTGTTATGAGACAGGGGCGATTTTTTCAGATCGTGTTGATGGCGTTGGCTTTCACCCTGGTGGCTGCGGTTCCAAGACTGAAAGCCCAGACTGACACGGGATCGATTTCAGGAGTGGTAACGGACCCGTCGGGCGCTGCTGTGCCAGGGGCGACTGTGACCGTGCGTAACGGCGAGACGGGCGCGGTGACGAAAACGGTTTCGAACTCGAGCGGGGCGTATGGTTTCCCTGTGGTGCCGGTCGGCTCGAACTACAGCGTTACGGTGGAGGCGAAGGGCTTCAGGACCTACGTGCAAAGCGGAATCACTTTGCTGATCAATCAGGCCTTGCGCGTGGATGCCAAGCTCGCCATTGGCAGCGCCCAACAGTCGGTGGAAGTATCGGCCCAGGCGGTCCAGGTGGCGACGGAAAACACTTCCATGGGCGACGTGATCGAGAGCCGCAAAATGCTCTCTCTGCCGCTCAATGGCCGCAGCTACATCGATCTGCTGGGGCTCCAGGCTGGAGTCGTCCCTGAAACCAGGGAGGGTTCATTGACGGACCGGCCGGTTGCAGGCACCGGCAACACCGGAAACTTTTCCGTGAATGGAGGCAGGGAAGCCGCCAACGGATTCATGCTGAATGGCGGCAGCGTGGAGGAAGGGAGAAACAACGGCGCCGGCCTGGTGCCCAATCTGGATTCGATCGAGGAATTCAAAGTGATCACCAACGCCGGCTCGGCGGAGTATGGCCAGTATTCCGGCGCAATCGTCAATGTGGTGACCAAAGGCGGGACGAACGAATGGCATGGTTCCGGGTTCGAGTTTGTTCGCAACGAGAAGTTTGATGCGCGTAACTTCTTTGATCCGGACCGCGGGACCTTCAAGCGGAACCAGTTTGGCGGCACGATTGGCGGGCCGATCATCAAGAACCGGCTTTTTATTTTCGGAGATTATCAGGGAACGCGGCAGTCACGCGGGATTTCAACCGGCGCGATCTCGGTGCCCACTCTGGATCAGAGAGCAGGCAATGTGGCTGACTTGCTCGATCCCAACGCGGTGGTACAAGGGTGCGCTCCGGGGAATGGCTGCATGAACGACGTGTTGAGCGCCCGCCTGGGTTATACGGTAAATAACGGCGAGCCGTATTACACCCCGACCTGCACGACGACGGCGCAGTGCGTCTTCCCCGGTGGCATCATTCCACAGAGCGCGTGGTCGGCGCCTTCTATCGCGCTGGAGCAGTACATTCCCGAGCCAACTCCCGGGTTGGATGGTGCGACGTTCTCGACGACGGCGCAAAAACAGCACCTGCGGGACGACAAATTCTCCGTACGCGGAGACCTCGATACAGAGGGCTGGGGCCGATGGTCATTGTACTATGCTCTGGACAATACTAATCTGCTCGATCCTTTCCCTGCTGCGAACGTGCCGGGATTCGCCGCTTCGACTCCCCAGCAGGCCATGCAAACCGTCCTGAGCAACACGCGTACATTTGGATCAAGGAATGTGAATGAAGCCCATGCGGCCTTCTTCCGCACCGCCATGACCCAGCGCGAGCCGCAGGGTGGGTTGGTGTCGGACCTGGCCTCTCTGGGCTTCGTCACGGGAGGTTTAGGCATCATCCCCGTGGTCCCAAGCCTTCAGGGTGTCCCTGAAACCTCTCTGGACAATACGGGAGTCACTTTTGGTCTGCCGGACGGCACAACCGGCCAGTTCAACAACACCTATCAGGTGTCCGATAACTTCTCCACTGTTCGGGGAAAGCACACCATCAAGTTCGGGGGCAACTACCAGCGGTTTCAGATTAACGAAAGGAACACTTACGCCCAGAACGGCGTCTTTGATTTTGATGGCTCGGAAACAGGCAGCGACTTTGCCGATTTTCTGATTGGGGCGCCTGTGGGCTTTATCCAATCGAGCCGGCAATTTCTGGATTCGCGATCAGAATACGGCGCACTCTATGTGGCAGACAGCTACAAGATGAAATCGAATCTGACGCTCAACTACGGGTTGAGGTGGGAAACCAGCACCTTTTTCCGCGACAAGTTGAACAGGACGCCGAGCAATTGCAGAATACAGGCGATCAACTTTAATGTGCAGTCGACGATCTATCCGACGGCGCCGAAGGGCTGGCTGTGTCCTGGAGATCCGGGCGTGGCGCCAGGGCTGGCTCCCAACGATTACAAGAACTTTGCGCCCCGGATCGGCGTCGCGTATTCTCCCGGCTTCAGCAGCGGACTGATCGGCAAGGTGTTTGGCGGGCCAGGCAAATCGAGCATTCGCGCCTCCTATGGCATTTACTACACGAATGTTGAAGACCTCACCCAATTCTTCGAAGTGGGAGACGTGCCGGCAGGTCTGTTTTATGTGAGTCCCACGCCGGTTTACTATGACCTGCCGTATAAGAACCGCCAAACCGCGGGAGGTCCCGGCCAGCGGTTCCCCTTCACTGTGCCGAATCCGCAAACGATCAACTGGGCACAGCTACAGCCCATTGCGAGTTCGCCCGGGTTTGACCTGAACAACCGGCTGCCTTACTCACAGCACTATGACTTCAGCATCCAGCGGCAGATTGGCGGCTCGTCGCTCCTGACTCTAGCCTACGTCGGGACAAACGGGCATCACCTGATTGCCGGATATTCGGCGAATCCGGGAATAGCAGCCGTATGTCTGGCGACACCGGGTTGCGATCGAAATGGTGAAGATGCGACATACGACCTGGGTGGAGGAAACTTTCAATACGGGACGCGCCCCCATTCCGTGACTTCGGGCCGGTTTGCATTCGGACAGGGCCTGAACGCCATATTGGACTTCGGGAGTAACAACTATACGGCCACGATTGCCAACTCCGTCTACAACTCGCTGCAAGTTACGATGGAGAAGAGGGTGGGATCCGTGCAGTTCCTTGGCGCTTACACGTGGTCAAAATCAATTGACGATTCCTCGGCCTTTGCGCAGAACATCAACCCGTTCAATGCAAAGTTGAGCCGGGGACTCTCTGAGTTTGACATAGCGCACAACTTTGTCTTCAGCTACACGTGGGCACTGCCAGGCCCGAATGCCGGACTGGCGAGAGCAGTGGCCGGTGGATGGATCCTTTCAGGAATCACGCGGCTGACGACGGGCTTCCCGATCGGAATGAGCAGCGGAGGAGACTACTCGCTTTGCGGGTGCTCGGGCGTGGACAAGCCGAACTGGACGGGGCAGCCCATTCAGATCTTCGATCCCAGAAAGACTGATTCGAACCAGTATTTCTCGCCGGACACGTTCTTCCCCGAATACGGAAGGGATCCGAACAACAAGATTCTCGGCGTTCCCGGCAACGCGGGACGCGCCTTCTTCCACGGGCCTGGGATTATCAACTTCGACATGGCGGTACACAAAGACTTCAAGTTTACCGAGAGGGTTGGGCTGGAATACCGCGCTGAGTTCTTTAACGCGTTTAACCACGCTCAGTTTAACAACCCCTCAGGTAGCATTACGTCGAGCACCTTCGGCCAGGTCACAAGCGCCCGCGATCCGCGCATCATCCAGATGGGTATGAAGTTGAGCTTCTGACCGGGCCAATTGAAGGCGTTTTCCAGCCGGGCCGCGTAGCTGTCATAGCCTGACAATTGCGCTGCCCGGTTTTTCGCCATGATGAAGGAAAGTTAATGCCGGGTACTTTGGGCGGGACTGGCCGCATCAGGAGAAGTTTCCGGTGCGCTCTGCTTGTTCTGCTTTTCTTAGGGCTGATACCTTGCAGCGTGCGGTCCCTTGCACGCGCCCAGAGCCAGGGGCCTTCCAGGACAGACCAGGAAGCAGCCGATGAGCTCAACAGAGATGGCATTAATCTCGCGCAGAAGGCCGACTATGCTTCGGCCATCGAGAAGTTCCGCCGCGCGAGTGAACTCTGGCCGCAGTTTCCTGACGCGCAATACAACCTCGCAACAACGCTCGAAAAAATAGGCCAGTTGGATCAGGCGATCAGCGCCTACCAGGCCGCGGTCCGGCTGAGACCCGATTCTGAACCCATGCACCTTGCGCTGGGACTGGCGCTGGCAAAGGATCAAAATCTTGCTGATGCAGCCATTGAGCTGCAGCGGGCGGTTGCGTTGGCGCCCCAGGACCATTTGGCGCATTACAATCTTGGCCTGACGTATGAGCAGCAAGGCAAACGGCAGGATGCCCTGGCCGAGTATCGGAAGGCAATCCAAGTCAGCCCGGAGTTTGGTCCCGCGCACGAGCGGTTGGGAATTGTCTTGCGCCGGCAGGGCAAGCAGGCCGAAGCAATTGAGGAATTCCAATCGGCTGTCCGAATTTCTCCCAACGATGCAGATGCGCACTACAACCTTGGCATCGTGCTGAAGTCAGAGGGCAAAGTGGACGCGGCGCTGAAAGAGCTGGATGAAGCCCTCCGCCTGAAGCCGGATTTTGAGCAGGCCCGCTACAAT
>DASUJZ010000063.1:0-19511 GCA_036278995.1 Terriglobia bacterium | reverse complement strand
GCCGTGCGCAATTGGCGTTTCCTATACAAGCTCGGAATATCGGGATGCCAGTGGTTTGAAGGGCTGGGCAAATCTCTGGCGGTCCGGAAGGTTCCGACCTTCTCCACTGACAACAAGACGATCGGGCCGGACTCCCCTGTGGTCCTCACGCTGAAAGTGCTTTACCCTCATCCAGGCCATCCCCTTCAGGAGCAGGGAAATCTGGGCAGGGCACAACTCCTCTCAACTTCCTTCCGGGATTACGAACGCCAGATCCGCCAGCAGTTGACCGACATGTTTTCCCGGACAGGCTTCGATTCAACCCGCGATATCGCAGGCATTGTTCTCAACCGCTGGGGACACGCCTATGTCAGCCCGCAACCGGGATTCTTTTTCGGCAAAGATGGAAAGCCCGCGCCACGCCAGGTTCTCCGCGCCGCTCCCTTCGGACGGATAGCTTTTGCAAACACCGATCTTTCCGGCGCTCCTGATCACCGGACCGCCATAATGGAAGCGGAACGCGCAGTCAGCCAACTGCTCGATCAAGTACTGACGAAATAGGACTGACAGGCTGCGAGTGCTACGATGTTGGGACCAGATCGCTCTTTTGTTGACAAGCGGTCTTGGCCGCGAATGCAGATTTGCCTTGATGGTTCCGGATGGCGGAGTACTCCCCAACGCTGCATTATCTCAGTGGCGACCGTTCAGCCGAAATCGACAAGTGCTAATCGGCCATGCCACTATTGGGGATAGAATCTGTCTAGGCAGTCAGGGAGCCTGCGGGAGATCGTCGAACGACCGGAAAATAAATAGGCTTAGTCAGTTCGGGGAGCGCTCCCTCATATGAGTGGGGGGTAATATGGCAACACATTCAACTCGTCTAACGGTAAAGCTGAACGAATCGTTGAGAGCCGAAGGTGTCGAGGTGCTGGGGTCCGTTACGGAGGCTTTCGCGGAAGTCCTGACTCCTGCGGCGTTGGCATTCCTCGCCAAGTTGGGCCGCCGGTTCGACTCCCGGCGGCGGCAGTTGCTCGAAGCAAGAACCTCTCGGCAGGAAGAGATTCGTCAGGGGAAGATGCCCGATTTTCTGAAAGAGACGGCAGAGATTCGGTCTTCAGAGTGGACGGTTGCTCCGACTCCCCGGGATTTGCAGGATCGACGAGTCGAGATCACAGGGCCCGTAGATCGCAAGATGATCATCAATGCGCTCAACTCAGGCGCAAGCGTGTACATGGCCGATTTCGAGGATGCGAACTCACCGACCTGGGAGAACAATGTGGAGGGCCAAATTAACCTTCGGGACGCCGTGGCCGGAAAAATAGAATTCACCAGCCCTGAAGGCAAGCATTACGCGATATCAGGAAAGTCCGCTACGTTGATGGTTCGCCCGCGAGGGTTGCATCTGCCCGAAAAACATTTCTATGTTGACGGTCAGCCGATCTCCGGCGCCCTGTTCGATTTCGGTCTCTTCTTTTTTCACAACGCGAAGGAACTCATCAGAAGGGGAACAGGACCGTACTTCTATTTGCCCAAGTTGGAGAATCGTCTCGAGGCCCGCTGGTGGAATGACGTGTTTACTTTCGCACAGAGCGAACTCGGACTACCCGCTGGAAGCATTCGCGCAACCGTTTTGATCGAAAATATTCTCGCAGCGTTTGAAATGGATGAGATCCTCTACGAACTTCGGCAGCACTCTGCCGGATTAAATTGTGGGCGTTGGGATTACATCTTCAGTTTCATCAAAAAATTCCGTCATCGAGCGGATTTTGTCCTGCCAGACCGCGGTACGGTTACGATGGACCAGCATTTCCTGAATTCATATGTGCAGCTTCTCATCAAGACCTGTCACCGGCGCGGCATTCACGCCATGGGCGGAATGGCGGCTCAGATTCCCATCAAGGATGAACCCGAGGCGAATCACAAGGCATTGGACAAAGTTCGACAGGATAAACTCCGGGAGGTGAAAGCCGGACACGATGGAACCTGGGTTGCCCACCCAGGGCTGGTTCCGGTGGCAAGGGAAATATTCGATGCCCATATGAGGGGCCCCAATCAGATCGACATCAAGAGCGATGCTGAGGTTGGGCCCGCGGATTTGTTGAAGGTACCGCAGGGGGAAATTACGAATCATGGACTGCGAGCCAATATCGATGTAGGGATCCAATATCTCGAGTCATGGTTACGCGGTTCCGGGTGCGTCCCGATCTATCACCTCATGGAGGATGCGGCCACAGCGGAAATTTCGCGCGCCCAGGTATGGCAATGGGTGAACCACCAGGCAAAGATGAGCGACGGGACTCCCATTACTCCTGATCTGGTAGGGCGGACGATTGCTGAAGAACTCAACAAGTTGCGTGGCCGCTTGGGCCCGGAGCGCTTCGATTCAGGAAAGTTTGGTCTGGCTGGCAGATTGTTTCAGCAGATGATGACGAACTCAGAATTTGTTGACTTCATGCCGCTGATGGCCTACGACTATTTGCCCTGATCGACGCCACCGTGCAACGGCGCGAAGGATCGGATCATATTTTTTCACAGCGTTTGAGAACAGACGGCGTGTTCCGGCACAAATCCAGATTAGCGTCAAAGATGGGTATCTATGTTTTTGAATCCAACTGTTTGACATAGAGGATCACATTGTTCAATCAGCTTCTCGATCCGATGCACAGTGTGGGGCTGACCGCGCTGGTGGCGCTGGTTCCTGTAATTCTGCTGCTGGTGCTGCTGGCGGTGTTCCGCGTGACGGCGTGGCTTGCGACGCTGATTGGAGCCGCCGTGACCCTGGGGCTTGCGCTGGTGGTGTGGCAGGCTCCTCTCGGCAGTGCGGTTAAGGCGTGCCTCTACGGAA
Source organism: Terriglobia bacterium (assembly GCA_036278995.1). Lineage (GTDB taxonomy): Bacteria > Acidobacteriota > Terriglobia > UBA7540 > UBA7540 > SCRD01. The sequence continues at coordinate 16,687 of DASUJZ010000063.1, read as the reverse complement.
GCGCCACGGGCGTCTGGGCAGTTGACTGGATCACCTTCTGGGGCGTGATCATCTTCAACACGCTGACCCTGACCGGCGTCTTCGGCGATTTCCAGAAATGGCTGACCGCCCACGCCACCGCCGACGTGCGCGTGCAGACCATTCTGCTGGCCTGGGCCTTTGGCGCTTTGCTGGAAGGCTTGGTGGGCTTCGGATATCCCTGGGCGGTGGTTGCTCCGCTGCTGATCGCGCTGGGCATTCGCGACCTGGACGCCATCCGGGTGGCAGCCATTGCCAACAACGCTCCAGTATCGTTTGGAGCGCTGGGCGTTCCCATCATCGCTCTGGCTGCCGTGACGGGACTGCCGCTGATGTCCTTGTCGGCATCCATCGGCAAGATAGTTGCGCTGCTGGCGCTGGTTCCACCCTGGGTGCTGATTTACCTGGTGGCGGGAAAGCGCGGCCTGCGTGGCGCCTGGCCGCTGGCAGTGGTGGGATCGCTGGCCTATATTGCCGGGCAATATCCTGTTTCGCAGTACCTGGGGCCTTACCTGCCTGACGTCAGCGGGGCGGTGGTTTGCTTTGTGGCTCTGCTGGTGCTGCTGCGCTTTTGGAAACCCGCTGAGACGCTGGGCTATGGAGGCGTCCCGGTGCCGGAAGAGGTGGTGAACCAGGCGAGCGGGCACGGGTTGACGCGGCGCCGGGTACTCGCGGCATGGGCTCCGTTTTTCCTGCTGGTGGCGGTTGTGGTCCTGTGGACCGGCCCATGGTCATCGCTGCCCGGCATTACCCTGGCGAGCTTCAAGGTCGAAGGAATCTCATCGCTGAGCCACAAGCTGATCAGCGCCTCATTTGGATTCAAGCCGTTTATCGGCGGGACCTCGATCATGGCTTCCTGGGTGCTGATCGCGCTGATGCTGCGGCCGGATAGAAAGATTCTGAATGCGGTTTTCCGGCGAACGCTCAGCCAGATGTGGGGGGCGATGCTGGTGGGAGTGTTCATCTTCGCGCTGGCGTTTATTTTTAACTATTCGGGCATGGCTTCATCGCTGGCTTATGCATTCTCGAAGCTGGGAGTCTGGTTCATTGTGGTGGCGCCGATCCTGGGCTGGATCGGCGTGGCGCTTTCAGGCAGCAACACCTCGACGAATGCCATGTTCGGGGCCTTCCAGGCGATGGTGGGCAACCTGCTGGGCTTCCCGGCTTTGCTGGCACCGTCGTTGAACTCGGTGGGAGCGGAAGTGGGCAAGCCGATCGCGCCACAAACGGCCAGCGTCGGCGTGGCCACCACGGGATATGTGCGGAACGAAGGCGAAGTGATCCGGCACAACATGGGATGGACGCTGGTGCTGGTCGGCGTGCTGATCTGCATCGGCCTGTTCTACTATTTTGTGGCGCCCCAGGCCATGATGCGCTGAGCCTAAGCCGTTGAACCGAAGTTTGAACAAGGAACCTTAATTCGCGCTGGGAGGCTCCAGATGGAAATTCATCAGCAGGATGCTCTCGATTACCACCGCAAGGGACGCAAGGGCAAGATTGAGGTGGTACCCACCAAGCCCTGCCGCACCCAGTGGGACCTGAGCCTGGCCTACACACCCGGCGTGGCCGAGCCCTGCCTCGAAATCGCCCAATCACCCGACCTAAGCTTTGAGTACACGGCGCGCGGCAACCTGGTGGCCGTGGTGACAAACGGCACAGCGGTGCTGGGACTCGGCAACATCGGCCCCGCGGCCGGCAAGCCGGTGATGGAAGGCAAGGGGGTGCTGTTCAAGCGGTTTGCGGACATCGATGTTTTCGATCTCGAAGTCGATGCCAAAGATCCTAAAGAAATCATCAAATTCTGCCAGCTTCTCGAACCCACTTTCGGAGGCATCAATCTCGAAGATATCAGGGCGCCGGAATGTTTTGAGATCGAGGAGACCCTGCGCCGCACCATGTCCATTCCCGTGATGCATGATGACCAGCACGGCACGGCCATTATCTCCGGCGCTGCTCTGCTCAACGCACTCGAGATTGCCCGAAAGGACATCGGCGAGGTGCGCGTGGTTTTCAACGGCGCCGGCGCCTCCGGGATTGCCTGTGCGGAGCATTACATCCGACTGGGAGTTAAGCGCGAGAACGTGATTCTCTGCGATTCCAAGGGCGTGGTCTACGAGGGCCGCGAGGCAGGCATGAATGATTACAAGGCCCGCCTTGCCTCCCACACCAGCGCTCGAACGCTTGCCGATGCCCTCAAGGGCGCGGACGTTTTTGCAGGCCTTTCGATTCCAGGCTCCGTTACACAGGACATGGTCCGCTCCATGGGCGAGCGCCCCATCATCTTTGCCCTCGCCAATCCGGTGCCGGAAATCAGCTATGAAGACGCCAAAGCGGCGCGCCCGGACGCCATCCTCGCCACCGGCCGCTCCGACTACCCGAACCAGGTGAACAACGTTCTGGGATTTCCGTTTATTTTTCGCGGAGCGCTCGACGTCCGCGCCCGCACCATCAATCAGGAGATGGAGATTGCCGCCACGCGCGCCCTGGCCGCGCTGGCCCGCGAGGATGTGCCGGATTCGGTGCTGCGCGCTTACGGGCTGCGCCGGCTCGGCTTCGGGCCGGAATACATCATTCCCAAACCGTTCGACCCGCGGGTGCTGATCTGGGAATCTGCGGCAGTGGCGGAAGCCGCGATTAAGACGGGCGTGGCCAGGGTTCAAGTAGAACTTGAAGAATACCGCGACGCCCTCTCGCGACGCCTGGGCCGCACCTACGAGGTGATGCAAAGTGTCCGACAGCGCGCCAAGGCCGCGCCCAAGCGCATTGTCTTTTCAGAAGGTGAACGCGAAAAGATCATTCGTGCCGCCTATCAGATCAAAGAAGAAAAGATCGGTCGCCCCATCCTGATCGGCCGCCCGAGCGTGATCCGGGCGCGCCTCGCGGACCTGGGCATCCAGCACTTCGAACCCGAGATCATTGAGCCCGAGCAGTCGCCGCGCCTGGACCGATATGTGGATGAGTATTTCCGGCTTCGGCAGCGCCAGGGAGTGACGCTCAGCGAAGCGCGCGACCAGATGCTCAATCCGAACTACTACGGCGCCATGATGGTGCACATGGACGATGCCGAGGGTTTCCTGGCCGGCGTGGCCCAGCATTACCCGGAAACCATCCGGCCGGCGCTTCAGATCATTCGGATGCGCGAAAACGTTCGGCGCGTCTCGGGCGTCTATGTGATTGTCACCCGGCAGCAGGTTTATTTCTTTTCCGACACCACGGTGAATATCGAACCCACAGCCGAGGATCTGGCGGAAATCGCCTTGTTGGCCGCGGAAGTGGCCCGTGACTTCAACTTTGAGCCGCGTATCGCCATGCTCTCGTTTTCAAACTTCGGCAGCACGCGCCATGCGCTCTCGGAAAAGATGCGCCGGGCCGCGGAGCTTGTAAAGCAGGCACACCCGGAGATGATGGTGGATGGTGAAATGATGGCAGACACGGCCGTGGTGCCGGAACTCCTCGAGGAGGATTATCCCTTCTCGACACTAAAGGGCGGTGCCAACGTGCTCATCTTTCCCGACCTCGGCTCCGCCAATATCGCCTACAAGCTGATGCTGCGCATCGGGGGCGCAGAAGCACTGGGCCCCATCCTGGTCGGCATGTCGAAGCCCGTCCACGTGCTTCAGCGCGGCGCCGCCGTCGAAGAGATCGTCAACATGGCCGCCATCGCCGTCGCCCATGGAAAAGTTCACGATTCTATGCTCAAAGCATCTTCGCAGACATGAGAGACAAGATCAGACCCAGAGTCACGCGAGCGATGGCCAGCGCTTTGCCCCCGCTCACTCGCCCCCGTGCGCGACCAGTCCGGTCGATTCGTGACAAGTTCCACACTCAGCAAAATGATTTTGGTGCGGAGGGAGGGAATCGAACCCTCACTTCCCGGAAGGGAAAAGGGATTTTAAGTCCCTTGCGTCTACCAGTTCCGCCACCCCCGCACAGGTCTACCGGAAGAAGTGTATCACGGCGCCGGCAGGAGCTTTTGCACGCAGCCAAACTTGCGGTCAGGAGATTAGACCACCAGCGGATTTTCCGGGGGTGCGATGTAGTTGGGCAGGGCAGGGTCACCCGGAAACCATCATTACGATTTTCTCGCAAATTCCCGGCGAGGCCTGGCGCTGCCCTGTCGAGACTTTTCGCGACCTGCTGGATCCTGCCCGGCTGCCCGGACCGCCGACGCCCAGCCCGCTAGCCTTCACTGCAAAAATACGCTATGATTTTGCCGCTTGTACCTCAATTCAGCTATGGGTCTGGTTGGCCCATCAAGTTCAGGAGCGTGTAGAAATGAACAAAATGATCGCGATGTTCTTTACTCTTCCTCTTGCCTTGGCACTGTCTCTGCCGGCGGTTGCACAAACTGCAGCCAAACATGGCCGTCAGCATACAGAGCACGCCTACTACGGTGACATCAGTGACTCCAATTGCGGCGTCCATCATAAAATGGCTGGCAACGACCGCGGGTGTACCATGGGATGCGTCAAGGGCGGAGCAAAGTACGTGTTTGTTACCAGCGGCAAGGTCCTTGCCATCGAAAATCAAAAGTTGCCCGATCTGGAGAAATTCGCCGGAGAGCACGTCAGGGTCATGGGGACGAGAACTGCGGATGGCAAAGGTATTACGATTGCCGGCATCCGTGGCGCAACCAAACGAGCGGCAAAGAAAAAGGCTTAAAATCTGAAAATAGCCGTATACCCAGCCTGGATTCAGGCTGCTGATTAACTGCATTAGGGGCCTCCGGCCGCGCGCCGGAGGCCTTTTTATTCTTACAAGCTTGGTAGCCGGCGCCGCGCAGGGCTGGACGCCTTGAACACCGTCGTTGCTGCGGCTAGACTGTCTTTTGAGGGAGATCAATCGCAAGTTCTCAGGGGGCCGGCAGGTAACGGCTGGAGCCCCGCAGGCGGCGCCAATTGCGCCGGGTTTGCGAATCCATTTCAGCAGATGTGGCCAGCCGACCGTGAAGCCGGTACTCACGCCCTAAACACAGGCGCGCAATCGTATTGAGGCTGAAGTTCCACAACGCTATGCCAACACGAATTATCGAGAGCAAAGCCATCGGCTACCCCCTTGCCCTGCTCGGCATCGCCGTGGTGACCAGTGTCTGTGTGGCATTTCATCTCTATGTCAATGACACCACCGTTGCCCTGGCCATGCTGCTCACCGTCCTTCTGGTGGCCATCTTCTGGGGAAGCAAGCCGGCCCTGGTTGCTTCGTTTTTTGGCCTGTTCTGCCTTAATTTCTTTTTCCTGATGTCCTCTGGTTTTTCCGCCGTCGAGGATACGGAAAACCTGATTGCGCTGACGGCCTTCCTGGCGACCTCTTTGACGGTGGGGCAGCTTTCCGCCAGGGCAAAGCAGCGCGCCGCCGAAGCGGAAGCTGAAAGGAAAGAAGCCAAGCGGGCCAATGCCTACAACCGCAGCCTGCTGGAAGCCGCAATCGACCCGCTGGTGACCATCGGCCAGGACGGAAAGATTACTGACGTCAACCCGGCCACTGAAGCGGCCACAGGCCACTCCCGGGCCGAGCTTATCGGCACCGATTTCTCCGATTATTTTGCTGATCCGGCCCTGGCCAGGGCTGGCTACCAGAAGGTCTTCCGGGAAGGAGTCGTGCGCAATTACGCCCTCGAGATGCGACACCGCGACGGCCGCCATACGCCCGTCCTTTATAGCGCATCGGTTTACCGGGACGAGGCCGGCGAGGTTGCCGGCGTATTTGCCGCTGCTCGTGACATCGCGGAACAACAAAAGGCCGAGTCCGCCCTGCGCGAGAGTGAGGCCAACCTGCGAAAAGCGCAAGGTATCGCGCATGTCGGAAGCTGGCTCCTGGATATCTCCACCAATCGCTTTTCCTGTTCGGATGAAGTCTATCGGATGTTTGGCCTCCGAAAGACTCAGGCCCCGACCTACGAGGATTTCCTGGCCGCCATCCATCCCGATGATCGCGAGATGGTCAAGCAGGCATGGGGCGCCGCGTTGCGGGGAAGTCCCTTCAACGTCGAGCACAGAATTCTCGTCGGTGGCCGCGTCAAATGGGTTCGGGAGCGGGGGACGGTGGAATTTGACGAACTCAATAAGGCCGTCCGGGGCATCGGCACCGTCCAGGACGTGACGGAGCGCAGAATCGCGGAGGATCTCCTCAGGAAATCTTCGGATGAAATTCACGATCTCTATAACAACGCTCCGTGTGGTTACCACTCGGTCGATCCGGAGGGGACTATTGTCCGAATGAATTACACCGAGCTCTCCTGGCTGGGCTATTCGAGCGTGGAAATTGTCGGTCGCAAGAAATTGTCAGACATCCTTACGCCGGAAAGCCGCAAAGCCTTCGAGGAGCGGTTCTCCAATTTCAAAGATGAAGGAGTGGTTCACGATGTTGAGATGGACATGGTCCGGAAGGACGGGTCCATTCTCCCCGTCCTCTTGAGTTCCTCCACTGTCCGCGACCGTGACGGCAATTACGTCATGAGCCGTTCTACGGTATATGACATCACCGCCCGCCGGCGCGCGGAAGAAGCCGTCCGCCGCCTCGCGCAGCTCCAAACAGTTGTGGCGGGGCTGGGCGAGTACGCATTGAAGGGGGCCACACTAGACAAGGTGATGAGCGAAGCGGTCGTGCGCGTTTCACGGGCGCTGGGCACCGAATTTTGCCAGATATTGGAGTTGCTTCCGGGCGGCGACGCCTTCGTGATGAAATCGGGCGTGGGTTGGAAGCTCGGCTCTGTGGGGCATTTCTTCATCAAAATTGGAGAACAATCGCAGGCTGGATTCACGCTCTTTTCGGCCGAGCCTGTCGTCATTGAAGATTATCGAACCGACAAGCGCTTTGTTGGGTCGGAATTGCTGAGTGCTCACGGAGTCGTGAGTGGCGCCAGCGTGGTGATCATGACCAAAGAAGGGCCCTATGGAGTGCTCGGCGCCTACTCGCGCGCCCAGCGATCCTTTACTTCAGACGAGGTCAGTTTTCTTCAGGCAGTTTCCAACATCCTCGGCTCAGCTATCGAGCGTTATCGGGCGGAGACCCAGCTCTTGAGAATCAACAGGGCCAACCGGGCCCTCAGCCTCTGTAATGAAGCAATGGTTCGCGCCACCAACGAGGCGGGATTCCTTCAGCGCATCTGCGACTTGATAGTCGAGGAAGGCGGCTATCGCTTCTGCTGGGTGGGCAGCGCCGACAGCAATCAAGCCAAATCTGTTTGTCCCTTGGCGCAGGCGGGTTCTGAAAAGGGCTATCTGAGCACCTTGAAAATCACCTGGGCCGATACCGAACGAGGCCGCGGCCCCACCGGCACCAGCATCCGCACACGGCAGACGGTTCTTGCCAGGAACATCGCAACCGACGCTAAAATGGCGCCCTGGCGAGCCGACGCTCTGAAACGCGGCTATGGTTCCAGCATCGCCATTCCGCTGCTGGTGGACTCTGGTGTTTTCGGGGCCCTCAACATTTATGCCGCGGAGGCCGAGGCTTTTGGCGATGAAGAGGTGCATCTGCTGACGGAATTGGCCACCGATCTCGCCTTTGGAATTACGGCCTTGCGCACACGGGTCGAGCGCGAAAAGGCGGAAGAGGGCATCCACAAGCTGAACGCAGAACTCGAGCAGCGCGTCATTGAACGCACTGCGGAACTCCAGGCGGCCAATACGCTGAAGGATGAGCATCTGGCGCGTGAGCAGGCGGTCACAGCAGAACTTGAGCAGGCCCACGAGCGCGAAGCGGAGCTTGGATACAAGATCCAGCGAACCTTGCTGCTTGATCAGCCGCCCGTCGATGTTCCAGGGCTTCGGGTGGCTTCCTTGACGATACCCTCGCAGCGCATTGATGGAGATTTTTATGTGTTTTTCCGCCACCGCGACCAGTGCCTTGACGTCATCGTCGGAGACGTAATGGGCAAGGGAATTCCTGCTGCCCTGGTGGGCGCCGCCACTAAAAGCTATTTCCTGAAGGCCCTCAGCCACTTGAATGCCTTCTCCCGGAATGGCAGGCTTCCTGAACCGAAAGAAATCGTGATGTTGTCTCATGCCGAAGTAGTTCGCCAATTGATCGACCTCGAGAGCTTTGTTACCTTGACCTACGCGCGCCTCGACGTGAACAGCCGGCGTCTTGACCTGGTCGATTGCGGCCACACCGGCATCGTTCAGGTTCACGGAGATTCGGGCGCCTGCGACATACTGCACGGTGACAATCTGCCCCTCGGAGTGCGTGAAGGCGAAATTTATGACCAGGTCTCCGTCTCCTTTACTCCCGGAGACCTTTTCTTCTTTTACTCCGATGGCATCACCGAGGCGCGGAATGACGCAGGCGAGCTGTTTGGAGTCGAGCGCCTGCTTGAAACCATCAAAGCGAACAGCCGGCTGGAACCGGCGTCGTTCATCGAGGCCATTCGGGACAGTGTCGTAGATTTTTCGGGCGGTGAAAGCCTGGCGGACGATCTCACCGGCGTCGCGGTCAGAGTGGAACAGAGGGAAATTGCCGTTGCCCGCGAGGATTTGGAGATCCGCAGCGACCTCCGCTATCTGGGCCAGGCACGGGAATTTGTGAACTCCTTTTGCCGAAACCTTCCCGGCCCGCCGCTCAGCCATGACAGCATCAACGCGCTTGAACTGGCCGTCAATGAGGCCGCCTGTAATATCATGAAGCATGCCTATCATGGGCGCTCCGATCGCTGGATCTATCTTGAAGGAGAAGCGTTTCCCAGCCGTGTCGCCTTGCGCCTGTACCACCTGGGCGACTCATTCGACCCCTCGGAGCTGGCCCCGCCCGCGCTCGATGGCTCCCGGGAGTCCGGTTTTGGCGCTTACATTATTTCCAAGAGCACCGATGACGTGCGATACTATCGCGACGAGCGCGGCATGAACTGTATCAGCCTTGTTAAAATGCGAAAGTCAGACGCAGGAGGGAAAACGAGCGCATGGAAGTAGCTGTCGATCAAATTGGAGAAGTCGGAGTTGCGGAAGTACCAGTTGATGAACTCGACGCCAGCAACGCGCCGGAGTTCAAACGTGACATCACGCCTGTCGTCGAATCCAACACCAAGCTCGTGCTCGACATGAGTCGGCTCCATTTTGTGGACAGTTCAGGGCTGGGAGCCATCCTTTCCTGCCTGCGGCAGTTGAGCGCCAAGGGCGGAGACCTGAAGCTTTGCTGCATGTCCAAGCAGGTCAGGGCGGCCTTTGAACTCGTGCGTATGCACCGGATCTTTGACATCTATTCCACCAGGGAGGAAGCCATCCGGGCATTCGATTCCTAGCTTTGCAGCCTGCAATTGATGGGTTGTGTCGGAGGAAACCGCCTTCGGCGCCTCTGGGCGGTTTTGTGGGGAAGGGAGCACAATCGATGCCATTGGCAATGGCCGCGCTCTTTTGCAGCAGCGGCGAGGGCCTTTTCTGCGTTAAGGTAAGGGCATGGAAAGAAAGCAAGTTCTGCCGAAACTCGAATATTCAACCGAGGCGCTTTCCGTTTCTTCCGTCGAGGACTCCATCCGGCGGCATGTAAAGTATTCTCTGGCCAAGCCCTGGCGCGACCTTTCATCCAGCGACCTGTTTATGGCCGTGGCGCTTTCCGTTCGTGATCTTCTGGCCCAACGGATGCTCGAGACTGAAGAGTACTTTCGCGCCGGAGACTTCAAAACTCTCAGCTATATTTCCATCGAATTTCTTATTGGACGATCGCTGATCAGTCATCTCTACAACCTGCGTGTCTTTGAACTCTACCGGCAGGCGTGTGCAAATCTCGGCGTTGACCTCGACACCGTGGAAGAGGCTGAACGCGACGCCGCGCTGGGGAATGGCGGATTGGGCCGACTGGCGGCCTGCTTCCTCGATTCCCTCGCCACCTTGGAGATGCCTGCGTACGGTTACGGGATTAATTACGAGTACGGGCTATTCAAGCAGGAAATCCACGATGGGTACCAGCAGGAGAAGCCTGAAAAATGGCTGGCTGAGAGAAGCCCGTGGGAAGTCGGGCGGCCGGAGGAAGCATGTCTCGTCCCCGTGTACGGCCACATCGAGCACGATCTTGATCGTGATGGCGGATATAACCCCATGTGGATGGGCTGGAATATCCTGATCGGCGTTCCTTACGACGTTTTGGTTTCAGGATACGGCGGCAAGGTCGTAAACATTCTCCGCCTTTATTCCGCTCGCTCTTCCATGGACTTCGACATGAAGATCTTCAACGATGGCGACTATTTCAAAGCCGTCGAGCAGAAGATCTCTTCCGAGACTATTTCCAAAGTTCTCTACCCATCCGATGCTGTCACGGCGGGCAGGGAGTTGCGGCTTCTGCAGGAGTATTTTGTGGCGGCGTGCGCAGTACGGGACACCGTTCGGAGGTTCGAGCGAGGCCACCATGATTTCCGCCAGTTTCCCCAAAAAGTCGCGATTCAATTGAATGATACGCATCCCGCTCTGGCCATCGCGGAGTTGATGCGGATCCTGGTGGACGAGAAGGCCCTCGAGTGGTGGGACGCTTGGGAAATCACCCGGGCAACCTGTGCCTTTACCAACCACACGCTGGTGCCGGAAGCTCTGGAGCGGTGGCCTGTGCCGCTGCTCCAGCATGTCATTCCGCGCCACTTGCAGATCATCTACGAGATCAATGGACGTTTCCTCGAGCACGTCTCGTCCGTTTGCCCCGGCGAGCCCGGGCTCTTGAAGAGGGTGTCTTTGGTTGAGGAATCCAAGCCGCAGCAGGTGCGCATGACGAATCTCGCGATGGTCGGATCACATTCCGTCAACGGCGTTTCAGCCATTCACACTGGGTTGATCAAGACGTCCCTGGCGCCTGACCTTTACAAGCTCTGGCCTGAGCGATTCAACAACAAGACCAATGGCATCACTCCGCGTCGATGGCTGCTGAAAGCCAATCCGGAGCTTGCCGCTCTGGTGACGTCCGCCATTGGCGAGGGCTGGATCACCGATCTTACCCAGCTTCGAAAGCTTGAAAATTTCGTTGACGATGCCGGCTTCCGCGCCGATTTCCGAAAGGCCAAAGCCTCGAACAAGGTCGAGTTGGCCCGAATCGTTAACGACCTCGTGCGCGTCAAGGTGGACCCCGATTCTCTGTTTGATGTTCAGGTCAAGCGCATTCACTCCTACAAGCGGCAGCTTCTCAACGTGCTGCACATTATCGATGAATATCTCGCGCTGGTCGAGGACTCACGCCATCCGGCCGTGCCGCGGACCCATGTCTTTGCCGGCAAAGCCGCGCCCAGCTACTGGAAGGCCAAGCAGATCATCAAGCTGATTCATGAGGTGAGCCGCACCATCAACAATGACCCACGCGCTGCGGATTGGATCAAGGTGGTGTTCCTGCCCGACTATCGCGTCTCGCTGGCAGAAAAGATTTTCCCAGCCGTTGATCTTGGCGAGCAGATTTCGACGGCGGGCATGGAGGCGTCCGGAACCAGCAACATGAAGATGACGCTGAACGGCGCCGTCACTATCGGCACGCTGGATGGCGCAAACATCGAGATTCGAGAGGAGGTCGGCGAAGAGAATATTTTCATCTTCGGCCACCAGGCGCACGAATTGCTCGACATGCGCATTCGGCGCTCCTATCAGCCCAGAGCTTTGTACAATCGCAATCCCCGGCTCAAGCGCATCGTCGACACCTTCGCTCGCGACCTGTTTTCGCAGCGGGACCGGGGCTTGTTTAAATGGATTTTTGACGACCTTCTGGATGCCGAAGACGAGTACTTCCACCTGGCGGATCTGCCTTCGTATCTGGATGCGCAGGAAAAAGTGAGTGCCGCCTATTGTGACGCTGACCGCTGGACGTCCATCTCACTCTTGAATGTGGCGAGAGTCGGCAATTTTTCCAGCGACCGTGTTGTCGCGGAATACGCGCGTGAGATCTGGGACCTGAAGCCGGTGTGATTAGCGCGCCTCAAGAATCACCGCCGCTCTGTTCGCCACCAGATAACCCGACGGATTTCTAAGCAGGACCGCAGCCCCAGGCGTATAAAAGTTGCGGGGCGTGGGCCGTGTGGTGTCCACGGCCAGATGCCATCGGCCTGCAAGCGGCGCCGGTAGCACGAACCGAATTCCGCTGCTATCCGCGTTGAACATCAGGAACAATTCGGGACTGCTCTCCCCCCGCACCAGGCAAGCCAGCGACTTCTGGCAGGCATCGAACCAATCCGGGCTTTGACCCTTCGCATCAAACCACTGCAGTTCGCTGTCGCTATAGTAGGCCTCCCGGCGCAGCACGGGGTGTGCCCGGCGCAGCGCGAGCACGCCGCGGGCAAATTGATAGATGTCGCGATGCCGCTTGAGCATCGACCAATCCACCCAGCTCACCTCATTGTCCTGGCAGTAGGCGTTGTTGTTTCCAAGCTGCGTGCGGCGGAATTCGTCCCCTGCAAGCATCATCGGCACGCCGCGCGAGATGGCGAGGGTCAGCAGCATGTTCTTGATTTGCCGGCAGCGGATCGCTTCAACTCCAGGATCGTCCGTTTCTCCCTCGACGCCATAATTCCTGCTGTAGTCTGCATTCGTGCCGTCGCGGTTGCCCTCGCCGTTCGCTTCATTGTGCTTCTGTGAATAGCTCACCAGATCATTCATGGTGAGGCCGTCATGACAGGTAATGAAGTTGATGCTGCACTCCGGCCCTTTGCCTGATCCGTAGTACAAATCATGGCTTCCGGTGATGCGGCTGGCGAAGTACGGAGCCATGCCTTCGTCGCCCCGCCAGAACTTCCGGACGTCATCCCGGTAGCGGCCGTTCCACTCCGCCCAGCGATGAAAGGAGAAGCCCCCCACCTGGTAAGCTCCGGCCGCGTCCCATGCTTCGGCAATCAATTTTGCATCGCGCAGGATCGGGTCCTCGGCGATTCGCTCCAGTAGTGGAGCATCGGACAGGATGTTGCCCTTCCGGTCCCGTCCCAGCACCGACGCCAGGTCAAACCGAAAACCGTCCACGTGCATTTCGATCACCCAGTACCGCAGGGCGTCCAGAATCAGGTCGCGCACCACCGGATGCGTCGCATTCAGCGTCTGGCCGGTGCCGGAAAAGTCGCGGTAGTATCGTTTGTCGTCTGCAAGCCAGTAATAAATTGCGTTGTCAGTGCCTCGCAGGCACACCGTCGGCCCCATCTCGTTGCCTTCAACCGTATGGTTGAACACCACGTCCACAATCACTTCCAGGCCCGCGGCATGAAACGCCCGCACCATCTCCCTGAATTCGAGAACTTGCGCTCCCTCCTCGTGTACGCTCGCATAGGAGGCTTTTGGCGAAAAGAAGTTCAGCGGATCGTATCCCCAGTAGTTCCGCAGCCGCTTGCCCGTCTGAGGATTGATGCGCGGCATATGGAACTCATTGAATTCCTGCACGGGCATCAGCTCCACCGCCGTCACGCCAAGTTCCTTCAAGTACGGAATTTTCTGGATCAGGCCGTGGTACGTTCCGGGAAATTCCACGCCCGAACTCGGATGGACGGTAAAGCCGCGCACGTGCAGCTCGTAAATCACGGTTGATTCCCAGGGCAGCCGCAGCGGCTGGTCGTCCTCCCAGTCGAAATCCGGGTGCGTCACCACGCACTTGGGGATGGTCGCCGCATCATCGATGATTGAGTACGACAGGTCCCGCAGAGGGGATGCAGGATCGTAGCCCATCGCTTCGCGGTAGCTTCGCCCATCCACCGGCGCAATCGCCCGCGCGCACGTATCCACCACCAGCTTATCGGGATTAAACCGGTGGCCCTCCTCCGGAGCATACGGCCCCGCAAATCGATACCCGTAGAGCTGTCCTGGCCGGATGGCTTCCAGCCACACGTGCCACACGTCTCCCGTCTTGTTCCGGGCCGGGTTCAGCAGGATGGTCCGCGACGGCGTGCCGTCCTCAGGCTGCTTGAAGAGGTCCAGCCGCACACCCGTCGCGTTGCGGCTAAACACCGCAAAGTTCACGCCGTTGGCGCGAATGGTCGCGCCCAAAGGGAAGGGAACGCCCGACCGCACCGATTGCACCTCGCACAAACTCAGCAGCCGTTCCAGCTCCGCGAGCTCTTCCGGGGTTGGAATGCTCCGGCGGCCGCTCCACGCTTTTCCAGCCTTTTCGATGGCCTCAGAAATCTCGGATTGAGATGCTTGGGAATCTTTCGGCATTGAAGCTGCTTACCCTACAGCGCGCGAGGCCGCGGCCTATTCATCGGTTTCTGTGGTCTGCAAGCGGCAAAGTTCAATCGATCATCTCACTGCACTACTGATTTCCACTTTTCCAACTCAGCAGTATAGCAGCGGCCACCGCATGCGGCAATCTCCGAGCCCCGCTGGATCTCCGGCGCAATAACAAGCTGGCCGGAAAAAACTTATGCCTTGGCTGATCCTGTTCCGGATTCCTGAAAGGCCATTCCGCCCACAGGAACGAGCAGCCCGCCTTCCACCATCACCGCCGAGCCCGTCATGAATGAAGCCAGCTCGCTGGCCAGAAACACGATGACGTGTGCCACCTCCTCTGGCCGGCCCATTTTTCCGCGCAGGTGGACGCTGTCGCAGGCCGCCAGCACCTTTTCAGGATGGCTGTCCAGATTCGCGGCCCATTGCAGCATCGGCGTATCAATCGCGCCCGGCAGCACGCAATTCGCGCGAATATTCTGCTTTCCATAGTCGAGCGCAATCGATCGCGTCAGTCCCAGCAGCCCATGTTTACTCACCACATAATGGGCTGCGTTGCGCTGCGCCGTCACCGATTGCACCGATCCTGTGATCACAATCGCCCCGCCGCCTCGCTCGATCATGCGCGGCAGCGCGTATTTCGACATCAGAAATGCGCCCTTCAAGTTGATGTCGAGCACCTCGTCCCATTCCTCTTCTGTAATGGTCGTAACTGTCCCATAACGCTGGATGCCGGCGTTGTTTATAAGAATATCAATACCGCCGAGAGCCGAGGCGATTTCCGCGACCGCCTTCTGCGCCTCTGCGGCGGACGCCACATCCACCTTGTAGAACTCCGCCCTGCCGCCCCTGCTCTTCAACTCGGCCGCAGTTGCCGCGCCGGTTTTCTCATCGCGATCGACCACCGCCACCGCCGCGTTCCGCTCCACAAATTCCTGCGCGCAGGCCTTTCCGATGCCCGAGCCGCCGCCCGTCACAATCGCGACCTTACCCTTAAAGTCCATAATTAAAATTCTCCTTCGCGCTTCGCTCACTTGACGACGGCAGTATAGCAAAGTGGACGGACTCTGTTACCATGGTTGATTCCGGTTGCGCGGCTGGGGTAAACTCTGCGGCTTTTGACTCTGCGGCTTTTTTCAGCGCCCTCGGGTGGCGCATAGCATAGTAGGGGCGGGGCTTGCCCCGCCCAAGTGGTAGCGCAATTGTTCTGTAACTCTGCGGCTTTTTCTCTTCCGAGGAGACCAGCATGATTATTGTTGACTCACATCTTGACCTGGCCTGGAGCGCACTCAATTGGAACCGCGACCTGACGCTGCCGGTGGAGGAGATTCGGCGCACGGAAGCTGGCATGTCCGAATACCACCGCGGCGCCAACACGGTCTGCTTTCCGGAAATGCGCAAGGGCAACGTCGCCATTTGCCTGGCCACCGTTTTGGCCCGCTGCACGTCGCTCAACGATCCGCTGCTTGATTGGCGCACTCAGGAGGCCGCCTCAGCCATGGGCCACGGCCAGCGGAATTTTTATCGCATCATGGAAATCAAAGGGCATCTTCGCATGCTGCGGCACGCGGCCGATATCGCGAGCCATCTCGAGGAATGGCTTTCCGGCAACCGCGCGGCCATCGGATACATCCTCAGCATGGAGGGCGCCGACCCCATCCTCTCGCCCGATGACGCCGCCGCCTGGTGGGAGAATGGACTGCGCGTGGTCGGCCTCACTCATTATGGCAGCGGCGTTTACGGTGACGGAACCTCAGGCAGCGGCGGCCTCACGCCCAAAGGCTTCGAGCTGCTCAAGGCCTTCGCCGAACTCGGCATGATTGTGGATACCACTCATCTCACGGACAAGGGCTTCTGGCAGGTCATGGAATCCTTCCACGGCCGCGTGCTCGCCAGCCACAACAACTGCCGCGCGCTCGTCCCCGGCGACCGTCAATATTCAGATGAACAGATCAAGGCGCTCATCGCCCGCGGCGCGGTGATCGGCGGAGTGCTCGATTCCTGGATGCTGTGGCCGGGCTACGTTCCCGGGGAAACGGACAACAGCCAGATCAAGCTCCGCATGGTGACCGACCACATGGACCACATCTGCCAGCTTGCAGGCAACGCCGCGCACATCGCCATCGGCAGCGACCTGGACGGCGGCTTCGGCAAAGAACAGTCTCCCCATGACCTCGAAACCATCGCCGACCTCCAGCAGATTCCCGCCATGCTGAAGGAAAAGGGATATTCGGAATCAGACATCGAGGGCGTCATGCACGCCAACTGGGTCAGGTTCTTCACCACCGCCTGGGAACGCCTCTGAACTTTCCAAAGAGTGCAGTGGTGGCACGGGCGCTCCCGCCCGTGTCTTCAGCTTTTTGGTGCGCTCTCGCCCGTGTCTTCAGCGCCTCTGAAATTTCCAAAGAGCGCAGTGGTGGCACGGGCGCTCTCGCCCGTGTCTTCACCTCACCCCCACGCGCGTGGGGAAGATGCAATAATAGGCTGGAAAATGGTTACCACCTGCGGTTCATCCCCACGCGCGTGGGGAAGATGCTGCAGCATCTGCTTTACACCGTCTGCCCAGCGGT
>DASUJZ010000062.1:0-10223 GCA_036278995.1 Terriglobia bacterium | reverse complement strand
GGCGATGTTAGCACAGGCGATCAGCAGCACGAGGCCCGCGATGATCATCAGCAGGCGCAGTCCGTCATGCACCTGATCCTGCATGCTGGCAACGCCTTCACCACCAGGGGCGACGACGATATGTTGCTTGCTGAGTTGAGTGCGCTCGTAGGCGGTGAGGTCCGGCTGTGCGGCAAGCCAGCGCTGCAGTTCAGTGGTGGCTTCAGATTGCACAGCCGCCGGCCGGGCGCCGGGCTTTATGCGGCCGATAACGTGGAGCCAATGGAGTCCGGGATTTTTCAGAATTGAATTCTGTCCGTTCAACACCGGCTCAGTGGACAGCGGCAACCAAAAATCGGGCGGGTCAGAGCGCAGCGTATCTCCAAAGAAACCGGGTGGGGCGATCCCGACCACGGTGTACGGAACCATGTTGACGACGAACGTCGAGCCGACCACCGAAGTGTCGGAGCCAAAATGCGTCTGCCAGGTGCGGTAGTCCATAACGGCCACGGGCGGCGCGTTCGGCTGGTCGTCAGCGGGCGTGATGGCGCGCCCGGCGTAAGCGCTGAGGCCAAACATAGAGAAATAATTTCCCGAGACAAATTCGCCCAGATAAGGTTCGGCCGCGCCGGAGGCGCCGCGGCGCCGCACGCTCAGATTCGATAAGGCTGCCTGGAAAGCGGCCATCTGGCTGAATTCGGGCGTGTGATCGCGGAGCTGCGTATAGAGAGCGTTGGAGTATAGGTCCCAGTTATCCTGCATTCCTCCCAGCACGCAGCAGTTGTTGCTGGTGCCCACACGGTAGAGCTCCCCGGGATTTGCGACCGGCAGGCTCTTGAGCATGATCGCGTCCACCAGCGTGAAGATGGCCGTGTTGGCGCCAATGCCGAGTGCGAGAGTGAGAATGGCAACAGCCGTATAGCCCGGGCTTCGCCGGAGTTGGCGCAGGCCGTACTTTAAATCCTGGGTAAACGCGCTCATGATTTAACTCCTGTGGATAGTGGTCCGTGGTTAGTGATTAGTGTTGAGTTTCCGGCAGCACAGGCCGCAGACTGCAAGATCGGCAGTCTGCGCTACCCAACTCATCACGAATCACCAACCACTATCCACTATTCACTTAACACTTACCTTGCGTCCGAAGCCCCTGTTTGCACTCATGCCAAAAGGCCGCAGACGGCAAAAACGGCAGTCTGAGCTACCACTATTCACTCACCACTTACCACTACGCTATTTAGCTGCCATGACTACAATCGTAGCGTCGTCCCGCAAACGTCCGCCGCTGAACCCATCAACAGCGTCAAAAACGGCTTTTCGGATTGCATCGGCGCTAAGGCCGCTAGACTGCTTCAAGCTTGCGATGATGCGATCTTCCCCAAATTCTTCTCCTCCGCCGCCGTCTGCTTCTGAGAGGCCGTCTGTAAACAGCACCAGCCGGTCTCCGGCTTCAATCAAGACGTCATTCTCTTGATATTCCAAGCCATCGAACACGCCCAGCACCGGGCCCGCCGAGTCCAATCGAATAACCTGGCCGGTCCGCCGAAGCAGGATGGGCGCATTGTGCCCCGCGTTAACGTAAGACAGGCGGTGGCTGGACGTGTCGAGCAGACCGTAAAACAGGGTCACAAACCTTCCAGGGGAAACGTTGCGGCATACCGCCGAATTGACGCGCCTGGCAACGCGGCATGGGCGGGACTCCTCGACAGCGGCAGACTGCACGGTTGCCTGGAGGTTGGCCATCAGCAGTGCGGCAGGGATGCCCTTCCCGCACACGTCGGCAATGCAGAGACCCATTGTGCCGCCGCCACGATAGAACACGTCATAATAATCTCCGCCCAAGCTGCGCGCCGGCCTGCTGGCTGCGGAGAATTCGTATCCATCGATCGGGGGAAATTCCTTGGGCATCAGACGCTGCTGAACTTCGCAGGCTTCGGTGACCTCGTTTCGCAGGAACTCCTCAGATTCGGTCTGAAGACGGCGTGACAAGCGGCGGGAATGGCCCTGCGCAATCTGGGTGCGGATGACGGAAAGCATCTGACTGTTGTCCCACGGCTTCAGGACAAAATCGCCCACGCCGCGGCGCATCGCCTCGATGGCCAGTTCCATGGTTCCCCAGGCGGTTATGGCGACGACGGGAAGCGTCTCATCAAGAGTCCGAATCTTGGTGATGAGGTCCAGCCCCTCCCGACCTGATGTAGTGTCGTTCGCATAGTTGAGGTCCATCAATAAGAGGTCAAACTGGCCGGCGCTGAGGGCCTGCAGAACAGCTTTGGGCGACCGTGCCGTTTCAATCTCCAAGCCATCGAGCTTAAGGAGAAGCTGCAACGCTTCCAGAACTCCCTGCTCGTCATCCGCCAGCAGGACGCGGGGTGCTTGATAGGTTCGAACCGGCGGGCTATCCACGACCTGCACGCTTGCCATTGGTGCCTCATCGCAAAAGAATTGCATTTCCTCGTTCGCATCCACCCAGAACCCGGGACTCGGACACCGGAAGGCATCAGAATGCCCGTCCTGCCTTACTGCAACCGGACGCGGTCGAAGCCATCCCAGCGCGACATATCGGACAGGATGACTTTGTCACCGACATTCAGCCCCTGAAGAATCTGGACCTCATTCACCGACGCCTCACCCAGCTTTACCTGGACTCGCTCCGCTTCATTGGTGCCGGGAATCTCCTTGAACAGACCCACGGTGCTATCAGCCTGGCCGAACGCCGGCCGACCCACGTAAAGCACGTTGCTGAGGTGGGAGATCTCGACAGTGCCATCGACGCTCAAGTCCGGACGCGCTCCGTCAGGCAGCTTGCCCTCGAGCGCCACATCCACAGTAACCGTGCCGTTCACCACCGCCGGGTCAATGCGTACTACTCTGCCTGGGATGATTCCATTGTGAGTATCGATGGAGGCCAGTTGGTTGAGCTGGATGTCCTTGGCCTGCGTTTCGGCGATCTGGAGCTGGGCCTTTAACTGGGTGGGGTCAACCACCTTGGCCAGCGTCGCGCCCGCCGCCACCTGCTGGCCCACTTCCACCGGAATGTCCGTCAAGATGCCGGAATACCCCGCGCGGACCATCAGGCGATCCAATTGGCTTTTCTTCAACAGATACAATGCGCGGTCCTGCTCGACCTTGGCCTTTTGCGCGGCAAGCTGGCTATCAAGCGAGGCCGCCAGGGTGTTGACGCGCTTCTTTTCAATCGCCACCTGCGACGCCAGGCCCGTTGCCTTGGCCTTGGAGAGTTGGGCGGTAAGGTCGCTGACAATGCCCTTTGCCGCCAGGTGGTCGTCAACCTCAGCCTGCGCCTGAGCCTGCTGGTGGTCAGACTCGAGGCTCGTCAGAGTGGATTTCTCGCTCAGAAGCTGATTGTTCAGCGTCGCCTTCAGGCTGTCGAGGTTGGCCTGGTCCGCTTTCATCGTCCATTCCGCAGTTTGGGCTTCCTGCTGGAGCTGCGGGTTGGAAAGCTGAAGCAGCGGAGTGTCCGGCGAGACCTTAACGCCGGGAAGCAGGAAGCGCCGCTCCACGCGGCCATCTGTCACTGCCGGGATCCACTGAATCTGAACCGGAACCAGCGTTCCCAATCCGCGTACCTGCACGTCCATGTCACCGCGCTTCACCGTATCCGGGTAAAGGGTGGAAGCATCCACCGACGGTGGAGCAGGTTTCAGTTTGGAGAGTCCCAAAGTGGCCAGGGCAATCAGCAATACTCCGCCTCCCGCCATGATCGCCAAGCGAATCCGCCGCTTTCTTGCCGCGCCCACTCGTTGAATATCCATGATGCTTACCTCCACCCATCTTCGAGAGTGAGCTCGCAACGGCCGCCGGGATGGAGCGAAATTATAAAGCCTCTATTTTTCATTACGATCAAGCCTCATCCTTTGTTCCCCAATAATGGCGCCCCCTGGCCTCCTGCCAACGCTTCTCACGGCTGTGGACTGCCGCTATCACCGGGAATATTCTTGCTCCGAGGCGCGGTGCCTTGTACAGCGTTGGAGATCTCGATGTTGTGGCGACTGAGAAGCGTGCCAGTGGCCTGCTCAAAATCGACGAGAGCCCTGGCATAGCCGGCTCGGGCCTGCACCACATCGTTTTCAGCCGTGCCAAGCTGCGTTTGTGCCGTGATCACCTCGCGCACGGTAGCCCGCCCTGCCGTAAACTTGGTGTGCGTCATGTCATAAGTCTGCCGGGCGAGATCAGCCACTTTAATGGAAGCTTCCAGTTTGCCTTGCGCCTGGTGTACCAGGGCCACTGCCTTGCTGACGTCCCAAACCATCTGATTTCTGGCCTGCTGCAGCTTCATCTCCAACTGGCGCTGCTCGAGCAGGGCGCGGGCGGCGTCCGCTTGTGCCTGCCGGTTGCGAATGGGAATTTCCAGACTCACTCCATAGCCGTAGCCCGGATAATTGTTGCGAAGTACCTGGCCAAGCGCGGTACCAAGCACGGCCTCCTGGCCCTGGGGCGAATACGCCGCAAACGCCGTCAGCGTGGGCAGCAGGGCGTTGCGCGTAGCGTGAATCGTGATCTCCTGGTTTCTCAGATTCACCATAGCCTGCTCGATTTCCGGCCGGT
The DNA here is from genome assembly GCA_036278995.1 of Terriglobia bacterium. Taxonomy (GTDB): domain Bacteria; phylum Acidobacteriota; class Terriglobia; order UBA7540; family UBA7540; genus SCRD01. The sequence goes on along the minus strand of DASUJZ010000062.1, from coordinate 5,684 downwards.
TGGTCCCACCCTCTTTCAGCGCTTCGGCCAGCGTTGGGATGTCGTTCGCACTCGGGTTCGGCAGCCGATCCGTGGGATTGATGGCCACGGCGGCAATTTGGCCGCTGAAGCTCCTGGAGATCAGGGACTTCATCGTCTGCGAGTCCTGCTCGAAGGTGTTCTGGGCGGTCAGCAGGTCCTGGTGCCGGTTGGCAACGTCGAGTTCAGCCTGGGCCACGTCAAGCTGCGCCGCTGCGCCAATCTTCTTCTCTTCCTGGTTATCTTCAAGAAGCTTTTGCGCGTAGCCAAGGGCTTCCGTGGCAACGTGGATGCTTTCCAGATCGGCTAGCAGCGAGTAGTACGTGGAAATGACTTTGGAAACGTTCTCGATGACTCTCTGGCGAAAAACGCTCCGCGAAAATTGCTGGTCGTTCTGGGCAATGCGGATAAAGCGGGCGTTCGCGCGCCGTCCGAATCCGTTCAGCAGGTTCTGGCTGATTCCGATGGTTGCGCTCGATGTCAGGTCCGGGTTGAACAACTGCGTGGGTGAATTACTTGTCTGGCGACTGCCAAAGACGTTGACGATAAGGCTGGTCCCGGTCAAAAAACCCTGGCTGTAGGTGGTTGAAGCGAAGTTAGTGTGCGCGCTTTGGACCGGCACACCGGTCAGGCCGAGGTAATTCAAAGGGGTCACGGTAAATCCCCATCCGTATTGAACCCGTACCTGGGGGTCGCAGCAACTGGCGTTGCCGACATTCGGAATGCCTCCGCCGAGCGCTCCGCCCGCATTGCCGTTGCCTCCGCCCCCTCCGCTGCTTACGCCCGTACCCAAGGCTCCTCCAAACAGAGCCTGAGATATAGTTGCGCCGGCAACGCCGCGCGCCGCCCCGCCAGCCTTGGCACGCAACAGGTCCGTCTGCGCAATCGGCAGATCGTAACGGGCCACGCCGATTTCGAGATTGTTTTCGATGGCCAGCGCAACGGCGTCTGCCAGAGAGAGGTTCAACTTATCGCCGCTGATCAGTTGGTTGAGAAGCTCAGAGTTGGCCAGCCTCGTCTTGGGAACATAAGGGGATGTATAGGACGAAAGGAAGTTCGGAAACGCTGGGCGGCGGGTATAGTCGTAAACGGTGGCTTCCGACGGCTGCGAAGGCTTATCCGCCGCTTTCTGCGCTCCCCACTGGTTACTGGAGAACAAGACAATCATTACGGCGACGAGCAGAATCGATTTCAACAGCCTCTTCCCTTCCATTTTGACCTTGACCTCTTTCAGGTTTCTGGACAATGTTGAAAACTCTCCCCGTCCGCAGTAAGTTTCGGCTTTGCAACCGAATCGAGTTGCTGTGACCTCGACTGCATATTGCGTTCCATATTGGCCCTTGGGCGGAAGTTATTGATAAGAAGTCGCTGAGATGAGGAAAGCGCAACTCGAGCGCTTTGGGATGTGTCCGGTTTTGGGATTCAGGTGCTCGGAAACGGACAGCGCCGCCGTTTCCTCGGAGTACCACATTGCAGTTGTCGCGTTTGTTTGCATGCTCGACCTTTGCGAAGCTTCCTGACGGTAAATCATGAACGAGACGGAGGTTGCCAAAGAACGTGGGATCCGTGAGGTGATATCACATGTCGAAATATGATATCATGACCTGCAGCAGGGAGGCTTGTCATGCCGGCGATTCTAGTACGTAACTTATCTGCCGAGACGCACCAGGCGTTGCGCGACCGTGCCAAACGGCACGGGAGAAGCGCCGAAGCTGAAGCTCGAGCGATCCTTGACGGGGCCGTCCACCCGGATACCCGAATCAGGCTGGGCTCGGCGCTTGCGGCGCTCGCGAAGCCCTTCGGCGGCCTGAATCTGAAGGTTGAGCGGGACAAGACGCCGCCTGAGCCGGCGGACTTCGCATGATCCTATTGGATACTAACGTGCTGTCAAAGCCGCTGCGGCCCCAACCGGATCAGAATGTGCTTGCCTGGTTAGACGCGCAGACCCTGGAAAACTGCTTCATTACAACTATCAGCCTTGCCGAGATGCTCCTGGGCATCGAGACCTTGCCGGCCGGGAAGCGCCGCAAAGCTCTCGCAGCGTCAATTGATGAAAAGATCGTCGCTTTGTTTGGCGAGCGCATTTTGCCATTCGATTTAAGCGCGGCTGAAAATTACGCGAAAGTTGTTGCGCGCGCCCGCAAGCGCGGCCGTCCAATCTCTGTCGCAGATGCTCAAATCGCGGCTATCGCCGCATCCCGGCAATTCAGCGTGGCTTCACGCGACTTGGCGCCGTTTCAGGCTGCAGGAGTTCCGGTCATCAATCCCTGGAGTGCCGCTATTAAGGACCAGCCATAACGCAGCATTGGGAATGATGGAGGCTGAAGAATGAATAAAAGCTTTCGCGCTTCACTCGCCACTCGCCAGCCTTCGCTGGCGTTCATTCGCTCATCAGAGATGGCGCGGTAAACGCGCCGCACAGCCCCTGGCCCCTGATCCCTAACCCCTATTCCCTGGTTCATTCGTAGCGCAGCGATACCATGGGATCGACTTTGGCAGCACGGCGGGCGGGGATGTAACAGGCAAGCAGAGCGACAGCGATCAGGATGAGCGAGACGGCGATGAACGTCAGCGGGTCGGTGGGCGTGACGCCATAGAGCAGGCTCGACAAGAATCGTGTCAGCGCCAGCGCGCCGGCGATGCCGATGGCCACACCGAAAAGCGTCAATGCAATGCCCTGAGAGATGATGAGCCTGGTTGCATCGTGCCGCGCGGCTCCGAGCGCCATGCGAATGCCGATTTCGCGCGTGCGCCGGCTGACTTCATAGGAAAGCAGGCCATAAAGCCCCACGCAGGCGAGCACCAGGGCGAGGATGCCCAAGAAGCTCGAGACCTGGGCAATCACGCGCTCCTGAGTATTCCGCTCTTCGATAATTTCCGATTGCGTCTGGATGCCGACCAGCGGCAAGTTGCTGTCCAGGCGGTTTGCCGCGTCGCGAACCGCGGGGATAAGCGCATGGGGATCGGAGGCGGTCCGCAATTCAAATTCAGCGCCGCCACCCGCCATGGGAAAATACATCGTGGGTTGGATTTCTTCCCGAAGGCTGTCATATTTGGCATCGCCCACCACACCGACGATCTGCCAGCCCCTGGTTTTCGCTACTTCGGCGGCCGAGCCTTCTCCGCTGTCAGCATGATCGAGGCGCTTGTCCAGCGGATTTTGCCCGGCAAAAAGCCTGCGAGCAAAAATGCGGTTCACAAGCACGGGAACGCGCGGCCCAGGCGATGCGGTTTGCGGATTCGCGGACTCCCTGGCTCGCGCCTCGGCGGCCGCGGCGTCAGCCGCCAATTGGAAGTCACCCGACGTGAACTGGCGGCCGGCCAGGAGCGGAATGCCTACGGTTTTGAAAAAGTCAGGCCCGGTATCGAGCATGTACACCTCGACCTTCGAGTTGGCAGGCCGCCCTTCGACGTGGACGGAGCTCGAGGAGACAGCTCCGGTCAGCAGCCCATCGGAGGAATAGCTGACCGACTTCACGCCCGCAAGAGAGGCGAGCCGGCCGCTCAAATCACGATAGAGGTTCTGAATCTGCGAGCCATTGTATTGTTCCATCTCGGGACTGATGCCAAACATGAGAATATTCCGCGTATCAAAGCCCGGTTCGACGCTGTGCAGATTTTGAAGCGTTCGCACCAGCAGACCAGCGCCAATCAGAATAACCATCGAGAGCGCCACCTGGATCACCACCAGCGATTCTGCGGAACGGAACCGGCGCCCGCCGTGAGTTTTTGCGCCGGGAAAAGTTGCGGCAGTTTCTTTCAGCGCGGGCGTCAAATCCACGCGGGTGCTGCGAAAGCCCGGCGCAAGGCCGAAGAGAATTCCTGTTAGAACCGAGATGCCGATGGTGAAGGTGAGGACGCGCCAGTCGGGCGCAGCCGTAAAGGAAAATACCTCACCGGGATTGTTCAAGAAGATCGGCGTCAGGGCTCTCACGCCCCACACCGCGAAGAGCACTCCCAGACCGCCGCCGGCAAGCGAGAGCAACACGCTTTCGGTAAGTAGTTGACGCACCAGCCTGCGGCCTGCCGCGCCCAGCGCCACGCGGACAGCCATCTCCTTTTGACGGGCTGCGGCGCGCGCCAGCAACAATCCGGCGACGTTGGCGCAGGCAATCAGAAGGATTAATCCCACCGTACACATCAGAACGTAAAGCGGCATGGAAAGGCCGCTGCGCACGCCGTTGAGCCCCTGCTGGGCAGGAACCAGCACCAGCGCCGGATTGTCGGCCAGCTTCCAAAGCGGCTTCCCGCCGTGCAGCGTCTGGTTGCGGAGAATCAGGCTGGCGGCCGCTTGTGCCTTCGCCGGAGAAATCCCGGGCTTGAGCCTTGCCACAATCGCCAGCCACCAGTTGTCGGCGCTTTCGAAATCATGCGCCCAACCAATGTTCAAACGGGGGAGCATCGCCAGGCTGAGAAAAAAATCCTGTGTTTTGCCGGGCGTCAGGCTCGTAAAACCCGGCTCTGCGACGCCGACAATCGTGAAGGGAGTGGTGTTCAGGCGGATGGTTCGGCCGAGCACGGTGCGGTCGCCGCCGAACACGCTCTGCCAGAAAGCATAACTGAGCACGGCGGCCGGCGAGGCAGCGGGAGAATCATCCCCCGGCCCCAGCACGCGCCCGATGGAGGCCTTGACTCCAAGCGTTGAGAAATAATCTCCGGAAACCACCTCGCCCCGCGCCATGCGCGCCGCCCCGTTGCCGCTGAGAACCAGGCGCGCCGGGCCTGCAAATGCCGTGACGCCGGAGAACAAATCCTTCTGTGAATTGACGCTTTCAAAGAATGGATAAGGAAAAGTGCAGCCGGAGTTGCGCCCAAAACCTTCGCGACAATCGCCGAAGGAACTTGCGTCGGAGACCTTCGGCGTTTGGCGCGCAGTCCAGCGAAGCATGACTAGCTGCGACGGGTCGCGCACGGGCAGTGGACGGAGCATCACTGCGTTAATCAGCGTGAAGATCGCCGTGTTGGCCCCGATGCCGAGGGCCAGAGTAAGAACGGCGACGGCTGTAAATCCGGGATTGCGGCGGAGCTGTCGGAGGCCGTAACGGACATCCTGACGGAGTTCGTCCCACCAGCGCCAGCGGTTTGATTCGTAGAAGCGTTCCCGGGCCTGGGTGAGGTTGCCAAAGGCGCGCCGGGCGGCGGCCTGGGCGTCGTCCTCACTCAACCCCTGCTCTTTCAGCCGGTCGGCTTCGAGAGCGATGTGCGCTTCCACCTCGGCGCTGAAGTCTTCTTGCTTGCGTTTGCGGTGGAACATAACGTTTTATTGCAGTGAATAGTGGTCAGTGGAGACTGATTAGAGAAGAACCCTTGCAAATCGCCATCGCCGATGGCGCGGTAAACGCGCCGCTACAGATTCAGAGGCTGAAGCCTGTAAAACAAAACCCTGAATCGCTGTTTCGGCATGAGTAAACTCGTGTCATTTCACAAGGCCGCGATTTGGTTCTCACCAAACGCTAATCACTATCCGCTATTCACTAACCACTGTTATTCACCCCTCGCCTGCTTCGGATTCGAGAATGCGCCCGATGGCTGCTGTGAGGCGCTTCCATTTGGCCGTCTCCCGCACAAGCTGCTTCCGGCCTGTTTTGGTCAGCTTGTAAAAACGTGCCTTGCGGTTGTTGCTGGAGACGCCCCACGCGGCGGCAATCCAGCCTCGCGCTTCGAGG
>DASUJZ010000061.1:0-78902 GCA_036278995.1 Terriglobia bacterium | reverse complement strand
AAAATGATTTACAGTCCCCAGCCCGAGCCTTACCTTCGCCGCGTGCTGATTGTCGTTTCAGACGGCCAGGACAACTACAGCGAGCATTCGCGTGAGGAAGCTCTCTCCATGGCGCAGAAGGCGGAAGCGACGATCTATGCCATCAGCACCAACTTGACGGGTGCGGAGCACCGCGGTGACAAGGTTCTTGAGTATCTGGCAAAAGAAACGGGTGGCAGGTTCTTTTTCAATACTCAGGAAGGCGAAATGGAGACCGATTTCAAGCGAATTGCTAATGAACTCCGCCGCCAGTACAGCCTTGCCTACGTTTCCACGAATCCGGCACACGACGGCAGTTTTCGAAAGATTTCCATCAAGACCGACAAGAAAGACTTGCGCGTGCAGGCGAAGAGCGGCTACTTTGCCCCCTCCCAGTAACGTCTCGACGTGAAAGACGGCAACCCGACGCCCACATCCCGCCTCAAGACCTCCAATCTTAGCAACTGACTCGAATCGGCATTCAGCGGATGCCGATTGCAACGGGAGAATACTTTCCCAGCAATGAAACGATCCTCGAAAGCGGGGAAAGCGCAGGCGGCTACGGCTGATGCCTCAGGAGTGCGGGTAATATCCGCTGCGAGTCTGGACTTTGTAGTCGTCGTGAGTAACGCGTACGTTGATCTTGCGGAATCCCGGATCTGTTCTGGGATTGGACGGCGTATAACCAAGCAGGTACTGCGTTCGAAGTTCGTCGGCGATCCTCTGAAACGCTGCCGAAGTGTCGCGGATCTTAGTCACCTTGATCACATCCCCGCCGGTCTGTTCGCACATCTTGCGCAGCACCGCGTCTCCATTGAAACCCATATTGCCGAATCCGTAGAAGGCGCGGTCGACGATATCGATGGCATAAATGATGCAATCGGATTTCTGCGCTGCCTCGAGAGCCTGGTTCAGAGTTTCCTTGCTTCCCTGGTCCTCGCCATCGGTGAGAAGGATCAGCACCTTGCGCCCAACTTCATGGCTCATCAGTTCATTGGCTGCAAGATAGACGGAATCGTAAAGGTGGGTGCCTCCCGCGCTGCTGGCCGGCAGTGGCGTAGGCAATACGCCGTGTGCGCCGCCGTTGATGACGGTCTCATCGATCGCTCGCTCCAGCGGGCTCAGTTCAGCGGTGAAATCCTGCAGGAGTTCGACTTCCAAATCGAAGTGAATGACGCAGGTGAGGTCCTTGGGCCGTAGCACCTGGCTCAGAAAATTCTTCGCCTCGCGCTGCTCCACGTCCAGAACCCTTTCCTGACTCGGGCTGGTGTCGATCATAATCGCAAGAGTGAGTGGAGTGTCTGTTTCGCGCGTGAAGTAAGTTATCTTTTGCGGAATGTTGTCTTCTTTGATTTCAAAGTCATCTTTGGAGAGATCCGGAATCAGCCGGTGCTTTTTGTCCCTGACCACGGCATACACGTTAACGGCTTGCGTGGTGACTCGAAGCACCGTCCCGCTTGGCTGTTGGGCCTCCTGCGCTGCGCGATTCGGCGCCGCGCAGAAAAGCAGCACAAGCACGAGAGCCGCTGTTAATGCGCATGCCAGGCAGTTGGCCCAGCCTGTTTGTTCCCGTTGATCCATTTGATTCATCCTCTCTGTTAGTTTACTTCGATGCAGAAAAGGATGCTCGTGCTTTGTAGCTTCCAAATGACAAAACGCTCAGAAAGCGGACGCGGAATTCACTCACAGCGGGAAAAAAGTACGTAAGGCGAGAGGATTTTGATTTCCTTTTCGGAACACCACTTCACTTTCTTCTTGACAAGATTCGCGACTGTCACTATACATTGACTGAGCACGCGCTCCGTCAGTTTTTAGCTGACGCGATCTCACAACGTTTGAGAGGAGAACAAAATGGCAGCAAAGAAGAAAGCAAAGTCGAAGGCTAAAGCGAAGCCGAAGTCAAAAGCCAAAAAGAAGAAGAGGTAGCACTCTTCATTCAGATTGAAAGAGAAGATTCGGGGATGCAGCGATGCATCCCCGAATTTTTTTGTCTACTTCTCCCGCATAGCTCATGTTGGCTCTTCATGCCTCGCTCCCGGTCAAAAACTTCATTCCACCACATCGTGTTCCGGCGCGTTCAGTTCGCGAGTGATTTCATCCACCGGTTCAAGTTCTGCAATCGGTTCGCCTGTGGCTGCGCCAAGCTCTCTGAACTTGCGCACAGAAGGCAGCACCCGGGATTCCAGTGATCCGACTGCGCGGTTGTAACCTTCTGTGGCGCGTTGCAGGGACAAGCCCACTCCTTCAAAGTGCCCCAGAAACGTCCGGACCCGGTCGTAGAGATCTTTCCCAAGCGCGCTGATCTCGCGGGCATTCTCCGCGATCTGCTCCTGCCGCCAACCGAATGCGACGGCCCGCAGCAGCGCGATCAGCGTGGTTGGTGTGGCGATAACCACGTGCTTCTGCATTCCGTCTTCCAGCAGCATACAGTCCTGTTCGAGCGCGGCGCTGAAAAAGGATTCGCCCGGCAGAAACAGCACAACGATTTCCGGGGCCGGATCGAACTGGTCCCAATAGGCCTTGGCGGATAGCTCCTTCATCCGCTCGCGGACAAGCTGCGCGTGCCGGGAAAGTTTAAGCCTCCGTTCTTCCTCGGTAGTCGCCGCTGCCGCATCCAGAAAAGACTGAAGCGGCGCCTTCGCGTCCACGGCGATCTCGCGTCCATTAGGCAAATGCACGATCATGTCCGGCCGCTGGCGGCCTGTTGCGGATTCAAAACTTTCCTGCAGCGTGAAATCGCAGTGCTCTGACATGCCCGCCAGTTCCGCCGCGCGCCGCAGTGTCATTTCTCCCCAGCGGCCGCGCACTGCAGGACCGCCCTTGAGCGTGTTCGTCAGCATGCCTGTTTCTTTCTGCAACTGCTGGTTCACGGTTGCCAGGCTGCGGAGTTGTTCTTCCAGCGAGCCGTAGGCGCTCTGCCGCACCTTTTCCATCTCCTGGATTTGTGTTTCGTATCGCTTCAGAGTTTCAACCAGCGGGCTCACCAGGCCCTTGATGGCCTGCTCGCGCGTTTCGAGTTCGCCTTTCGCCCGCGTCTGGATGGTTTCAAAGGTGCTCCGCGCCAGTTGGATGAACGCATGATTGTTGCTATTGAGCGCTTGAGCAGATAGCGCCTGGAAGGCATCCGCCAGTTTAACTCTCGCGTCCTCCAGCAGCCTCTTCTGATCTTCGAGATTCGACTGCGCTTCATTCAGGCGGGTTTCCGCCGCCACTCGGAGGTTCGCTTCATTGCGAATCTGCACATCACTGGAAGCCAACCTTGCCTCAAGCTCCGTCACCCGAGCGCGAAGTTCGGCCGCCATGCTCTCGGCAGCCTTTGTCTTTCCTTCGGCCTCGACTTGCAGTGTCGACAGCGCGGAGTTCTGCCGCAGGCAGGCCAGAAGCCAACCCAGCGCTCCCCCGGTAACTATCCCAAACACGAAAAAAATCCATGGATTCATAAAAATCTCCAGGCGGCATTCCCTCAATATTCGAAGTGCAACACGAAATTATAAATCTTCTTCGTGGGCAGGGCAGAGCGGAACAAATTCACAGTACCTGCACGAGAAACCGGGCGCCGGAGCAAAGATCATCCGACGAATTTCTTCTGCCACTGTCAGGATCTTCTGCTGGACCGCGTCCAGTTCCTTTGGGGTCCTCACGCTTGCCACCGGCTGGTTGTTCGTGAGGTTGTAAAAAACCAATCCTTCGGGTTCAAGTCCCATCTGATTGCGTGCGGCGAGGGCATAGACGGAAAGCTGCAGGCTCTTATCCGCGTCTTTTTGGGAGCGCGGGCGTCCTGTTTTGTAATCCACCAGTTGTACCACTCGCGGGTTGCACTGCTTGACGGAATTGATCTGGTCGATGCGGCCTTCGACCACCACGTCCCCGATCGCAAGCTCAAAATGGGCTTCCATTTGCACACCGTCGGCGGCCGGAGCCGCGTTGTGGCTTTCCGAGAATCCGCGAAGCTGGTCCAGCCCGGACTTGCGGTAGGTCTCTTCCTGGTAGGAATCTTCAAAGCCCACGCTTTTCCACGAGCCAAGGTAAAACTGCCTTAGCTCGTCGAAATTAACCTGGCCTTCCTTGCGAAGTTTAAAGTAGTGCCGCACGGACTGGTGCATGATGTTGCCAAACGTTAGCGCGGCCTGAGGCCCCGTCGGAATATGATAGAGATGGCTGAATTTAAATTTCAGCGGACATTCGAGATAGGTCTCAATCGTGGTCGCGCTCAATCGCAGCTTGCCGTTCGAGGATATTACCGGCAGACCCAGGGCCCATTCCTTGATCGGTGGGCGAACCGTGTCTGGCGCGGGAGCGGGATCGCCGAAGAGCATCGGCTGTGACGGACGGCTGCCCCGCGCAGCTTTCTTGGGCGGGCTTGCCGGTTCGTTATCCACTGGAGTTTCGGCCTTCTCGCTTACTTCTTCAAAGTCGATTTTCGCAATGTCCCGTCCATGCACCACAGGATCGGAAAGCAAGTTGTCCACAAAGATCGACGCCTTTTTCCCCTTCGCGCCCACGCTTGAAACGTAGAGTTGCTCGCGCGCGCGCGTCATCGCCACATAGAACAGCCTGCGCTCTTCGGCCAGGTGAAGATTCACTGGCGGCACAGGTCCCTTGCGAAGCTCATCAGGAAATTCGATGATCGGCTTCTGCTCGCCGTGAGGAAAGCGTCGTGAGGCAACACCCAGGATGAAGACGACAGGAAATTCGAGACCCTTCGACGCGTGGACGGTCATCATCTGGACTGCGTTCGCCGGCGCGAGCGGTTCCGGCGCTTCTATTTTTCCGCCCGCCTCTAGAAAATAGCCGAAGTACTCCATGAACTCGGTCAGCTTGCCCGTTTCGCTTTTTTCCTCCCATTGGATCAGAAATTTCTTGAATGCCTCCAGGCATGCGGCATCCTTGCTGCCGGGGACGAACTTGAGTTCAAGAAGTTCGGTCATCTCGTCCAGAAGGGTTGTCACCCTCATGTTCTTGGCTTTTGCCCTGAGTTCGCCCAGAATCGCTTTCAATTCCTGCCAGCCGGTGTTCTGCACGTCGTCCTTGAATAGCGATCGTTCACTCTCCCGGATGGCGTCGTAAATTGAGCAACGATTTCGCGCAGCCTGCTTACGCAGGTCCAACGCAAGTGTCTCAGGGAAATTCCACCGGGCTGCTAGCAGCACCCGCGTCAGGCTGATGTTCTCGTGCGGCGAATGCACCAGCCGCAGATAGGCCAGCAGATCGCGCATGATGGTGGTGGAAAGCAGCGAGAGCCCGCGGATGGCAAAGGGAATGTTCCTTCGACGGAACTCGCGCACCAGCAGGTCTCGATGATTGTGCGCGCGATAGAGGATGGCGATCTCCGCCAGGGCATGCTTGTGAGCGAGGTCCTGCACCAGGCCTGCAATCCCATCGGCCTCTGCGGCATAGTTCGGAGATGAGAGGAGAAACACATTGGCGCCTTCCGGATTCTCAGTGACGAGCGGCGGCTTTTCGTCATCGCGCAGCTCGTTGCACCCGATCACGATATCCGAGGCGCGCAGAATCCTCCGCGTAGACCGGTAATTGCGGTTGAGGTAGATCTTTTCGGGTTTTGGAAACACCTGCTTGAACATTTCGAACGTTCCGTGCGCTGCTCCACGGAAGCGATAGATGGCCTGGTCAGGGTCGCCCACAGCCGTAATATTGAAGGGCGGCGCAACCAAACGCTTCAGCAGCTCTACCTGCCCGTAGTTGCTGTCCTGAAATTCGTCCACCAAAATGTAGCGGAACTGCCGTTGGTATTCTTCCAGCGTTTCGGGCTCGCGATCCCATAACTGGACCACTTCACTGATCAGAGTGCCAAGGCTCGAATACCCCGCCTCTTCGATCAGTCGCCGGCTGTTACGGAACACACGCGCCAGTTCCTGCTGCTTTCGGATTTCCTCTTCCTGAAGCAAGCGCTCCGCCGCATCCAGCAGGGCCGCGCGCGCCTGGAATTCCTTCTCGCGTCTGCGAACATACGCGTCGAATTCGTCCGGCCCCACCAGCTCATCCTGGCACTGCGAAAAGAAGTTGTTCAGGTCGTGAAGAAAAGCGCCTGGCTGCGCCAGCTTCTGGTAGTGCACCAGGCCAAGCTGCTCCATCCTCCGGCGCAAAAAGATCCAGATATCGATCTTGTCGAGAAGTTTCCGCTCAAAATGCCGTTTGCCCAGGACGCCGTTACAGAACGAGTGGAAGGTGGAAATATGGAGACTGGTGTCGAGGCCGGGCAGATCATGGCTGACGCGGCTCTTCATTTCTCCGGCAGCCTTGTCAGTGAAGGTCAGCCCCAGAATGTTTTCCGGCTGAAGCCCGCTCACATTTTCGAGCAGGTGGATGATGCGCTGCGTGATCACGCGCGTTTTGCCGCTTCCGGGCCCGGCGATCACCAGCAGCGGCCCCTCGCCATGCTCCACTGCCTTCCGTTGTTCGGGGTTGAGAACGTACATGCAAACTCGCGCAATATTATTCCGCCGTCCGCGTCTCAAGGCAAGCGTCGAACGCCTGGCATCGGGTGTCGATAACGCGATCCGGTTCACATCAATTTCAAGTCGCTATGTTACAATAAACAGCTTTGATATTCAGTAAAGGAGACATCTGAGTGGCTGAGATCGATCTTATTCTGGGCCGTGAGATTCTCGATTCCCGCGGCAACCCGACCGTCGAGGCGGAAGTTCGGCTTCGCGACGGAGCCGCCGCGCGCGCGGCCGTTCCTTCCGGCGCATCCACCGGAGAGCATGAAGCGATTGAGCTGCGCGACGGTGACAAGCGCCGCTACCAGGGCAAAGGCGTGTTGCAGGCCGTCGAAAATATCAACACGGTGATCGCGCGCGAGCTGGGCGGCCATGAAGCCAGCCGCCAGTCCGAGGTCGACGATCGGCTGATTGAGCTGGATGGCACGCCCAATAAGAGTAACCTGGGCGCAAACGCCATTCTCGCTGTTTCCATGGCTGTCTGCCGGGCGGCGGCGCGCTCTGCCGGCCTGCCGCTCTATCGCTACCTGGGTGGGATTTCGGCGCGCGTGTTGCCAGTGCCCATGATGAACGTGCTGAACGGCGGCGTGCATGCCGACAACACGGTGGACTTTCAGGAATTTATGATTATGCCCGTCGGCGCTGAGACTTTTTCCAGCGCCCTTCGTATGGGCGTCGAGACTTTCCACGCGCTGAAAAAAATTCTGAAGGACCACGGCTATTCAACTTCAGTCGGCGACGAGGGCGGATTCGCGCCCAGCCTTAAGTCCAATGTCGAGGCCATTGAGCTGATCCTCGAGGCGATCGAGGCGGCAGGTTTTTCCGCCGGCTCGGATATCGCCCTGGCGCTTGACCCGGCGTCCAGCGAAATGTTCCAGGATGGCAAATATGTTTTCTTCAAGTCAGACAAGTCGAAAAAGTCGGCCGACGACATGGTGAAACTCTATGCCGAATGGGTGCGACAGTTTCCAATCATCTCCATCGAAGACGGTCTTGCCCAGGACGACTGGGAAGGCTGGAAGAAGCTGACCAAAGAGCTTGACGACAAGATCCAGTTGGTAGGAGACGATCTTTTTGTCACCAGCACCGAGCGCTTGAAGCAGGGAATCGACGAAGGAGTTGCCAATTCCATTCTCATCAAGCTCAACCAGATCGGTACCGTCACCGAGACCATGGCCGCCATCGATCTGGCCCGACGCAACGGGTACACCTCCGTGGTTTCACACCGCTCTGGCGAAACTGAAGACGCCTTCATCGCCGACTTCGTGGTTGGCCTTCAGACCGGGCAGATCAAGACCGGCTCCGCAAGCCGCACCGACCGCATTGCCAAGTATAATCAGCTCCTGCGCATCGAAGAAGAGCTCGGCGAATCCGCGGAATTTCTCGGTAAAGCCGCGGTGGCCTGCTCCTAACTGCAGGGGTCAGGGATTAGGGGCTAGGGATTAGGCGATAGCCAGTAGTCACTTCTCCGCCAACCGCACGGAATTCCGCTGTGAGAAATTACATGGAATTGGAAGTTTGGCAGAAGGCTTGAGTCCTAACCCCTAAAATATGAAAATTCCAAAACCTGTAGTACTCATCATCCTGGATGGCTGGGGGTATCGTGCCGAGCGCGAGAACAACGCGATTGCGCTCGCGAACACGCCCAACTACGCCGCGCTGCTGAAGCAATATCCCTCCACGCTGGTTTACACCTCCGGCGAACGCGTTGGCTTGCCCGACGGACTCATGGGCAATTCTGAGGTGGGCCATCTCAACATCGGAGCCGGACGCGTCGTCTACCAGGACATCACCCGCATCGATGCCTCAATTCGTTCAGGCGAATTCTTTAAAAATCCCGAGCTGCTCCTGCTGATGGAAGCAGGACGCAAAACCCGCCTGCACTTTATGGGATTGCTCAGTGACGGCGGCGTGCATTCTCACCAGCGGCATCTGTATGCGCTCTTAAAAATGGCGGCCGAACACCATGTCAGCGAGGTTTACGTCCACGCTTTCCTCGATGGACGCGACACGGCTCCCACCAATGGCGCAGGATACGTCGAAGCTCTTCAGCAGAAGATGCGCGAGTATAACGTGGGCCGCATCGCCACCGTATCCGGCCGCTACTACGCCATGGACCGCGACAACCGCTGGCAGCGCACCCAGCAGGCTTACGATGCCATTGTCAATGGCGAGGGCTTAAAGGCTGAAGACCCGGTCGCCGCCATTAAGGATTCCTACAACCAGGGCGTTACCGACGAGTTTGCCGTTCCCATCGTCATCACGGATTCCCACGGCCATCCAACGGCCGCCATCCGCGGCGAGGATGCCGTGATGTTCTTCAATTTCCGCGCGGACCGAGCCCGCCAGATGACCCGCGCCCTCACTCAGCCCGACCTCGAAGGATTCAAGCGCCGCGGCTATCCCGATAAGCTGCACTACCTCTCCATGACGCGCTACGATAAGACGTTCATCAATCCGTACGTCTTCTCGCCCCAATCGCTCAATCACATTCTGGCAGCCGTGATGGCGGATGCGCAGTTGAAAAACCTGCGCGTGGCCGAGACGGAAAAATACGCGCACGTCACCTACTTCTTCAACGGCGGCGTCGAGAAGGCCTATCCGGGCGAAGACCGCATCCTGGTGCCCTCGCCCAAAGTGGCGACTTACGATCTGCAGCCCGAGATGAGCGCACGCGGCGTGATGGAAACGGTGGTGAAGGCCGTCCACGAGGCCAGCCGAGACGTCCTCATCGTCAACTTCGCCAATGCCGATATGGTGGGACACAGCGGCAAGCTCCAAGCAGCCGTCAAGGCGGTGGAAACGGTCGATGTCTGCCTGGGCGAAATTTACAAGGCTGTACGCGCCAAAGGTGGAGCAATGGTCATCACGGCCGACCACGGCAACGCCGAATTGATGGTGGACCCCGCCACCGGCGGCCCGCATACGGCCCACACCACCAATCCCGTCCCTCTCATCCTGATTGCCGAACACGTCCCGCCGAAACTTCGCGATGGCGGAGCGCTTGCCGATATCTCACCCACGCTGCTGGGCCTCCTGGGCATCCCTCTGCCGCCTGAAATGACCGGCCACGACCTCCGCGATTCGGAATTCAAGGAATCAGCGGCCGCAAAACCCGGACGATAAATTCGCTATTCTGCGTGAGCTGCCGTAGCGTAGCGGTGGCTTCAGGCCTTCCCCCGCCTTCCGCCTACTGCCTTGTGCCTTCTGCCTCCTGCCCTCCGCCTACTGCTGCTACCCGGGGCGCCATGTTCCGCCGGCCGTGCCGTAGGGACTGGCTACTACGACAATGTAACCGTCAGGGTCCTTGATCCAGCATTCCCAGTGATTGGGGCCGCCCTCGCCGTCAGGAGGGTTGCGGTGCTTGGGCATCACGATCTCCACGCCCATTTCAGCGGCGCGCTCGATTACTGCGTCAAAGTCATCCACCTCGAACCACAGCAACACGCCGTTTCCATACGGCTTGTCATTGCGATCGCCGATGGCGCCGTGATGGTGTTCGACTTCGAACCTGTGCAACTGAAGGACAATCCGCTTATTCCAGAGCAACTGCTCGTATTCGGTTCCGCCATGACCACTCCTGCAGCCCAGCAGTCGCTGGTACCACTGGCTGCTTGCTTCGACATCGGTTACGGCGATGAGAGGTTGAGGGCGCATTGGCCTCACTTTAACGGGACAGCGTGTTCTTTGACGTAGGCGGCAACCCGCGGGTCCATGTCAGCGCCCGCCGCGCCTGCTGGAATGTAGTGGAACACTTCGGCGTATTCAACGCCGTACTTGTTGCCGAGCTCACGGTTTTCCCTCAAGACAAATTCCTTGATGTAGTTGCGATCGGCAGTAGCATCATCACTGCCCAGCAAGGGCAGGCGCAGATTCCGTTTGGCCAGGCTTGCCCTAAGACGCGAGCCCAGATGCCCGCCCGGACCTTTCGCCTGGTTGGCTCGGTTGGCGTCCACTTTCTTATCGACCTGCGCGCTGATGTCTACCACGCGAGTGATCTCCGGCCGGCGCGCGAAGTAGTACTTATCCTGAACCTCTTTCGGCTTGAGCCCTGCTGCAAATTGCTCGGGATAATCGTGTGCGCGGCCCGCCATCCAGCACGCCGCTTCCACGGCCCTGGCTATCATAGAGTGGTCAGGATTCTCTTCGTCGTGCCCCCAAGGGTCCCAGCCGATCACGGTATCGGCCCTCACCAGCCGAATAATCAGTATCAGCCGGCAGATCACCTCGTTCAGCGAAACATCAGCCATGCGATGGTTGCGGTAGTTCAGGTCGAAGTGCCGCTTGCAGCCCAGTGCCCGCGCCACCTCCGCAGTATCGCGCTCGTTGCCCAGCACGTTTTCGCCAATCGTTCCGGCAGTACCGAGCCCGGGCGAATCGCCCATATCATCATTCGTAGCGCGCACCAGGTACCCCGTGTACCCTTCGTCGATGAGTTTGGCCACCGTACCCGCGGCCATCAACGGAACATCATCCGAGTGCGCCTGGACGGCGAGAAGCACTTTCCCTCTGTGCGGTTGGCCCGCAACGGGGCGCTCAACATACGGTTCCTGCCCCGCCTGCGGAGGCGATAGCTGCGCAACTCCTGCCAGCGGCGTCATTGCGCTTCCAGCGATCAGGTTGCCGAAGAATTTGCGTCGTAACATGGGGCCAATTATACTCCCGTCGAGGCCGCCCGTTACAAGCGTGAAACTGAATCGAAGTCGGGAATATTGATCGACAGGGAAGCTGTCACGAAGAGAGCCTCGGGAATCTGCTGACGCAGCGCCTGGGAGTACTTAAGCGTGGAGTCGAAAGCCGAAAGCGCGCCGGAATTATTTCGGAGCCTCGGAATGCTGGACGCCACGGCGATCATCATCGGCATCGTGATCGGGTCCGGCATCTTTGTGCTTCCCAACCTGATCGCCAAAAACCTTCCCTCGAGCAATGCCATCGTCATCACCTGGATCGGCGCAGGCGTGCTCTCTCTTTTTGGGGCGCTGGCTTATGCCGAACTGGGGGCGATGATACCCGCCACGGGCGGCCAGTATGTTTATCTGCGCGAAGCTTACGGGCCGCTGTGCGCCTTTGTGTGCGGATGGACCTTTATGCTGGCGGTTTTGTCGGGCGGTAGCGCCTGGCTGGCGGTGACGTTTTCCATCTATGCAGGATATTTCGTGCCGCTCACGCCGGCCGCAAGCAAGGCGGTTTCGATTGGATTGATTACGGTGTTGTCGGCGGTCAACTACTTGGGCGTCCGGGAAAGCGCCTGGGTGCAGCGCGTTTTCACCGCCTTCAAAATTGCGGCGCTGCTGGTTCTTATTGGCGCGGGCTTCCTGCTTTCCCACCCTGCTACCGCTGCCAAGCCGCCCGAGCATCTTCCATTGACGATCGGGCACTTCAACATCGCGCTCGCCGCCTGCCTGATGGTCTACAACGGCTGGAGCTACGTCAGCTTTGTGGCGGGAGAAGTGCGAAATCCTCGGCGAAACCTGCTGCGCGCGCTGGTGATTGGGATGGCCGCGGTCATCGTGCTTTACCTGTTCGCCAATCTGGCTTACCTGAGGGTGATGACCATACCGGAAATCGCTTCGACCCAGCGCGTAGGAGCGGACCTGGCAACGCGAACGATGGGCTCCATTGGCGGAACATTTGTGTCCCTCACTGTACTGCTTTCGATTATCGGCGCGGTGAACGGATGCATCTTGACGGCGGCCCGCCTGCCGTTCGCCCAGGCACGCGACCGGCTGTTTTTCGCGCGGTTCGGCAAAATCCATCCGCGCTTTCAGACGCCCGGCTCCGCCATTGTGTGGGGAGGAATCTGGACCGCCGGCCTCATCCTCACTGGTTCGTACGACACGCTCTA
The DNA here is from genome assembly GCA_036278995.1 of Terriglobia bacterium. Classification (GTDB taxonomy): domain Bacteria; phylum Acidobacteriota; class Terriglobia; order UBA7540; family UBA7540; genus SCRD01. The sequence goes on along the minus strand of DASUJZ010000061.1, from coordinate 66,578 downwards.
TTCTTACTCCATCGTGGCGGCGTGGATTTTCTACACCTTGAGTGTGGCCGCTGTTTTTGTGCTGAGGCGAAAACAGCCGCATCGCGAGAGGCCCTATAGGATGTGGGGCTACCCCTACACGATGTTGCTCTTCGTGGGCGTGTCGGTCTGGTTTGTGGTGGATGCTTTCCTGGCGCAACCCTGGCCTTCATTCATGGCCTTCGTCATCATCGCCGCAGGCGTGCTGGCATACTGGATCTGGCGAAAGGTGGTGCCGGTCCAGAAGAAGCTGCTAGCCGCGCCATCGGCGCAGGAGTAATGGCGCCATGATCCGCCATGTTAATGCCCACGGGCTAGGATATTTTTCCAGCGCGCCCACGCCTCGTTACGAGCTTTCTGGTTGCCTGGATTGGCATCCGGAGCTTCGCCCGCACGCATGAATCCATGGCCCGCCCCATCGTAGGTGACCGGTTCGTAGGCTTTGCCCGCAGCCTTCATGTTTTCGCGCGCCGTCGGAATCGTGGCGCCGATGCGTTCGTCATTCCCGGCATAGAATCCGTACACTGGAGCCTTGATACGAGCCATGGCGTCGGCGGGAGGCGGCGGTCCGTAGAAGACGAAAGCAGCAGAGAGGTCGGAACGATTCGTGGCAAAACGGAAGCTTTGCCCGCCGCCCCAGCAGAACCCGGCCACGTAGAGCTTGCCGGTCGCGGACGGGATCTTAAGGGCGTAATCGGCGATGGCGTTGAGGTCTGCTGTGATCTGGTCGGGATTGAGGTGGCCGACCGCCTTTACGGCTTCGCCTTCGGGGAAAGCGGAGCTTCCGCCGCCATTCGGCCCCATACCGGAAAGCAGGTCGGGCGCAACCGCGATATAACCGGCTGTGGCGACCTGGTCGGCGAGGTCCTGCACCCAATCGGTCATTCCGAAGATTTCGTGAATGATCAGAACCACGGGCCGCTTGTCGCTGACCTCAGGGTAGACCACGAAGGTGTCCACGCTGCGGCCATCGTGCTTTACAGTCACCCACTCGCGGTGCCGGGGTGATTTGTCCACCTTGGCCCGCGCCCAATCCTGTGCGGAAAGGATCGATGCGCAACTGAGCACGACGACCAGATTCAGAATTAGAAGTCTGCGTTTCATACTTCCCCCCTTCATGCTGTAGTGGCCGCCGATGGCTGTCTGAAAATCCCTGGGGTTGGAGGCCATCATAAGCGAAGGACGGGAGAGCTGGCAAGACTTGCGTCCGATTTGGGCAGCGCCGCGCGAAATGGGAACCGGGTTGCTCGGCGAGGCTGCGACCGCACCGGGCACGCACGAAACCCATCAGCAGAATGATATTAATCCTCTGCAGGCATGGCATAATGCGCCATGGTATCCGCGAGTGGGCAAGCTGAAATTCAACCGCTGCAGCCTTTCCTTGCGGGTAGTGGGCGTGATGGTCCGGCTCAGTTGTGATGTGACGTCAAGGAGTAACCGGAGGGAATCAATGAGCCGCAAGGCGTGGATGATATTCCTGAGCTTGCAGGTGACTGGAATCGTATTCTCGTGGGTCGCCGGTCACAGCTCGAGCCCAATCCCGCTTTTGTCCGGAGTAGGCGTTGGCCTCCTGGTTCTCGGTAACCTGTTGCTGCTCCCTGGCGGACTGCTGGCCGCGTTTGCTGTCCAAAAGTTGCTTCTGCACAGCGGCCATCTCAGCACCAATCAATTATCATTTGCTGGAGTTGTCGCGGCGGTGGCGATCAATCTATCGATCTGGCTTGTCTGCGCAAAGCTTTACAGGTCCGCGTGAGCGCGGTAGGAACACCTTCTGAAGTATAGGGGTGTCAATTTCGACATTGCCGGAATGACGACTACTCGCCGGCGCTCGCAGCCGGGGTCCATCGATTCGTTGAAATCGTGACCCGCATCAGGCCTTGAGGCAAACGTGCACAGTGCGCGTGGCTGCCCTCCCGCAGTCGGCGCGCACCGGCACATGTCCACCTTCTGGTTGGCCTTTCCGAGCATTTCGCCTGCCAAATCATCTGACGTCGGGATTCGTGATCCTTGACAACTGGCTCATCGAGCGTGTGCAGGTTGTGCTTTCGCTTCAGGAACTTAGGCGGGTTAGCTTGTCGTGCGGTGCTTACCCGACCCGAGCCATCCGTGTGCGCCCTGTAGCCTCGATTGCGCAACTCGTTTCCGGTTTCACAATTCGGCGGAAATCCAGCCTGGATCGCCTGCACTGTTCTAGATGCCAACCGGCAAACGAACCACAAATGCGAAGTGGCCCTAGATATTACGTTTTTAATAAGTTAGGCCCTGGATCGGAGCTTCGCTGGCTACAACTCTAGTTCGAGATCGGCGCCTGCGGACCAGGCACGCAAACTTTTTCCGGCGGATGGAGCGTCGATGCCGTGCCTTGGACTTCGGATATCACGCCGTGGTGAGCCTGCGGGCCAGCATACCTGTCGGGTCTTGCCTCAGCGAGGGCGCGTAAATCCACACTCCCTCCAGAGTTTTTCCCAAGTCCAGATTCCGTAATTAACGTTGTCGGGCAGCGGAAATCCAACCTGCTGCGCCAGCATAAACACCTGGCCGCGGTGGTGGGCGTCATGTATTACCATGTAGGAAAACATCGCGGCGCCCGCCGGCCAAGGCCTGGCCCAGCCGTCGCGGCGGAACTCTGTTACACGTCCCTCCTGGTGTTTCAGGGCATCAGAAAGCATCTCCGAGCAGCATCTGGCACTTTCCACTAGGCTAGCAGTAGCCTGCAGGAGCGTGCAGTGAGCGCGATTCAACTGTTCCGGCGGCTTAAGGTGTGGGGCCGAGAGCCTCAGCCACTTGCAGCGAACGTTGTGCACATGAGCGATTATGGCCGCGATTGTGCGGGTTTTGTGGCCGGGAGGCTTGGCCCGCCAAGCGCGCGCATCCAAATGCTGAAGGATCAACTGGTTCATGTATTCGTTCACGGCGTAGGTTTCAAGCAGGACCTGCTGAAATTCAGCGGGCAAAGCAGCATCGCGAGGCATGGATTACCTCTGGCATAGAATTGGTGGCCAGGATGCGGGTCGCCAGCCGCCACAGGTTCCCGGCGCATGTGTGCCAGAATGACACAACTGTTGATATTTCTCCACTGGTCAGGGTGTTGACCCGTGCGGCATTCGGAAGGCCGCAATTGCTGCTAATGCACCGATTTTTTGCGGTTTTCGGATTTTGACTCTGGTATTGCCGCTGTGCGATAATTCCGGAGATAGTGTTTAGAAGGGCGACGTGCCGGAATGACAATAAGAAGAATGAGATATGGCGTAGCGGGGGTTAGCTTGCTCTTATTCGCATCTGCGGCTTTGGTGGGCGCTCAGCCGCAGAGCAAGACCGACAATCCCGCGATCCAAGCCTCGGCAAAGCAGGACCACGCAGCAGCGTATTACCACTACATGCTGGCGCAACGGTACAAGGATCTGGCTGGCATTTACAATCGCAGCGATTACGCTGACCGGGCAATCACGGAATATCAGAAGGCCATCGCTGCCGATCCCGGATCGCTTTTCCTTCGAGTGCAGCTTGCCGAACTCTACTGGCGAGTTAGCCGGGTTGAGGACGCTGTCAACGAGATTCAAGCTGTGCTGAAAGAAAACCCAAATGATCTGCAGGCCCACCGTCTGCTCGCGCGCATCTATTTCAGTTCCATGGGCGAATCCAATTCGGCTTCGCCGACGCCCGGCATGCTTGAAAAGGCCATTGCTGAATTAGAAGCCGTGCACCGGCTGGACCCGGACGATGCCGACTCCGCCCTGATGCTGGGCAGGCTTTACAAGGCTGACAATCAGCCGAAGAAAGCTGAAGCCCTGTTTGAGAAGATCCTTTCCGACAACCCCGAATCGCGCAATGTACTGGTCAATCTGACGCAGCTCTACTTTGACCAGGGCGATTATGACAAGATCATTTCCTTGCTTGAGAACGTTCCTGAGGGCCGCATGGACCCGGCGCTGCTCTATCTCCTGGGGGAATCCTATGCTCAGACTCGTGATTTAAAGAAGGCCGAGGACGCTTTCAAAAAAGCCCTGGACAAGGAACCTGACAGCGAAGATATCCGACGAGCATACGCCGAGGCGCTGATGGCCCAGGGGAAGATGGAGGAAGCGCGGGCGCAGCTCCAGGAGATGGTCAAGTCTGATCCGCAGTCTCCGATGGGCTACGTTCGGCTGGCCCAACTCGATCGCCAGATGGGGAACTTTGACGATGCCCGGAACGAGCTGGAACAGGCGCGCAGGCTTGAGCCTGACAATCTTGAAATTCCTTTGCAGGAAGCCGTCCTGGAAGACACGCTCGGCAATGAGGCCAAGGCGATCAGTTTACTGCAGGACGTGCTCAAGAAGACCGAAAAGGCAGACGGGAAGTACAACCCAGCCGAAGCGAATAATCGTGCTCTATATCTGCAACGCCTGGGCACGGTCTACCAGCATCAGGACGACTACGACAAAGCCATCGAGACTTTCCAGGGCATCGTGGCGTTGGGCGGGGACCAGGCGCCGCGAGGGGAAGCTCTTATCATCGAGACTCTCCACGATCTGATGCACCAGAATCGCAAGGCCCTTCAACAAGCGGATGCCGCGCTGAAAAAGTATCCGAAGAACCGCGAACTCCTGATGCAGCGGGCTTCGCTGCTGGGGCAGGAAGGGCATCGGGATGAAGCTGTAGCCCAGCTCGAAAGCATGCTGACGGGCAATGCCGATGATCGCGACGTCTATCTCTCGATCGCCAATATCTACTCGCAGGCCAAGCTCTATACCAAGGCTGAAGAGGTCATCCAGAAGGCCCTGGCGCTCAGCCACAATCCCGATGACCAGGAATACGCCCGGTTCCTGCTGGGATCTATTTACGAGCGGGAAAAGAAGTTTGACCTGGCTGAAGATCAGTTCAGAAAGGTCCTGGATGTTGACCCGTTGAATGACGCCGCTGCAAATTACCTGGGGTATATGCTGGCGGACCGCGGTGTGCGCCTTGATGAGTCGATCAAGTACATCAAGGACGCCCTGAAAATTGAGCCCAACAATGGAGCCTACCTGGACAGCCTGGGGTGGGCGTATCACAAGATGAACCGTAATGACATGGCTCAGGCCCCGCTCGAAAAAGCCGTCAAACTGATACCTGATGATCCGACAATCCGCGAGCACCTGGGATATGTCTACCTGGGGCTGGGCGAGAAGGCCAAGGCGCTCCAGGAATGGGAGCACGCCCTCAGGTTTGAACACAAGGGTGTGCCGGGGGACTTTGACCCGCAGCAGGCCGCCAAACTCCGCAAGCAGGTCAACAATCTGAGGCGCCAGATCGGCCAGCCAGAAGGCGCCGTCAGGCAGAATTAGCGCCCGTTCAATTGCTCGTCGGTTTTCTCGATCTTCCAAGACTGGGCACCGCCCCGTCGTACCTCTTGACCAAAACCGTCCAAGCCCGCGCCTTTGCTAAGATCAATGCCGGACTCAGGGTCCTGGCCAAGCGCCCGGACGGCTTTCACGAAATTCGCACCATCTATCAGACGGTGAGCCTCGCTGACCGTGTGGACGTACACATTTCCCCGCGCCACAACGGCATAAGTTTCGAGTGCGATCGCGAAGAGCTTGGGCCGGGACGGGACAACCTGGTTTACCGGGCCGCCAAGCTCTGGCAGCGCGCGCGCGGTTTTAAAGGCGGGATTCGCCTCAGGCTCGAAAAGAGGATTCCCGTTGGGGCGGGACTGGGCGGTGGCAGCAGCGACGCGGCGGTGACGCTGCTGGCCCTGGAACGCCTGACGGGGAATCGGCTTTGCCTTTCAGCCCGGCTGGAACTGGCTGCGAACCTCGGGTCAGACGTTCCGCTTTTCCTTCTGGGCGGTCGCGTACTGGGCTGCGGGCGCGGCGAAGAGGTTTACCCGCTAACGGATCTTCCGGCGCGCCACTGCCTGATTGTTTTTCCCGGATTCTCTGTTTCGACCGCTGATGCTTACCGGGAGCTGGGTATGCGGTTGACGGAGGGGAAAGAAGATCGTAGAATTAGCTCTTTGGGCAAGCGGCCACCTTTTCCCCTGGAAGCCTGGGGGCCGGCCGAAAACGATTTTGAACGGTTCGTTTTCGCGAGGTGGCCTGAGCTGGCAAGAGTAAAGCGCCAGCTTATCCGGGCCGGGGCCGAAACAGCCTCCTTAACGGGTAGCGGTTCAGCGCTATACGCCGTCTATGAATCTGCCCAACAACTGAGGGAAGCGGCAACTCGAATACCTGCTGGATGGAAGGTGTTTCAGGTTCGAACGCTTACCCGCACGGCCTATCTGAAGCGGATTTTCGTTTAACTAAGCCCGCGTGAGCAGAGTCTGTTCCGCACCGGTCGTGGGAGAGCCGAGAGGGAAAAGCAAGCTCGAATGAGCCGCCGTACTTTTTCAGGCCAGGGTGCTGGGAGGTCGTCCAGTGGTAGGACACATGCCTTTGGAGCATGGAACCCTGGTTCGAATCCAGGCCTCCCAGCCATGTTCAAGATCTGGGGAGAATACAGGTAGACGCGATGGGTGATCGAATTCATCACGCCTTGAAAATTCTGACAGGGAATGCCCACCCGGCTCTGGCGCGGGAAATCTGCCAATACCTCGGCGTTCCGCTGGCGCGCATGAACGTCAGCCGCTTTCCCGACGGGGAAGTGCGGCTGCAGATCATGGAAAACGTGCGCGGCGCGGACGTTTTTCTGGTGCAGCCGACCTGCCGGCCCGTAAATGAGAACCTGGTTGAACTGCTGATTATCCTTGATGCCCTGCGGCGAGCTTCCGCTTACCGCGTCACAGCGGTGATGCCGTATTACGGCTATGCCCGGCAGGACCGCAAAGACCGGCCGCGCGTGCCCATCTCCGCCAAGCTGGTGGCCGATCTGTTGACCTCGGCCGGAGCCAACCGGGTGCTGGCGCTTGACCTGCACGCGGGGCAGATTCAGGGATATTTCGATATTCCGGTCGATCACCTGTACGCGACACCGGTTACGGTGAACTATTTCAGAAAGCTGAGGCTCAAAAACCTGGTGGTGGTTTCGCCCGACCCCGGCGGAGTGGAACGGGCCCGCGCATTTGCCAAGCGGCTAAAGGTGCCGCTGGCCATCATCGACAAGCGCCGGGAAGATGCGGACGTGGTCGAGATGTTCAATGTGATCGGCGAGGTTGATGGCAAGAGCTGCCTGATTGTGGATGACATGATCGGGACCGGCGGCACGCTCGGCCAGGGCGCAAAGGCCTTGAAGGCCAAGGGCGCCAGCCGTGTTCTGGCCTGCTGCACCCATGGAGTTTTTGCAGGGAACGCGATTGACAACATCATGGATTCGCCGCTCGAACAGGTGGTGGCCACGAATTCGATTCCGCTGCTTCCGGAAGCTCAGGCGTGCGAACGCATCAAGGTTTTGAGTGTGGCAAATCTGCTGGCGGAAGCCATCAAGTCGATTTACAAGGAAACGTCGGTGAGCAGGCTGTTTATCTAAGCTCCCGCCGTGGTGGCTGAGCCTGATTTTGAGGTGTAAATAGTTATGGCTGAAATTTTTACCGTTGAAGCTGAGGCGCGCGAGACGTTCGGCAAGAACGCGGCCCGGCGGCTGAGGCATTCCGGGCGCATACCGGCGGTGGTCTATGGGGGCGGAGGACCCTCTGTTTCAATCACCGTTGACCCCAAGGAGATCGTCCGCATTCTGCGTTCTGAGGCTGGGCACAATGCGCTCTTCAGTCTGCAAATCCCGGACAAAGCCCCTGCGCGTGTCATGCTGCGCGACTGGCAGTGGGAGCCCATCAAGGGCGGCCTGATGCATGTGGATATGGTCCGGATCGCCCGCGATGAAAAGTTGGAGGTGAGGGTGCCCATCCGGATTACTGGGGAGCCCCAGGGCGTGAAACTCCAGGGCGGGGTGCTGGAGTTTATCCTGCGCGAAGTGGCAGTCGAGTGCCTGCCCGATGATATTCCGGAGCACATCACCGTGGATGTGTCTGATCTGGTAATCGGGCGGCAACTTCGCGTTTCCGATCTGCCCGTCCCAGCCAGCATCACCGTGCTGGCGGAGCCGGGCCGGGTTGTGGCCCATGTAGTGGCGCCGAAGGCGGAAGCTGAGCCGACGGCGGAAGCGGCTGAAGCTGCGCCAGCGCCCACTGAGCCCGAATTGATCCGCAAGCGCAAGGCTGAAGAAGAGGAAGGCGCCGAAGACGAGAAGGAAGAGAAGTCAGAAGGCAAGAAGGAAAAGAAATAAGCGTGTGATCGGCGCCCGCTGGCATAGAAGGGAACGGAACGAGCGGGGTGAAACTGATTGTGGGTCTGGGGAACCCCGGGTACGAGTACCATTTAACTCCCCACAATCTGGGGTTCATGGCGGTAGACCGTCTGGCGGAAATTTGCAGGGCAGAATTCTCGCGCCGGGAAGCGCGGGCCAAAGTTGCCTGGGCGCGATTTCACGGCGAGCAGGTGGTTTTGGCAAAGCCCCAGACGTTCATGAACCTGAGCGGGGCTTCTGTTTCCGGGCTTTTGCGGATTCTGGAGGCGCCCTTGGAGGATCTGATCATCCTGGTGGATGATGTCAACCTTCCGCTGGGCTCGTTGCGAATTCGTCCGAAGGGCAGCGCTGGGGGACACAACGGGTTAAAGTCGGTGATCGGCGCCCTGGAGACAGACGTTTTTACGCGGATACGGATGGGAGCCGGGCCTGGGCATCCGTCGGAGGATCTGGTGGCTTACGTCCTAGCCCCTTTTTGTGACAAGGACCAGAAACTTTTGGCGGAGATGATCGATGGGGCCGTCGAGGCGGTTCGAGTGATCCTGAAGGAAGGCGTAGAGAAAGCGATGAACGTTTTCAATCGAAAGGTCCAGGCAGAGGAGCAGTGAGGAGTTATGGCGAAATATGAAATGATGTTTATTGCTCGGACGGACGTTCCCGAGGAGGAAATCGACAAGCTGACGGCACAGATGGACGGGGTGGTGTCGGGCGCGGGCGGAAAGGTGGAAAAGATCGACAAAATGGGCCGCCGGCGGCTTGCGTACCGCGTGAAGAAGCAGCGCGAGGGCTTTTACATCCTCTTCCTCTTTGAAGGGAGCGGCGACACCGTGCGTGAATTCGAGCGGAGGCTTAAGGTTACTGATACGGTCATCAAATTCCTGACGGTTCGTGTTGATGAGCGCGTTAAGCCGGAGGCGGAAAAGAAAACTAAATCGGAGCGCCATGCAGCGCCGCCGCCCGCCGCTTCTGAGGCCCAGTCTGGAGCGGAAGCAGCATCTCAGAGCAAGGGAGAGTAAGAGCTATGGCTTATGATCGATCGAAGTCGGCAGAAGGTGGCCCCGGAAGGCGCCCGGCAGGTGGACCCGGTGGGCGGAGACAATACTTCCGGCGGCGCAAGGTGTGCAAGTTCTGCGTGGAGAAGATCGCATTTATTGACTACAAGGACGTAAGGCTGATCGGGCAGTTTGTCGCGGAGCGGGGCAAAATCCTCCCCCGGCGGCTGACGGGGACCTGTTCGCCGCATCAGCGCGAGCTGGCCCGCGCCATTAAGCAGGCCCGCAATATCGCGCTGCTTCCTTTCGCGTCAGAGGTCTAGCGTCCGTCCCGCCAGCGGAAGGCGCAGGAAGGCGGGCGGGGGAAAATTGGCAATGAGAGAGGCAGGACATGGAAGTCATTCTTCTTGAGAACGTTGAAACGCTCGGATCGCGCGGGCATATTGTGAAGGTGGCCAACGGCTACGGGCGGAATTATCTGCTCCCCAGAAAGATGGCGATTGCTGCCACGCCGCAGAACCGCAAGTGGGTGGAGCAGCAGCGGGCGCGCTTCCTTAAGCTGGAAGCGAAGGAGCGGGGAGAAGCCGAAGAACTCGCCAAGCTGATGGAGGGCGTCACGGTAGTGGCTACCCGCCGCTCTGGTGAAAAAGGGCAGCTTTTCGGTTCCGTCACGGCCATGGATATCGAGGAAGGTCTTGCAGCCCAAGGCTACAAGATCAGCCGCCGCAAGATTCATCTGGGCAGCCCCCTGAAGTCCATCGGTGAATTTGATGTGCCAGTCAGGCTGCAGCGCGAGGTTACCGTAATGGTGAAGGTTCGGGTGGAATCTGAGGGCGAACCTGAAGCTGCACCTGAAGAGACGGCCGCCGCTGAAGCCGCCCCGGCTGAGCCGGCAAGCGCGCCAGAAGCAGGCGCCGAGGCCGAAGCGAAAACTGAGGGAGAAAACGAAGAGGCCACTCCGGAATCTTAACGTTTTCTGACGAACTGAGGTCCCCGGTTGGTGGAGAATATTTCTCGCAGCCGGGGTTGCAATCGGGCTTTTGTTTTTTTCCCGCGCTGGTATAATCTCCTCATCCTACTTCAGTGGGTCCGGTCTTCATGCCAAGCACTATCGTCACTGAGAAAGCTTTTCCGCACAACCTTGAAGCAGAACGCGCCTTGCTGGGCTCCGTCCTGCTGGACAATGGCGCGCTTAACCAGGTCCTGGAAATCATCGACACCAACGACTTCTTTTCAGACGGGCATCGCACCATCTTTGAAAAGATGATGCTGCTTTCTGAGCGGAACCGGACCATCGACCTGGTGACGCTTTCCGAGGACCTTTCGCGCGAAGGACTGTTGGAAAAGGTGGGCGGGGCGGGATACCTGGCGGCACTGACGGACGGGATTCCCATCGGCGTCTCGGCCAGCATTGACGAATATTCGCGCATCATCAAAGAGAAGTCGCTGGTCCGGCGGCTCATCAACGCCTCAAACAACGTCATCACGCGCTGCTTTGAGGGCATTGATGATCCCGAAACGCTGATCGATCTGGCCCAGGGTCAGATTTTTGAGATCGCCGAAAAAAGAACCCAATCCGGCTTTCTCGATATTCGCCAGATTGTTAAGACCAGCTTTGGGGACCTCGACAAGCTGCTCGACCGCGGCAACCGGGTGACCGGGATTGAGACCGGGTTCATCGAGTTGGACAACATGACCTCAGGATTCCAGCCCGGCGAGTTGATTGTTCTTGCCGCGCGGCCTTCTTTGGGGAAAACGGCGCTGTGCTTGAATATTGCCTCGCATGCTTGCATCAATTGCGGGAAGAAGGTGGGGGTCTTTTCGCTCGAAATGAGCAAAGAGTCGCTTGCCCTCCGCCTGCTTTGCTCTGAGGCGCGCATTGACAGCCATAAGCTCCGGTCCGGCTTCACCACTCGCGAAGACTGGCCCAAGATGACTCAGGCGCTCGGCCGCCTGGCGGAAGCGCCTCTCTATATAGAAGACACACCGGCCTTAAGCATCATGCAAATCCGTGCCAAGGCGCGCAGGCTGAAGGCCGAGAAAGGCCTCGACCTGCTGATTATCGACTACCTTCAGCTTGCCACCGGGCACGGGAGATACGAAAACCGCACGCAGGAAGTCAGCTATATTTCTCGCGGGCTGAAGAGCATTGCCAAAGAACTAAATGTGCCCGTGCTGGCCCTTTCCCAATTGAGCCGCGCCCCCGAGCAGCGTCCGGGCCAGAAGCCGATGCTCTCCGACTTGCGCGAGTCGGGCTCGATTGAACAGGACGCTGATGTCGTCATCTTTATCTTTCGGGAGCGCCGTTCAAGTGAAGACGGCGAGGACATTGCCGGAGAAGAAACCAAGCTCATCATCGGAAAACAACGCAACGGACCTACCGGAGAGATTCCCGTCGTGTTCATGAAGTCGTATGTCCGTTTTGAGAACATGGCAACCGGCCGCGATGCCGACTCCTATTAATTTGCTGTTCCCTGCCACTTTGATGTGGTCCTGGCTGGAGGCCCGAGGGAGAGAGAATAATGAAAAAGCCGTCATGGTTGCCCTATTTCGGCTGGGGTGCGCTTGTTTCGGCGATCGCGCTGGGAGTGACTATCGCCCTGGATCCTGGCCTCTTCCGAAATCCGATGTTGCTGATAGTGCTGGTGGCCTGGATGGTTGTGACGGTTGGGTTGGTTATGTTTTGGGTGATGATCAGAGGGATGATCTGGGTAGCTGACCGCAGTGCGCGAGCCCAGGCGGCTATAACCTGCGATGTGCTGGCAGACCTGGTTAACAGGATGCAGATGCTGACAGCGGATCCTGCGGAAGCTCCTCAAAACGGCTCGTGGGAGAATCCGCCAACAGGTATTGCCTGCGATGCGTGCGGCCGGCCGAAAGCCATGCTTCACTGCCGGAAGCACAGGGCAACTCTCTGCTTTCCATGCACCGGAAAACACGACTCGGACGACTGCGCGTACATCGCGGCTGACCGTCACGCTCAGGTATTGCAGAAGCCGGCCAAGTCGCCGGAGATGATCGGCAAGCTGCTCGGGATATGATTTCCCTCTATTGGTCCGACCGGGGTTGGGCTGGAAGAATGGATGGAGTGGCGCAGTCCTCAGGATATGGGGCTTTCAGCCGTCGTGCCATCGTGGCTCTATAACGTCGAGTGAATCCAAATACCCAAAACCTGCTGCGGCCGACCTGGGCGGAAATCTCGCTGCCCAGACTGCGCAGCAATTTCGAGTACGTGCGGCGGGCGGCGGGCTCGCGCCGCGTGATGGCCGTGGTGAAGGCAGATGCCTACGGACACGGCGCCGTGACCGTCGCCAAAACGCTGGCCGAAGCCGGTGCCGACTGGTTTGGCGTAGCCACGGTGGAGGAAGCGCTTGAGCTGCGGGCCGCCGGGATCGAACAGCCCATCCTGCTGCTGGGCGGGCTCTACATGAGCGACCCGGCCCATTTGATCGAATACCGCCTGACCCCTACGCTCTCTTCCACGGCGCGGCTGGACACTTATTCCGAGTGCGCCCGGCGCTTTGGCAAGCCGATCGAGTTCCACCTGAAAATCGATACGGGAATGGGCCGCCTGGGCCTGCCGCCCTACCGCCTGAAGGCTTTTGTGGAGCACTACCGCGAGCTGCCCGGGCTTGAGATGAAAGGCCTGTTCACGCATCTCGCTTCCGCCGAGGACATGGAGGCTTCGCAGACGGAAGAGCAGTCGATGATCTTTCAAAAGGCGTTGAGCCAAGTGCGCGAGCTGGGCATCAATCCTGAATGGTTGCACGTTTCGAACAGCGCGGCGCTGGTGGCGGGCTGGCCCTTTTCGGAAAACCTGGTGCGGGTGGGCGCGCTGCTCTACGGCTATTGCCTGCCGCTCGCGCTGCCGCCCGGCAGGCAGGAACCGCCACCGCCGCACGTGGAGCCGATCCTCACGTTAAAGTCGCGCGTGGTTTATCTGAAAGACGTGCCCAGCGGTACGCCGCTCGGTTATGGGGCGGCATTTCACACGCGCCGCCGCTCGCGCATCGCTACGGCGCCGGTGGGATATGCCGACGGATTGATGCGCGCTCTTTCTAATCGCGGCCGGGCCCTGGTGCGCGGCCGGGTGGCCCGCATTGTGGGCAACATCAGCATGGACCTTACCCTGCTGGACGTCACCGATGTTCCGGGCGTGGACATCGGCGATGAGATCGTCCTGCTCGGCCAGTCGGACCACTGCTCGATTACGGCGCTTGAAATCGCTGACCTGGTGGGCACAGTTCCGTATGAGATTCTCTGCTCGATCGGCAGGCGCGTACCGCGCATCTATATGGAATCTTAGCGGCGGGCTTGTTGGGGACGGCCGCTAACTTTTCCCGCGTGGCGCGAACAATTCAGGAAAAGTCTTGCGATAGATTGACATTCCCAGCGCCGCATTCATCCCCATGTCTTCAAGCGCTTGAATCTCGTCTTCGGTTGTGATGCCGCCGGCGGCCGTGATAGGCAGGCTGGTGACGGCGCGCAGTCCACGGAAATATTCGAGATCGGTGCCCTGCAGCTTTCCTTCTGCGTCAATGTAGGTACATAGAAACTCCGAGCAGTACGGCTCCAGTTGCGGCAGGACATCGGCTGGAGCCATCGGAAGCGTCTCCTTCCAGCCGTGGATGGCTACGCGATTGCCGAAACAGTCGACGCCAATCATCAGCTTCTCGCGCGGGATGCGGCCGGATAGCGCGCGGAGGAAATCGGCATCGATGCCGCTGGATGTGAACGCCGAACTGCCCACGATGATTTTGAACGCGCCGTCTTGCTCAACTTGCAGCGCGCGCTCCAGGCTGCGGATTCCGCCGCCCACGCGGCAGGGCTTGCGGTGGCACAGTTCGCGGACGATATCGGCCTGGGAAATGCGGCCCATGGCGCCATCGAGATCGATCACCTGGATCTGCGGATAGTCGCCGAATTTTTCCAGCACAGCAAAGGGATCGGGCAGTTCGAGCGCTTTGCTTTTGCCCTGAACAAGCTGGACCACTTTGCGGTCCATCAAATCAATGCACGGAATAATCACAGGCGCACTGAGACTCCTTCGGATCGAAGATATTCTTTGAGGTTGCGGATGGTGTGCGTGCCGAAATGGAAAATCGAAGCCGCAAGCGCTGCGTCCGCCGCTCCTGCGAGGAAAACGTCGGCGAAGTGCTCAAGATTCCCGGCGCCTCCTGAAGCGATCACGGGGATGGGCACGGCGCGGGCAATGGCGGCCGTCAGTTCGCAATCGAATCCAGCCTGCGTGCCGTCGGCATCCATCGAGGTCAGCAGGATTTCTCCCGCTCCCAACTGGTCCACGCGCTGCGCCCACTCGATCGCGTCGATGCCCGTGTCTTTCGTGCCTCCGTAGGTCACCACGTTCCAGCGCGTAGATTGCCGCTCGCGACGAGGCTGCCGCCGTGCGTCGATAGCTACGACGATTGCCTGTCGTCCGAACCGGGCCGCGAGTTGCTGGACGATTTCAGGATTTTCGACGGCGGCGGTGTTGATGGCTACCTTGTCGGCGCCCACGGAAAGCAGCCGGCGCGCGTCTTCAATGGTGCGGACGCCGCCACCCACGGTGAGCGGAATAAAGAGCCTCCGCGCCACCCGATTGACCGTGTCCATCAGGGTGACGCGGCCTTCGCGTGAGGCTGAAATATCGAGCATCACCAGTTCATCAGCGCCTTCGGAGTTGTACATGGCGGCGAGTTCGCCGGGGTCGCCGGCATCGCGCAGGTTGACGAACTGCACTCCTTTGACAACCCGGCCGTCTTTGCAATCGAGACACGGAATGATGCGTTTGGCAAACATGATTTGTTGCGCCGGAAGTAGCGGGTCCTTAAGTGCCGTACGTGTCTGTAGAAATCACTAGCAGCTCACGCAAAGACGCCAAGGCGCTAAGATACGCGGCGGAACAGTTAAGTAACGTGGCACGGTCGTCCCGTCCCGCCAACCCAGGACCATGGGCGAGACGCCGATGCCACGCCGAATTAAAATCGGCGCAAGGCGTGAGCATTCCCGCCCGCTCTTTTTTCAACAACAGGACTTCAGAAAATTCTCCAGTACTTTCAATCCCACGTCGCCGGATTTTTCCGGATGGAACTGCACGGCGTAGATCGAGCCCACACGGACCGCGGCCGCAAAGTTCTGTCCGTATTCGGTGACCACCGTAGTCTCCGCCGTGACCGGGCCATAATATGAATGGCAGAAATAGGCGAAGCTGCCGTTGGGAACGCCCGCGAAGAGTCCATCCGCGTGAGGAAGCTCCAACTGGCTCCAGCCGAGGTGCGGAATCTTGAAGATTCCTTGAAACCTTTTCACACGGCCCGGCAGCAGTCCAAACCCTGCCCGGTCCGGAGCTTCTTCGCTCGCTTCGTAAAGCGCCTGAAGTCCCAGGCAGATTCCAAGGAACGGCTTGCCACCGGCCATCTGCTCGCGCAGAGGAGCGATCATCTTTTTTGACTCCAGCGCCTCCATCATGGCGCCGAAATGTCCCTGGCCGGGAAGTATGAGCCGGTCGGCCGACTGCAATCGCGCCGCGTCCTCGACGGATTCCGCCGGGAAACCGAGATACTGGACAGCGCGCAGCACTGAGCCCACATTACCCGCGCCGTAGTTGATGACGCCGATCATAGGAGTCCTTTGGTTGACGGAAGCTGGTCCTTCAACCGAGCGTCGCGCGAGCACGCATAGCGCAGGGCCCGCGCCAGCGCTTTGAACAGTGCCTCGATGCCGTGGTGGCTTGAGCGGCCATAAAAAATTTTGAGATGCACGTTGGCCCTGGCGCTCGTCGCAAAGCCCTGGAAAAAATCTTCCAGCAATTCGGACTGGAGATCGCCCACCAAGCGCGAGCGGATGGGCGCATTCAGCACCAGGTGGGGCCGGCCGCTCACGTCAACAGACGCGAGCGCCAGCGTCTCATCCATAGGCATCACAAAATAGCCAGCGCGATTGATTCCCTTTTTTGTGCCCAGCGCCTTCAGCAGCGCCTCACCCAGCGCGATACCAACGTCTTCAACCGTGTGGTGCTGGTCAACATCTAGATCCCCACGCGCTTCAAGGCTGAGATCGAAACCGCCGTGGCGCGCAAAAAGCTCCAGCATGTGGTCGAGGAACCGAATGCCGGTTGAAATCGAGTAGCGCCCGCGGCCGTCGAGATCGAGCCGGATGCGAATGTCGGTTTCCGTGGTCTTGCGGTGGAGCGATGCCGTGCGCGCCTTCATGAAGGCCGTCCTTTTGGAGGATTCCCGGCTGAGTTGCTTTTTGCACCGGCTCCGTTGCGCGTTTCCATCATGGAACGGGAGTCGGAGAGTCCCTGAATCAGCCGGCGCGTCTGTTCTGTTGATCCGATGGTAAATCGCAGGTAACCCTGCAGGCGCGGATCGTAACTCCAGTCACGAATCAGGATGTCCTGGCCTCGCAGCTTGAGCGCGATTTCCGAGGCCTTCGCGCCAACACGCGCCAGCACGAAATTCGAAAAGCTGGGCACGTAAGGGATGCCAATCCTGTCGAGAAACCGGCAGAGCTTGTCGCGATTGTTACATACCTGACGGGCGTAGCGAGCCACGAATTTGTCGTGCTTAATGGCTTCAAGCGCGCAGGCCAATGCAAGCGAATTCACCGCAAACGGATTCTGCGCGCGGCGCATAGGTTCGGCGAGCTGAGCATTGGTCAGGAGGCATCCCAGCCGCAGCGCAGCCAGGCCAAATGCCTTCGAAAACGTCCGTGTCACCACAAGATTGGGATATTTTCTGATCCAGGGCAGGATGGTCTGGCCGGAAAAATCGACGTAAGCTTCGTCCACCAGGATGAGCACGTCGGGAGCTCCCCGCAGAATTGTGCGCAGATCGCGCTGCGAAACCACGGTGCCGGTCGGGTTGTTGGGATTGGCGATAGCCATCCAGCGGGTGCGCTTGTTGACCGCGGCGAGTAGCATGCGTGCCGTAACTCGGAATTGCCCGTCATAGCGGACGCGCGTGGTGCGTCCCCCAGCGACGGTGTGGAAGAACTGATAGACGGGAAAGGTTGGCGCAGGAACGATCAACTCATCGCCCGAGCTGACGAAGGTGTCACAGAGCATCTTGATGGCGTCGTCAGTGCCGTTGGCCAGCAGCAACTCGCCGGCAGCTACGCCAAAATAGCGAGCGAGCGTTTCGCGCGCCCCTTCGTATTCAGGGTAGCGCGAGAGCCAATCGCCGTTCAGCTTGCTGCGCAGAGCGCGGATCACCTGCGGCGCGCAGCCCACCGTATTTTCATTGAAGTCGAGCCGCAGCTTTCCGCCGCGTCCCTCGCGAGGAGGGCGGTAAGCCTTCAGACGCTCAACGGCCCTTCGGGGTCGAAGCATTGACCTTAAACCTCGTTTCGATGGAATAGGCGTGCGCCTTCAGGCCCTCGGTACGGGCCAGAGTGGTGATGGTGTTCCGAATGCGCCCGAGGCCCTGGGGAGTGAGTTCCTGCACCGAAAGGGTCTTGACGAAATCGGCGGCACTCAAGCCGCCGCGCAGGCGCGCAGCACCGGCAGTCGGCAGAATGTGATTGGTGCCGGAAGCGTAATCGCCGGCCGCAACGGGGCTGGTTTCGCCGAGAAAGATGGAGCCCGCCGAGCGCACGCGATTGAGCATCCGCTTAGCGCCGCCGAGCAAAGTGAGGTGCTCGGGGGCAAAGTCGTTTACGAGATCGATGGCTTCTTCCAGGCTTTTCGTGACTACCACGGCTCCGTGCCCGCTCAGCGCAGTTGCGGCAATTTCGGTTTCGTTTGCGAACAGCTCGTCCAGGATTTTACCCACAGCGCCCTGAACCTCCAGGGCCAGCTTGCGCGATGGCGTCAGGAAGATGGCAACCGCATCCGGATCGTGCTCGGCCTGCGCCACCAGGTCAGAAGCGATCCACTCGGCGTTGCCTTGAGAGGCGACGACCATCAGCTCCGAAGGGCCGGCCACAAAATCGATTCCGCAATCGCCGGCCACCAGCTTTTTGGCGGCGGCGACAAATCGGTTGCCAGGCCCGACGATTTTGTCGGCGCGCGGAACGCTATCCGTCCCGTAGGCAAAGGCGCCGATGGCCTGCGCCCCGCCCAGCCGGAAAATGTTTTTAATGCCCAGAATGTCGGCCGTGACCAGCACGGCGGGCGCGGGGCGCGGAGAACTGATGAAAACCTCCTCGACGCCGGCAACCTGCGCCGGAATCACGCTCATCAGCACAGTGGAGGGCAGCGGGAAGCGGCCGCCGGGCACGTAGCACGCAACGCGGTCAAGCGGCCTGACCATCTGGCTAATTTCAATGCCGTGGCCGTTGCTAATCCGCCAGGCGCGCGGCAACTGCTCACGGGCGGATTTGCGGATGTTGCGCGCGGAAGTCTGGACGGCCTCTACGAAACCTTCAGGAACCTGGCGGTAGGCCTTCGCGACCTCGCGGGTCTTGACGGTGAACCCTTCCCGGGCAAGATCAATCTTGTCGAGCTGCAGAGTCCAGCGTTGGAGCGCGCGGTCGCCTTCGCGCCGGACGTCGTTCAGGATGCGGCGGGAGGCGGCCTCAGCCTTTTTAAGCTGAGTCTCTCCGGAGCGGAGGATTCGTTTTAGGTTCTCTGTGTCGCTGCTACGGAAGATTGGAATCATCACGATGTCTCAAAAAGATCTGCTTTGCTCATTTCCAGTGAGACACAGCAGATGCGTCTCCCGCTTCGCGGGATCAGACTGGCGGGTGGCCTTTTTTAGCCGCAGGTTATAGTCCGCCAATCAACGGGCCGCGTGCGTATCTATTGTTCAATTACCTCAGCGCCGCAAAGCTGCGGCAGTCCCGGCTCCAGGGTGCGGCGGCGGAGATGGCCTGCGGAACTTCTTCCGGCTCCCCCACAACGTTCCACATGCGGGCGTGCCTGGAATCCATGAAGCGCTCCCCGATGCACTTCTCGAGCAGGCGGATGAGCGGATCGTAGAACGATTGCGTGTTCAGAATAACCACGGCCCCGAGGTAGAGCCCAAGCCGCTTCCAGGTGATCGCCTCCATCAGTTCTTCCAGCGTGCCGCATCCGCCAGGAAGGGCGATGACGCCGTCGACGCCATCAATCATCCGCTTCTTGCGCTCGTGCATGTCATTGACCACGATGGTTTCAGAAAGCTGCGGATTCGCCCATTCGAGCTCCACCATGAATTCAGGAATCACGCCCACCAGGCGGCCGCCCTCCGCCATCACGCCGTCGGCCAGGCTCTTCATGGAGCCCGCAGCCCCGCCGCCATAGACGACCGTAAGGTTGCTTCGAGCAAGCACCCGGCCGAGCCGCTCGGCAGCTTTCAGATAGGTGGCATCGCACTGGCAGCTTGATCCGCAATAAACGCAGACTCTTCGGTTTTCCATGTGCCATCTCTCCTGGCCGTCACAGCCGGATCACAAACCTAGAGGACGATCTTGTTCAAAGGATATTCCACGATGCCCTGCGCGTTCGCCGCTTTAAGCCGTGGAATGATTTCTCGCGCCGTTTTCTCTTCAATCACCGTGTTGACCGCCACCCAATCCGAATCACTGAGGTCGGCGATCGTGGGCCGCTTCAGCGCCGGCAGCACGTCGAGCACGGTCTTGAGGTCCGCGCGCTTCACGTTCAGCATCAATCCAACCTTGCCTGCCGCGTCGATAGCTCCCTTCAGCAGCATGACCAGCGTCTCGATTTTCTGCCGCTTCCAGGCGTCGTTCCAGGCGGCCTTGTTGACGATGAACTTGGTGTTCGATTCGAGCACGGTTTCCACAATCCGCAGGCCATTGGCGCGCAGCGACGAGCCGGTCTCTGTGACCTCAACAATGGCGTCGGCAAGCACCGGCGGCTTCACTTCCGTTGCTCCCCAGGAAAATTCTACTTTGGCGTTGACGCCGTTCTTCGCCAGGTAACGCCTGGTGACGTTCACCAGTTCTGTGGCCACGATTTTCCCGTCGAGGTCCTTGACGCTCCGGATGTCCGAATTCTCCGGCACCGCCAGCACCCATCGAACCTTCGCAAAAGTGTTTTTGGCGTAGATCAGGTCGGCTACTTCCACCACGCCATTACCGGTTTCATTATTTTCCAGCACCCAGTCCCGGCCGGTCATGCCAGCGTCGAGAACGCCGTCTTCCACGTAGCGGGCCATCTCCTGGGCGCGGATCAACATGCACTCCATTTCCCTGTCGTCAATCATGGGAAAATAGGAACGCGAGTTGCAGGTGATCTCATAGCCCGCGCGGCGAAAGAGTTGCAGAGAGGCTTCCTGAAGACTGCCCTTGGGTATTCCCAGTTTCAAATTCATGCTTTCGTCTCCTGTTTCGAACTGCCGTAAACCGCATCGGGATCGAATTCCTGCCGGGCGATGACTTCTTCGCCGTCGGGCGTTACCTTGCGGAAAAAGCACGACCTATAGCCCATGTGGCAGCAGCCGGGGCCCGCAAGCTCCGCGCGCACCAGCAGCGCGTCCTGGTCGCAATCCACGCACACTTCGCGAACCTTCAGCTTGTGGCCGGAGGTTTCACCCTTGGTCCAGAGCTTCTGCCGGCTGCGGCTGTAAAAGGTGACGAACCCGGTGTTCAATGTCGTCTGGTACGCCTGGTCATTCATATAACCCAGCATCAGCACATCGCCGGTTTTCCAGTCCTGGACAATGGCTGGGATAAGATTATCCTGGAATTTCAAATCCATCTCCCGATACTCCGTCGCACAAAAATAAAAAACCCGCTAACCGTAATCGTCAGCGGGTCCTAACTCAATTCCGATCCTGATTCCCGATTAGGCCAGCACCCACTGACACCACACCTTGTGGCTTGTATGGTGATGGTGATGTGCCAGCGCGTACCGCATAGTGAATTTACATTAATCGAACGCCGCCTGCTTTGTCAATAAGCGTATCGATGTGGCTGGGGGACACGCGGGGTACAGTCACAAAAGCTAGATTGTTCTCCCGCTCTGCAAGATCAGAATGACGGCGAAGCCCAGGTATTTCTGCCCCCCTTTCGATTCGCCGAGCATGATCTTGCCAGATTGCGCGGTGGATAGTCTGATCGTGATAGGAAGCATATGGTCTGGAGCAGGCGAGACCGAGTGAGAATGCCGCGCACAATTCGTGTCGTAAGGTGGTCATCGGGTGGCAGGGCGGAAGCCATGGCCTCCCTATGGAGTTGAAGGGGGCGCCGCTCTTCGATCATTTGCATCGCGACGGAAGCCTGGTTGCCGTTCAGCTTTGTTTGATTTCCAGTTAATAGTCCCAGGGCCAGCACCCAGGGTCGTGTGGCGCATCCATAAGGCTTCTCATTCTGATGGAGCGGGTTAGGAACCATACGACTGTAGTTCGGGGCGAACCCCAGTTTTGATGCGGATTATTGACGATCTGGATATAAGATTTGAGTTGGGACGCGAAGATAAGCAGTGGCCCAAACATTGTCAATTAGTCAAAGCTATCAACCGGATAACTGGTACGCACGTACCATTGCGCACCGGGAGTATCCGATATTACAGTTCACTCATGTTGAAACACTCGTCCATGTTATCGGCGCTAGATCAGGAACTCTTTCCCGGAGTTCGCGAGGAAAAGGACACGAGGCTCTGGCTGCTGCGGAAATGGGCCTTCGCACTCCTGTTAAGCGTCGCGCTGTTCTATTGGTCTGGGCCGCTCTGGCCGACCGGGGGACAAGAGGTGCAGTCGGTCGCGGCGAAATCTTCTGTTCCGCACACAGCGCACAGTCGATCTCGTGTGACGCATATCGCACGGAGCCAATCTCCCGTGACGCATACCGCGCACGGCCAATCTCCGGTGCGGGCAGCCCAGGCGTCCGTGCGTGGCAGGTCGAAGCCCTCGACTCAAGAGGCTGCCAAGGCTTACATGATCATACCGAAGGGAACCGTGATCCCCGTAAAGATTGCTTCCACTCGACTGGGAGATCGGGGTCAAACCGTGATTATGGCGCGTACGAAGACGTTTGTTCTTCCAGACAAGGCCGTGATGATTCCTGCCGGCAGCCCGGTTGAGGGAACGGCCCAGCGGCGTGGAGGCAAGTGGGAAATCCAGTGGCACTCGATTTCGGTTCTTTCGGCCACGGGTCGAGAGGCGGACATTCAGGCGATGAATGAAGTGCCTGGGAAAGTAAGCCTCGACGGAAGCTCGCTGCTGATCAAGGCGAAGTGATGGCAATCAAGAGACAACGTCGCAAGTTGGGCAGGCTGGGATGAGCAGATATGGCAACCGGGAAGCTGTTGAGTGACGTGATCCTTCCGGCTGCAAACGCTCTGGCCGGCGGGTTGGTGATCGGCTTGGCGCTCCTGGCGTTTTTTGCGGCGGTGGGGCGAATGCTCCTGGTGTTCCGGCGCAGACGCGCCCGGCTAATTGCGGGGACGCACGGGCCATCCTGAGACGCCGGCCCCTTTGGGCGCGGCAGTAGGGACTGATCAGATGAAAGCCGAAAAACTCAGGATTTTGCACGGTTGAGCGCCAGCCGGGTGGGTGTGGATACGGGGGCTGCCGTCCGAGCCTCCGGTGGTAAGAAGGCTGGGCATTCCCCTCCCGCCCAGCCTCGATTTTGGATGTTGGCCAGAGGGCGCCAAACGCCCGTGGAGCATACTTACCGCAGAGAGCGCAGAGGACACAGAGGGCAGGCGCGCCAAGCGCCGGTGGGAGCTTACGGACGAATCCAGGCTCTCTCCAAA
The DNA here is from genome assembly GCA_036278995.1 of Terriglobia bacterium. Classification (GTDB taxonomy): domain Bacteria; phylum Acidobacteriota; class Terriglobia; order UBA7540; family UBA7540; genus SCRD01. The sequence continues at coordinate 43,727 of DASUJZ010000061.1, read as the reverse complement.
GCAGGCCCAGTCTCTGCGAGGGGCTCCCGGCAGTGGCGGGATTTATACTGCCTCCCGCCTATTGACGCGCTGGCGTGGTGGCGGAAGCCACCATCATGGGGATGGGCCTGAGACCAACGCACTGCCCGGGATAGCTGACGACTTCAATCCGAACCGGCGCCAGACCGGCTCCGAGAAAGCCCAGGCATTTTGCGGCAGCCCTGCTGACGTCGAGCACGCGATTGCCGACGAAGGGCCCGCGGTCATTGACTTTCAGCACCGCAGATCTCAAGTTCATCAAATCGGTCACTCGGATGCGAGTGCCCAAGGGCAGCTTGCGATGGGCACAGGTCATGGCGTCCATGTCGAAGGGCGGTCCGCTGGCAGTCGGCAAGCCCTGGAAATCGGCGCCATACCAGCTTGCCACGCCAAACTGGCTGATGATTGACACGGCGGGCATCTTGAGCGGTTTTATCGCCGCTCGCCTGCCCTCGGATGGCGATGCGATCATCGTAAGGGCCGCCACCGTACACCCCATAATCAGCTTCCTCATTCGACCTCCGCCTATTCACCGCAGAAGTAGGCACTCGTCGTGCCTTGTTACACGTGCGATCTACAGTGTCGAAATGATTTGTGCTAATCCGCGCGAATTCGTGATAATTCGCGCTAATCGTGGGACCCTTGATCAGCAGAGTAATGCGAAAATACCGATATAAAAATCGGGCGATCTCCTGAATCCAGTCGGGAATAATCCTGATTACTATGTTGATCAACTGGTAATAGCGGGCTGGACTTGACCGCTGGGGAAATCCTCTGCGGATGTGTCTTCAGGGGCTGAAGTCCTCTGGCTGGAGCGGCAGGACAATGTCGAGTTGAAGCTCCGACTCCTGGAGAAAGAGGCAGTCTTGTGCCTTGCTAGCCGGTTATGGTTCTGCTGTCGGAGTTCCATACAGCGGGGGATTTTTGGAAGTAGGAGTAATTGGCCATGTGGCAGCCGATTGAGCTGTTATTGCCGAAGGTGGCGTCTTCCACCGACGGCCGCCTGGTTCTTACCGAGTCGAAGAAGTTCCACAAGTGGTGCCGAAATTCGCTGTATCCTGGCGGGTAGATGTACGACGCCTGCGCCTCGACAGGTTTCGCGGTTTGGATCTTGGCGTCATTCTTGCTGTGCCACTCGTTTTCGTAGGCGGCGCGCATCTTGGCCGGAAAACTCGAATCGTAGTAGCAAGGCTCGCTGTCCCGGCTATCCTGGGGCTCAACCTTGAGATGGTCGCCATCAGCATAGACCTCGATGATGCCGCGCGTACCAAGGAAGCGGGTGACCTCATCCACGTTGGTCATTTGCGTCATCAGCACGGCGGCGTGCAGGTTGGGATATTCATAAAGCGTGGTCATTAAGTCCGGGAAGTCGCGGCCGTCTTTCCAGCGATAAAGCCCGCCGTAGGTCTGCGCCCGCAGAGGAGGCGCGTCCAAGCCCATCACGTAGTGAATGCCGGTCAAAGTGTGGACAAAGAGATCGCCGGGCAAACCTTCACCGTAGTCTCGGAACGCGCGCCAACGGGCGAAACGTATCGGATCAAACGGGCGCTTGGGAGCATCACCGAGCCAGGTTGCCCAATCCAGGTTCTGAGGCGAGAGATCGGGCGGAGGTGGATAAACCCATGCCCCACAGGGAGAGTTGCGGCCCAGGACGGCTTCGACGAAATGGACTTCGCCGATGGCGCCCTGCTCGATGAGTTCCTTGGCTTTCCCAAAGTGGATGGAACTTCGCCGCTGGCTGCCGATTTGCACAATGCGTTTGTTCTTCCGCGCTGCCTCGATGATCTCGAAACCCTCTTCCACCTTGTGAGTCATCGGCTTTTCGCAATAGACATCCTTCCCGGCGTTGCAGGCGTCCATGATGATCTTCGCGTGCCAGTGATCGGGAACGGCGACCACCACGGCTTCAATCCCCTTGTTGTCGAGGAGATCCTGGTAGCGGCGGGTGGTTGGCACCGTCTTGCCCGTGACTCCGCTGATGATTTCATTGGCGAGCGTGTGCCGGCCATCATACAGATCGCAGGCAGCAACACACTCGACACTCGGAAGACCAACGGAAGTTTCCAGCACACCCGAGCCTTCCATCCCGATGCCGATCATGCCGAAGCGGACCGTGTTACTGGGTGGCGGTGATGCCTGCGCTTCTACCTTGTTCAGCAGGTAAGGCGGCACTGCCAGCACGATGCCCACGCCTGTTGAGCTGCGCATAAACTCGCGCCGTGAATAACCCTGCTTGGCCATGATGAACCGGTCCTCCAGGTTTCAGGTCCGGGAGCCAGCTTTTCCGGGGTCCTGGAATATTCCCGATTGTACATCATGAGAAGGAGTGAAAGGCACATGTCATCGAGACCCACCGAGGTCACAGAGAAGGTCCACTTTCAAATCGCGACCGTGCCATGAGACAAGTTGACCCGCCTGCACTCGTCATGCTGAGGAGTCGTGCTGCCACAGACGTCGAGAGCAGCGCGATGAAGGAGCGAGGGGGACGCAGGGCCCTGTTCCGCCTAGCTGGCGTGCAAGGGCTTGACGGGAGGCTCGCCGCGTATGGACTCTTCTTTTGGAGTACTACTGACGCAATACTGCTCGTGGACCGGCCGGTAGCCTGACCCAAGCGCTTCTGACTGGGTCATTATCGTTCCAGGCTTCCTGCCGAACAGAACTTCACCTTGACAGTAATAAAAACCGAACTGCTGTTTCGTCCAGACTTTCACGTCGTCCTGCGGAAGGGGTGACCCATGGCTCCGCATAAGCGCGAAGACGTCGCGTACCATCGGGACGTGAGCGGCCGACTTGGACCAATCCCGCCGCCCGAAAGATGAAACGAGCAGAGTTACAACAACCAAAAAGAGCAGGGATTGCAGTATGGGCGACGAGCCGAGCGGGGGACGGCTTGAGCGCTCCCCTCCGGGTGAGTGGGCGCCCGATTTGCCAGCCGACAAAAATGGCAGCCGTGCGCCCAACTTGCCGGCGCCCAGACTTCCCTCCTTGCTTTTCGCTCCTGGCTGTGACTTTACTGCCATAATAGAATCTCCATATTTCCAGATACAGGCATGATGCGAACCCTTCTACGGCAGCGCGCCATGATGGTAGACCCCAATCCCGAAGTGCAGGCATTCGGAGTACCAAAGTGCCGCACGCGCAGGGCCGCGTCGCACTGCGCGGATATGAAGACGTGACTCGCACCTTTGGCATTTCGCTTTCAGCAACATACGCAAACAGCCGGAGCCTGATCGGCTCTCTCGATTGGGAGGTATTCCTGAGAAGACACAGAGCCGGATTGCGCAAGCTGTTTCCGGCGACGCCTATGAGGGCTGCCCCAGGAAGCTGGCAGGAGGCCGATGGGAGGACCATACCGATCGCAAGATAAGGGACCACCTTTCAGCAGGATCGATACGGCCTTTTCACCAGTTTCCGCCAGCCTCGCGGCGGCCATTAACTAATTGGATAAGTGCGCACTTTGTTTCCGGCGCCGATTAAGCGGTCTGGGCGAGTTATAATAATGGTAGTGGGAGGATCGCGGAACTGGTCTAAGCCGCCGCGGATAATAGTTGATCCTGAAGGCGAATTCTTTCCAGGAGCGAATTTCCCTTGACCCCGCAGCAACAGCGACAAAGCTGGCCTCGACCCACGGAAAGCAAGGGCAACCCGTCCGGGACGCACCACGGATTGCCATGGACCCGGCTGGTTGGCCTGGAAAGCAACATGCCGGTGCGCGTGTGGTTGCGCCGGGTGTGGAAAGCCTTGTTGCACGACGCCTGCGAGGATCTGGCCGCGCAGATGTCCTACTTCTTCCTGGCAGCGCTGTTTCCCTTTTTTATTGTGCTAGGGGTCATTGTGGGCTACCTCCCTTTCACGAACGCCTGGCCGCACGTGCTCACCTGGATCACGCAATATTTTCCGGATGCCGTTCAGCCCTACGTCTTCAAAACCGTAACCAGCCTGACGCATGAATGGGGCGGCCTGCTCAGCTTTGGCCTGGTAAGCTCCATCTGGATTGCTACCCGCGCCGTGATCAGCCTGATGGATGGCCTGAACACGGCGTACAGCGCGCGTGAGACGCGGCGGTTCTGGAAAAGGCGCCTGCTGTCTTGTGGCGTGATGCTCGTGTTCGCGCTCACCTTCCTGACGGCGTTTGGGTTGCTGGCGTTTGGAGGCATGGTGGGGCATTGGCTGGGAACGCGCTCCGGAGCGGGCGCCGCCTACGTTGCGCTGTGGCACGTGCTGCGATGGGTAATTCCACTGGCGCTGCTGAACCTTGCCGTCAATTTTGCGAATTACGTGCTGCCCAATGCCAAGCGTCCGTGGCGATGGATGACCCCGGGCAGTCTGTTTGTGGTGGCGGTATGGTTTCCCTCGACCCTTGGCTTCAACGCTTTTGTACGCCACTTCACCATGGAGAGCGCGTACGGCGCCGTGGGCACCTTCTTCGTCCTCATGTTCTGGATATATATCACGGGCTACATTCTTCTGGTGGCGGCGGAAATGGATTCGGAATTGGAAAAGGCCGCCCGCACCTTCCACTCCGAACACGTCGCGCGGCGCATGTTTGTGGCTAGTTGAAGAAGACCTTCGCCGCGCCCTGTAGCGGCGGCTTTACTCTCTAATGTGCAGACGTGGCGTGGCCCCGTACGAGACGTGGTAAACGCGCCGCTAATCATACGCAGCGGCGCCATGAGATCGGGCCGCGGGGGCAGCGTGGAGTTGAAGTTACTTACCGAAGTGGATGACAATCCCGGCGGAATAAACTAGGTTGTTGACGGTGCCTTTGATAGGGAAGTAGGCCGTTACGGCTGAAGTGGCCGTATCGGGAAGTCCGTAGGTGGGCGAGGCGAAACGGTGATCACGAGCATCAAGCCGGACGGCCAGCATGTGGGTGAGGCTGATGTCAAAGCCGAAGCCGAAATTGTATCCGCGCTTGTTATCGGACTTCAGGACCGTGCCGGGCACGCCGTTGAACCCGGGGGTCTGCGCCCGCGCCGAGCCTCCGCTGGTGGGCGAAATGCGGTTGAGGTCAAGCCCGACCACCAGATAGGGCCGCACGCCCTTGATGGGTTTCGACGAGTGGGCATTCGCATCGATGCTGATCCGCTGGCCCCGAACACCGTATCCGATCTCGTCGTTCGGAGTGGTGGAGTTGATGAAGTTGGTGACTGCCAGATTATTGCGGAATATGCTGTACGAGCCCTCGGCGCTGAGGGTCTTGAAGATGGGATATTCGCCGCCCGCGGTGAAGTTGTTGCCCGTCCTGTAGGTTGATCCGAAAGAGGCGCCGTAAACATTGTAGTTGTGTTTATCGTGGAGCGTGGAGACTCCGCCCTCGACGAACACGCGGTAGTCCTGAGCATGCAGGACCGCGGCGCTGGCGCCGAGAAGAAAAACAATCACGAATCCCTGATACAGTCTGCGAATGTCCAATTGCGAGCCTCCGATCAACTCGGTTGTGCGTGTGCTGAAATGCCGGGCAAACAGACGTCCTCGGCGGGCCCGGCTTCTCCTCATCCAACGTGCCGGAATAGGAATTCTACACGCGATTGGCCGGTCTCGTCATGTGAGCCCGGAAAGCCCGCCCGGGTTTTTCGGCCAGCTGAATTTCTGTTTAGAGGTTGTGAGAGCGAAAGAAGCGAAGCCAGGCACTGCTGAGAGGACCGCGTAATAAATAGGTTCGAAAACGTTGGGACGCAGCCCGGAGGCTATCGCCTTTCAGGTGCCCTTGCGGAACCGCGCGGCTGTTCGCGATTTGCGGATCCTTTCAGCCACCAGTTACCTTGGCGGGCGCCGATCTGCCACCAGCCGGAGACTTCTTCCTGAAGGGTTAAATTCAACAGGTCCTGAAACGTTTTGCCCTGCCAGTGTTCGACATCGGCGCCCCACGTGCCGGTCAAAGCTTGTCCCCGCACCGTGTGGGCAGTCCAATGGCCCTGCCATCCTTGGGTCTCCTTTTTGGCCCGCCACGTTCCTTCAATCACGATCTCTCCGGAAGTCGCGAGCATCCAAGTACCCTCTGCCATGTCGGGGTGCTCGGGAAGCGCACTGCCTCTCCACGTTCCGTGAAGGGTTAGCCCCTTGCCGGCGGTGGCGATCCACGTTCCATGGATGGTCTGGACCGGCTCCTGCGCAAGCGCGACTATAAAAAAAGGGAGGAGCGCGATCAGCCGAACCGCGATCGAAAGCGGCTTTCGAACGACACACCTCCGAAAGAAGTGTCCGTGGCAAAGTCCATGGCCGGCAAGGTGGGAATTATGAATTATGACGCACAAAACGAAAACCTTAAGATCTCCGTCTGTACGAACACACTCCATTCATAATTCACCATTCATGAGGAGATCATCAACTGCCGTTTTGAGCCATCGCAAATTTGCAAATAATGATATGTCTTTAGGATCCCTGCCTTTCCTCTTTGCCTTTCCGGGCCTGCCACATATCAAACGCTTTTTCAAGCGTCGCTTCCAGAAGGTCGGGAACACGTTCGACCGTGCGCCCGAGTGAGCCGCCGGCCCCGAGACGATGTACCGCCAACTCGCTGCCGTGGACAGCGACCAAAGCCACAGGATTCACCCGAATGCCGCCGCCCCCGCCCCCGCCTTGGCCGCTACCGCCCCGGTTGACATTTTTACCGTCCGACTCGCCTATTCCACCGCCCGCTCCCACTCCGAGTGAAACGCGGGAGATCGGCACGATGACGTATTCGCCCATGGTGATGGGCGCGCCGACGATGGTCTCCGTCTTTGCCAGGTCCTTGAGTTCTCCGATTAAGCCTTTCAGAATCTCTTCTGCCGGATTCACTGTTGCCTCCTTTGCTTCATTCATCTGTTTGATTTTCCCGGCACGAACGCATCTGTCAGGATTGCGTTCAGTGCCGCTGGAGGGCTGCAAAAGACCGCCATTGTCTGAAAAGGGCGCGGTGGGGCAGCCCGGCCATGAAGAACAGAAATGCCTTAAGGACACGATGCGGATGGAGGCGCAGTTCGAAGAACAGGCTGTTTTTACTCCTGAAGTTGACCCGCATGCCGGAGCGGTCTATGGGGTCGATGGCCGCCAGCACGCCCGCCAACATCCCGTTGAAGGCCGGATCGGGGCTTGAGATGACGATTTCCGAGCGGGTCAGATTGGCGGAGCGCGAAATACGTTTGAGAAGCACAGAAAGTTGCCGCGCCAACGGGCGCCGGATTCCGGAATTGCGCAGACAGTGCGCGAGAAATCGAGCTGTAGCACGGCGCTTTGCGCGGGCTTTTTGAACCTCGGCCGCGGGCTTTCCAGATTTTTCCTTTTTCACGCCTGGTGCTTCAGTGCTGGGTTGCCGTTCTCGAAGTGGCATCGGCCTGTGAAAAATGGCGAAACGCTTTGGGCCTGCCGTCCATGGCAGCGGTGTCTCGAATTCCAGCGCGAAAAGGCAGCGAATCCGTACCTGTCGATGGTGCGAATCAACCGAGACCATAACCGGACTGAAAACAATGACAGCCAAAACGACGGCAATCACAAAAAGCACGATCAGCAGGGTTTCCACCGACTGCCTCCTGGTCCCTTGAGGGACCTGGTACTCCAGCCTCGAATTCTGTCCTTTTCAAGATTCTACGCCTGTCCCGGCGCAGACACCATCACGGATTATTTAGAGGAGGATGCCGTGTTCCGGCGTTTCTAGATTCCGAAGGCGCGTTATAATGTGGGCAACACTTTCGAGGCCGGCAATCATGTATGCAGCAATCCTCGCCATTTGCGTTTGTTTCTGTGTGAACCCGATCGTTTTCGCGGTGCCTCAGGCCATCGTTAAGCCAGCTTCGGAAGGGAAAGAGGCCGCCATGAAATGGCTCGCGCTGCTGGACGAAGGCGACTACGGCAAGAGCTGGGAATTATCGGCGAAGCCCTTCCAGTCGAGTGTCAGCAAAGCCGGCTGGATCGTGGGAATGACGAAGGCTCGACGGTTCTACGGACGAGTCCTCTCCCGCAAATTCGAAACTTCCACCTATGCTGCCAACCCGCCGGGATTTGCACCGGGCGAATACGAGATTCTTCGATTTGCAGTGTCTTTCAGAGCCCAGGGAGCAGCAACGGAAGTCGTATCGATGGAATTGCAGGACGATGGCAAGTGGCTCGTCGCCGGTTACCATATCACGCTGAAGAACCAGATTCGAGTGCGCCCGCTAGAGTCTCTCTATTACCGCTGAGGCAAATTCCGCGGTCGTATTTTTCCCGCCCAGGTCCGGCGTGCGGACTTGCTTTTCTCCCGTCACCTGCCCGAGCGCGTGCAAAATGCGTTGGCCGGTTTCCGGCTCGCCCAGATGTTCCATCATCAGAGCTGACGTCCAGATGCATGCAATAGGATTGGCAATGCCGCGGCCTTCGATATCCGGTGCGCTGCCGTGTACAGGTTCAAACATGGGCGGGCCCATGCGCGCGGTGGGATTGATGTTGGCGCTGGCCGCGAGTCCCAGGCTGCCCTGGAGCGCGGCGCCCAGGTCGGTGAGGATGTCGGCAAAAAGGTTGGAACCCACTACCACGTCCAGGCTTTCCGGATGCGTGATCATCCGGGCGGCAAGCGCGTCGACGTGGTAGTTGGCCACGGCCACGTCAGGATAATCGCGAGCCACGACGCGAAGAACTTCATCCCACATCACCATGGTGTACTGCATGGCGTTTGATTTGGTGGCGCTGGCCAACCGCTTGCGCGGGCACCGCCGTGCCTGCTCGAAAGCGTACCGCATTACCCGTTCCACGCCCTTGCGCGTAAAGACGGATTGCTGCACGGCCACTTCGTCCGGAGTGCCCGGCTTGAAGCGACCGCCCATGCCGCAATACTCGCCCTCGGAATTTTCGCGCACGAAGAGCATCTTGATGTCATTCGCTGTCTTGCCGCGCAATGGCGGCTCAAGCCCCGGCAGGATTTCAACCGGGCGCAGATTTACATAAAGGTCGAAGCCGAAGCGGATGCGCAGCAGCAGATCCCGCAGCGAAATGTGGTCCGGCACGCTGGGATGCCCTATGGCGCCCAGCAGAATGGCGTCAAAGGGGCGTAACTGCTCGAGCCCGTCCGCAGGCATCATGCGGCCGGAGCGCAGATAATATTCGCAGCCCCATTCGAAGGATTCGAACTCAAGCGCGAAGCCGTCGGCCGCGGCCTCGAGCACTCGGACGGCCTGCGGCACAACCTCCTTGCCAATGCCGTCACCCGGAAGCAGCGCGATGCGATAAGTCTTTGACATGCGCTCGATTTTACACGGAAACGTTGCATGCCGCCGCTGGATATCTATTGCGCAGCGTGCGCGCCGCAGTTGCCGAATGCGCCCCGGATGGCGGATATGTTCGGTCGTTTGGAATGTATGCGCCTTCAAGAAAAAATCCTTGCGCCACCCATCGCGAGGTCGTATATATCGCGGGCCAGGCCATGGCATAAGCCTCGCTGTTTAATTCTTTGGGAATTCTTCAGGGTAGGACCGCGCGGGTGCTGAGTCGCATACATCGCCAAGGCGGCGATCCCGCCTTGCGGGCCACCCGCGGGTCGATAAGAAACCTTTTATTCGTGGGCGCGCTGGGACTTGACGGGCGCCTGGTAGCGCACATTCAGGTAGGGAGTTTCCAGGCGCTTCTGCCCTTCGTACTTTGAAGTCAGACAACTGTCGAGAATTCCGCTCACCATCAGGGTTCGTTCCACGGGGTAAGGGGCCTTGCCGGTCGCGAACATCTCCTCGATCTTGCTCACCAGGCAGGCCGAATAGGTTACGTTGGGATTGGGGGAGAGAAAGAACTGCGTGGACTGGATCTGCGGCATGCCTTTCACTCGGGCGGCGAAGTTGAAGTCCGCGATGGCGCCGTTCAGCATCAGCAGCGTGGTGCCCAGACCATCATTGTGTTCTATGAAATAGGCCCACGGGTCTTTCACCAGGCTTTGCAATGTTCCGTCAGCCAGCAGGTCCTGGGTGCGGCCATCCTCCACCGTGAGGCCTTGCGGCGTATCGCTGCGGGAGAGCGCGGCTTCCAGCAGGGCTCTCGACCATCGCCCTTCGCGGCCCGCTTTCCACACCGCGTTGCCGGTGATCAGTTGCACTGATTTTACTCCCGTCTCACCGCCCTTGCGGCGCTCAATCATGCATTGCATCGCTTCAAGCGCGTGGTAGTCCATGGCGTCCGAACCGCCCTCGCCCACCATCAACGCCTCTTCGATCTCGCACCCCAGCGGCAGTTCGATGTCCGGCAGGCGCCAGGTGACCGGCAGGCTCGATCCCGCCAGCATGGGAAACTTCAACCTGTGCGAGGCTGCCACCATCCACTGCGCTTTCTTGAAGTCATAGGAGAGGTTCTTGTCATTGTAGACGGGGACGACGCGCCCATCCTTCTCGAACACGTCAACCACCTGCTTGAAGAACTCATACCGCGGGTAGAGAATCTGCCCCTTCTCGTTCCGCGGGTAATTGCCATGCTCGCCGACAGTCAGCACCGCATCCACGGCCAGCTTGTCGCCGCCGCAGCGCAGCGCCTCAGCGATAGTCGGATAGACGGTAAAGCCGAACTCTTTGGCGCGCGCGGCGCTCAGGTCATTTTCCGGCTTCTGGTCAACATAAAGCGACACTACCTTCATGTCCGGTTGGTGCCACTCGCCTGCATGCGGGTAGCCCACCAGAAAGCGGTCGCCTATGTGCTGCGCATGCGACAGATAATAGTAGACGGTTGCTATGACGGCGATGCGCTGTGGCATGGCGCCTAGGTCCTCCAGAAAGTGGATTCTTTGGTCGAATGATAACTGATCTTCAGGTGGGGCGTTTTATAGCGCGCTTTCCGGTAAAGGCTTTCCATTCCGGCTGCGGTCAATCCCGTGGTTAGCAGAGTGCGTTCCACCGGGTAGGAGGTGCTGCCGGTCAGGATCATCTTCTCCATGTGGTGGACCAGCGGGCTGAAGAAATTCGCCAGTGTTGTGCGGTCGGGCGGCATGGGCAGATACATCTGCGTCGAGAAGATACCCGGCCGGCCGTCGATGCGCGCGGCGAAGTTGAAGTCCTGCACCAGGCCGTTCATCAGCATCATTGTGCAGCGCACGCCGTCCAGGTGTTCGTAATGGTAGGCCACGGGATCTTTCACCAGCCGGCGCATCTCGTCATCGGTGGGATAGACGTCGTTGAACGCCGGGCGGGCTGGCGTGAGCGTGTGGCTTCGGCAGAGCGCCGCTTTCATCAGGTCTTTCGACCAGACGCCTTCCTGATACGCCTTCCAGAAATCTTCTCCGCGATAAGCTTGCAGCCACTTCACCCCGACCTCGCCGCCCCTGCGCCGTTCTACCATGCATTGCAGCGTTTCGAGCGCGTGGAAATCGTAGCTGTCCACACCTCCGTAGGCCACGCAAACGGCCTCGCGCACCCGGCCCTGCGAGGGCATTTCAAATGAGGGCGTGCGCCAGGTGACCGGCAGGCTTGAGCCGGCCATCAACGGAAATCCCATCTCGCGCGAGGTGTCGTACATCTTCCGGGCCCAGTCCCAGTTCCAGGAAAGGTGCTTATCATTATAGACAGGCACAACGCGGCCGCTTGAGTTAAACACCTTTACGATCCGCTCGAAGAACTGATAACGCGGGAAAAGTTTCTGCCCGATTTTGTTGCGCGGGTAGTTGCCGTGTTCGCCGACCAGCAGCACGCCATTCACGGCCAGCTTACTGCCGCCCAGGGTAAGGGCCTCCTCGATGGTAGGATAGATCTTCATATTGGGGAAAAGTTTGGCTCGCCCGCGGCTCAGATCGTTCTTACCCACCTCGTCAACGTATAGCCCTACCAGATCGATCGGCGGGTGATGCCACGTGCTGTTCCAGCCGTACCCGAACAGGAAGCGGTCCACAATGTGCTGCGTGTGAGAGTACTTAAAGTAGATGGTGGTGACCGCGGCGATCTTTGGGCGCTGGTTTCCCTTTCCTACACCCGCAACGGCTTTGGCCCATGCCTTGGGTCCGGCAGCGGAGGCCACCATCCCTGCCAGCAATTCACGTCGAGTCATCATTGAATGCTCCCACGGAAACAAACCTGGATATGCCCGCAGACCGCTTGGGTCACAGGCTTTCGAAGCTGCCGCTAAGTTAAACAGCAAACTACTACAGCCTTATGCAACCTGCAAGAGCATTTTGGGGCACGAAGGCCCGGCCCATGGATATGAGATCAACTGTAGAGGGGAAGCTGGGCGACGACCGCTCTCCACCTTAATTAATGGATTCAGTTTACGACCGGCTGGTTTTTGGCGAGAGGCGGATGTTTGGCCAGCAGCCTTCTCATGGGTTCGCCAACAGCGGTCAAGATGAGCACGCCAATAATAATGGCAATGGCATCCCGCGCGGTTTGCATTAAACCGAGGGTAACGAGAAGGGACGTAGCCAGTGAAGCCGGCTGGCTTGCATAGAGGAGTTGGGTGAGTCCTGCCGTCAGCGCCGCTGCAATGGCCGATGCCCACAGTCTTGGCCAGGACACGTACCCGAGCGCCAGTATGTTCGGGCTGTCCCAGGCATTTAGGACCCACAACATGAAAAAGCCGGAGCCCAGCGCCACAAGATGGCCTGTGATGATGTTGTAAGGTCGGGAGGACCTGGAACGCGGCAATTCAACCTGCTCATAGGCCGTAGGGCCGAGGCTCGCGAAAATGAAGGGCCAATGTGTGATCCAGGCAATGGCAGCGAGGATCAGTATCAGCGTGCCTTCGCCCAAAGTTGAAACAAGAAGATTCTGCTTCCGCGACAATGGGGCGGTACCTTGCATCTTATCAGGTGCCATGGACGTTTTCCCTCACGCAATAATGCACCGTCTTCACAATGCAAAGCCAGTCTGGAGATCAGTGGTAGACAGTTCTTTTTTTTTTCGAAGCCGGTGAACCTCACACCGCCGTCACCGGCAAAGCGCTTCGAAGGATGCTGTATGCCGCGAGAGGTTGTGTGGCTTCGGCCCGGCCTGGATGGCGTGTGATGGCGTTTCGGCGGTTCGCATTCCTAGAGACGAATCAACGCCAATCCCGTCGCTTCATCATGTTCCCGGTGCAAGTGCTTTGGGGATTCCGTTACGAGCACTTCAAGTGTCGGACGGACATGGGCCTGGATCAGATGCCCGCCGCGCGCCATGCCGTTGGACGTGCCCACCACGGCATGAACGTGGAGTTTTGGCTCGCCCTTGTCAAGAGTAATGTCACCCACCAGCGATAACACCTCAACCTGCTCATCGATAGGTATCTTTTTGTAGTCCTTCTTTTCCAGCTCAAAATACCCCAGGACTGCATCCTGAAATCCACCAATTGCTGTCAGACGGCTCGCACCCAAGCTATTCTCTTTGGCAAATTGCGAAAGGCCCGAAACGGCCTCCTCTCCTGCTTCGAAAATAACCGCGTACGTTTTAGCACCATTGCTGCTGATCAATTTCGATTTCATTGTGCCTCCTTATTTTTCCGGTGGCGCACGGAAGCAGGTCCCGGTCGGCAAAATTCCTCCTTCATTGTTGTCACGCCGCGTATCGCTCAGCCGCCGATCGTTTCAGTTCCAGGCCGAGGCCAAGTCTCGAGAGATCGGGATAAAGGACGCCGCCTCGCGGGCGTACGATGCCTTCGAACAGCATCTCCTCAATGCGCACGTGATCGTGGAAATATTCGAGATGGCACATCCGAGGCAGAGAACATCCTAAAGCCAGATGCAAGGCTGGCGCCGTGTGACCTGATAACGGCACCTCGCCCGCGTCACACAAAGCTCCGACGCCGAGAAACCCGGTGATCCCTCCGCACCTCGTGACGTCCGCCTGAAGAACGTCCACTGCGCCCGCTTCGAGCATTCGGCGGAAATATTGCAGGTTGTAACCGTATTCTCCGGCCGCGATGTTCATTCCGGCCGGTGCGCGGTCCCGCATCAGCCGCAGGCCTTCGAGATCGTCGGAGCTGACAGGCTCTTCAAACCATCGTACGCCGTACCGTCTGAACTCCTCAGCCAGATCCAAGGCTTGCTTTCGGCTGTAAGCCCCATTGGCGTCAACAAAGAGTTCTGTTTCATTGCCGATGGCTTTTCGAGCTTCTTCGACGCGCTGCGGGTCTCTCGCCGGTTCGCGGCCGATCTTCATCTTCACGCGCGGAATGCCTTCTGATGCCCAGCCGCCGAGCTGTTCCCTAAGCTGCTTGTTCGAGTAAGAAGTGAAACCGCCGCTGCCATAGACCGGGATGCCATTGCGTACCAATCCCAGCAACTTCGCCAGCGGCAATCGAAGCAATTTCGCCTTGAGGTCCCAGAGCGAGACATCCACGGCGGAGATCGCCATAGAGGCCACACCAGGGAGCCCAAGGTTCCGGATGGAACGAACCATCGCCATCCATGAGCCCTGAATGTCGATAGGGTCGGCGCCTGCAATGGTCCCGGCGAGCTTGCCCTCGATCAGAGCCGCCACCGCCGTATCGCCGTAGGTGTAGCCGATTCCGGTGGCGCCTCCGCCGGTTGTCTCCACAATGACAATGGTGGTTTTGTCCCACTCGAGCGTTCCGTCAGATTCAGGAAAATCCGTAGGAATGGTGTAAGCAAAGACCTCGACTCGCTCGATTCCATTCACCAACTCGGCTCCCTCTGGATGGATTCAGACTTTCGCCAGCAGCGCGGCTCCAGCATCGCGCAATGTCTGGCGGATCACGCCGGCCTGCTCGGGATCGCCCTTCCAGAATGCCGACGCGAACGCCTTGGCCTGCTCAAAGCTGATGTGCGGCGGCAATGGCGGAACGTCGGGATCGGTAATGGCATCGATGACCGTTGGTCGGTCAGCGGAGAGCGCCTCGTCGAAGGCGTCGCCAAGATCGTCTGGCGTATCGACGAGAATGCCTTTGAGTCCCAGAGACTCCGCGTAGCGGGCGTAAGGGAAGTCCGGGAGGTCCTGGGAACATTCGAACTTGGGATCGCCAGAGAGCGCGCGCTGCTCCCACGTCACCTGGTTCAAGTCGTTGTTGTGCAGCACCACCACGATCAGGCGCGGTTCCGACCACTCTTTCCAGTACTTCGAGACCGTAATCAGACCATTGTTGCCGTTCATCTGCATCGCGCCGTCGCCGACCGTCGCAATCGCTACGCGATCAGGATGCACGAATTTGGCTCCAATTGCATAAGGGACGCCTGGGCCCATGGTCGCCAGATTGCCCGAAAGCGAGGCCATCATGCCACTGCGGATTTTCAGGTCGCGAGCAAACCAGTTGGCCGCGGATCCGGAATCGGACGAGATGATGCAGTTGTCGGGGAGTCGCAGCGACAGGTCCCAGAAAACGCGCTGAGGATTAAGGGGATTTGCCGGCTGCATGGCTCTGTTTTCCAGCACCTCCCACCACTCAGCGACTTCCTTCTCGACGATCTCCTGCCATTTTCGGTTCTCTTTCCGCTTGAGGCGGGGAATCAGTGCGCGAAGCGTTTCGGCGCTGTCGCCGACCAGGTTAACCTCCGTGGGATAACGGATGCCGAGCAGAGCCGGTTCTATGTCGATCTGCACTCCCCGTGCCTGGCCTTCTTCCGGCAGAAATTCGGAGTAGGGAAAGCTGGTTCCGACCATCAGCAACGTGTCGCAATTCGACATCATGTCCCAACTGGGTTTCGTTCCGAGAAGGCCGATTGAGCCCGTCACGTAGGGCAGATCATCCGGGAGAGCAGCCTTGCCCAGCAGGGCCTTGGCAACGCCGGCGCTCAACAATTCAGCCGTCTGTATCACCTCCCGGGTTGCGTGCATCGCACCTGCCCCGATCAGCATGGCGACCTTGTTCCCGGAGTTCAGGACCTCAGCTGCGCGATCCAGGTCTTTTTCCGCCGGCACTACTCGCGGCTCGCAATAATCAATTCCGGAGTGAACGGTTCCGTGTGCCCTCGGCGGCTTCTCTGCGGCGGGCATCTCCTGTAGGTCGTTTGGCACGATGAGGCAGGTAACGGTCCGATGCGATTTTGCAATGCGCACGGCGCGATCCACCAGATGCCTTATCTGGGGCGGCGTCGTTGCCATTTGCACATAATCGCGGGCAACGTCCTTGTATAGTGAGATCAGGTCGATCTCCTGCTGATACGATCCGCCCAGTGCGGTGAGTGCCTGCTGCCCCACGATGGCCACAACGGGCATGTGGTCCATGGAAGCATCGTAGAGTCCGTTCAGCAGATGAACGGCCCCGGGGCCGGATGTTGCCATGCAAACTCCGACCTCTCCAGTGAACTTGGCATGGGCACACGCCATAAAGGCTGCCATCTCCTCATGGCGTACCTGGATAAATCGCACTCCTCCGCTGCCTCTGCCGAATGCGCCGAGCAGACCATTAATTCCGTCTCCGGGATATCCATACACCTGATGAACTTCCCACTCCGAGAGTCGTTTCAGCATGAAGTCGCTTACTTTTTCAGACATCTCCAGTCTCCTTTCTCCCCGTGTGTCTCGGTTGAATCTCCGCGACGAAAGCGATAGCGGACAGAAGCTCTGATCAGGGCCAGAGTAACTTCTGCGGCCGTCTATGCAGCGGCCCGCCCTCCGGACTCCTTCGTCGCGCTCTCCGCAATGAGTTTGATCATTGCCTGGTTGAACTTGGGAATGTCGCGCGGCTGCCGGCTCGACACCCAGTTGCGGTCAATCACCACGTCACGATTGATCCACTCTCCTCCGGCATTCCGAACGTCATCCTGAATAGTGTGGTAGCTAGTCAGTGTGCGCCCGCGGACCAATCCCGCGGAGATCAGTTCCCAGGGCGCATGGCAGATTGCAGCGATCGGCCTACCGGCTTCCTGAATTACCTGGATGAACTTGAGGACCGAGGGCTCAGCGCGGAGAGCATCGGCATTCAATGCTCCGCCAGGCAGCAAGAGTGCGTCATAGCTGCCCGGGGATGCTTTATCGAGAGTAAGATCAACGTCAATAGTTGCTGACTTGTCGTGGTGCCGGAACGCCGTGAGGCGGCCCGCATGTGGAGAGATGATTGCGACCGTCGCGCCAGCTTCTCTGAGCGCGGCGACGGGCTCCGTTAATTCGCTCTCCTCGACACCATCTGTGGCAATAACGGCTACCTGCAAGTCTTTCAGTGTTTCCATCATTCCTTCCTTCCTTTCATCATGGATGGACCTGGCGCGTTCAAAACGTGCCCCGAGCCGCCGAACAGCCGTTGCTCAACCGCGGCGCCCGGTGCTGTCGAGACTCTCTGTACGACCGCGGCGATCTTCCTCGGCGCACCCATCCGGGTGGCAATGTCGGCCTGCGAGATAATTCCTACGAGCCCGCGTTGATCGTTGATGACGGGTATCCGCCGCACCTGGCGGGAGGACATGGTGTTGAGAGCTGTTTGCACGTTTTCGGCCTGATTACACACCGCAGGATTGCGCGACATAATCTCACCGACTTTTGTAGTCTCGGGATCTCGTCTTTCGGCCAATACCCTCAGCGTTAGGTCCCGGTCGGTTATGATTCCAACCAGCCGATTAGATTCCCGGCTTTCCACAACCGGAATGGGCCCAATATCTTGCTGCTTCATCAGCTTTGCCGCGTCAAAGGCGCTGTCTGACGGCAGGCAGGAAGCAGGATTCCTTGTCATCAGTTCTGAACAGCTCGTCATTTCGCCCCCTTCCGGACGGGATTCGCAGAAAATAGGGTCAAAAAGAAGCGAAGGCTCTCTCCACGATTACGAGTGGTGCAATTTCGGTGCCTGTAACGACGCAAAAGGCGCTCCCTCTCGCAGGAGAAATGTCTGGATTGTTCTGGCTTTTACCTGAATGTTCGGCGATGGGGACTGCTATGGGTTGTACTCTTGCTGAAAAGCTTTTCCCTGACCGCCATCGGCAATTCACGAGCGGAGGTAAACTCGAGATCCTCAAAACAATCGTTCGCCCCTTGGCTCCCGCCTGCCCGGCGATGCTCGCCATCGTGATCGGGAATAACCTGTGCTCTCCGGACAGCGACTAAGAAACGTGATGGAGAGAAACAATCCAGGCCAGGTGACCCAGGTAAAAACTTCGACCCATTATGAAAAAAGTTCGACCTGCAGGCTTCGCTTCCTCACTTACTCGATCCATGAATCCGAGTTCCAAAAGCCCGCAACACCCGAAGCTACGCCATGAAAGGCTAACGTAGGATAATCATTCGTCTGAGCGCGTCATTTCATGTTCTTCCTCGGCGTGACCACACAATGAGCAGAAGGGTTTCAACTCGTCCCGCCCGGTTTCGACAACCTCTTCCTCTGTCCCTTCGTAGGTATCCATATCGAACGCATATCCGGGACAATCACAGTCCGCTACGAGGCAGCGACGTTCTAGTGGCATCTTTCAACCTCCAGACGAATTGCTCAGAGCGCCTGGCAAGGGCGTTCTTGAACGCCCCTTGCCTGTGCGAGCTTGCTGTCCACCCTTTGGCCTGTTACATGCGGCCGCAAAACAGTGCCCTTCGGTTTTTGGCCCTCTTTGGTGTTGCTACGAAGAGCTTCACCACGGTTCGAAAAGCACGATGATCAGCACTGCAATCAGCCTCGGCGTCTCCCGTCTGACGCGTCTTGCTTGACCGTTAGCCCCTAATAGTCTTCCGCCAGAGTTGTAGCCCACTCGTCGGTTTCCTTCTCCGCTTCATCCCTGGCGATGCCGTAGCGCTCCTGTAATCTTCCGATCAGTTGATCTCTGTGGCCGGCAATCAGGTCAAGATCGTCATCCGTTAATCTGCCCCATTTTGCTCTGGCCGATCCCCGCATTTGCTTCCATTTTCCTTCGACGCGATCCCAGTTCATGTGTGGAATCTCCTTTCTTCTTCGACTCTGCGCATCACAACCTAATGCGCCCCGTGCCGGGTGAGGTGTTTAATTAGCGTAAACAGGAAAAGGATGATGAACACGAAGAACAGAATCTTCGCTATGGTGGCCGCCGCGTAGGCCAGCACTCCAAAGCCGAGAACGGCGGCAATGATCGCGATGATGAGAAAAATCACTGTGTAGTACAGCATTTGTCCTCTCCTTCTTTTAAGGGTGACGGAGAAGTTCTCCTAAATCGCTTCACCCGTCTCGCCCCGGTGTAGGGACCGGCCGGTGCTGGCGTAACCAACACCCGTTGCTTCGGTGCTCGACACATCACTGGCGCCGGTAGACTCCAATATCTCTGTAACTCGCCTGGCGCAATCGGTTCCACCGCAATCGACAGAAATGAAAATCTGGCCGTCCCAGATATGCCTCTCAAGACGCCTGGCTTCGAAGCTGAGGATGCCCAGGGCGCTGAGGGCTCCCGCAATTCCTCGTGTAACGCCCACAGATTCTGTGCCGGTAAACGCAGCCACAATTGGGCCGGCGGCGAGGAATGGACCTGCGCCCGGAATAGCCAGAACACCGATGGCGGTAAACCACGACAGTGCGCCGTCAGCATTTGCTCCCGGACCGTCAACCACTCCGCCGTCTTCCGGAGCCTTTGTGGAATCCGCGGGAGCCAGGTGTTTTGAGCCTATGTTCTTTGGCATAAGAACGGAAATGTCAGCATCGCGAAAGCCCTCTGTGCTGAAGAATCGGATGGCATTTTCCAAGTCCGCGTAAGTGGGATAGAGACCGAAGCTTGCGATTGTTTTCTCAGCCATGTTCAACCTCTTTCTGTAGCGAGCCAGCACCTCTCACGGTTATGCTTGGCAACGATACCGACCGTACGGAAAGGTGCCCTGCATGGCCAGCAGTAACTTCCGCCTCCTGTCAGCAGCTACGACTTAAATATATGGACCTCTGGGTTCCATTACAATTCGTTAAAGATCGTATTTGGCTGATACGTACAATTACTAAGCGGGGAAAGGGCAGTTTTCAGCGCATTTCGCGGAGGGCCTTTTGGGCTGCGTAATAGCCACACATGCCATGAACGCCGCCGCCGGGAGGAGTTGAAGCTGAACAGAGATAAATCCCTTTTGCGGAAGTTCCATAGAGCCTGTAGCTCGGCCGCAGAATAGCTTGCCTGTACGTCTGGATGCCGCCGTTAATGCTGCCGCCAACCAGGTTTGGATTGTGGCGCTCGAGATCGGCGGGGTCCATGGTGTGACGCGCAAGAATCAATCCCCGGAACCCCGGCGCGAAGCGTTCGATCTGGTTCTCGATGGCCTCAACTACTTCCACGGTGCATCCGTTCGGGACGTGGCAGTAGGCCCACGCGACGTGTTTTGAATCCGGAGCGCGGCTTGAATCGAATGAGGACGGCTGTGACAGAATAACAAACGGTTTGGGGTCGATCTCTCCTCGCCAAATTGCTCTTTCCGACTTCGCAATTTCCTCAAAGGTTCCACCCAGATGGACAGTTCCTGCTGACGCGCAGGCCGTGGCAGTCCACGGGATCGGCCCGGCAAGTGACCAATCAACCTTGTACACCCCGGGTCCGTAATCAAACCGCTCCAAGCGCCGGCGATAGGATGCCCTGATCCGGGGGCCAGCCATCGCGAGGAGTTGACGGGGAGACACATCGCACAAGATGACCTTTGCCGAGAGTTCATCCACGCTGTTTACTTTTTGTCCGACACGGATCTCGCCACCCAGGGATCGCAGATAACCGGCCAAAGCATTGGCAATCCCCTGTGAGCCGCCGCGAGCAATGGGCCAACCAACTGCATGTCCGGCGGCTCCCAAAAGTAAGGCAAAGGCGCCGCTTGGGCTGCGCTCCAGAGGAAGCATGGAGTGAGCGGCAATTCCTGCGAATAGAGCCTTGGCGTACGGTTCGCTGAAGAACTTCCCGGCCAAACTCGCGGCATCCCGCCAGGCATTCCAGCCAAAGCGCGCCAGGGTCAGGGGATGCCTCGGCGCCCGCGGCGGCCCCAGCACATCCTGAATAAGATCGGACCAGTTCGCAGCCAGAGGCGACATCAATCGTCGATATACTGCTGCGTCGGGCCCAAGCGTCTCACATGTTTTTTGCATTGACCTCGACAGGACCGCGGCCGTGCCGTCGTCAAGGGGATGGGCGAGTGCCAGTGGCGGGTCTACCCACTGCAATCCATAAGACTGCAGCGGAAGTGATCTGAAAAAGGGTGAACTGGCAGCAAGAGGGTGTACCGCCGAGCAGACATCATGCAGAACCCCGGGCAGCGTTAATTCCATCGTCTGGGCGCCTCCGCCAATACGAGGCTCCGCCTCGAGCACCAGCACAGATAAGCCTGCTTGGGCCAGCCGGATGGCGGCGGCCAGCCCGTTGGGCCCAGACCCTACTACGATTGCGTCATGGCTATGCATCCGGCATCCTTCCAGGGGGCTGCTCGACAGAATGAGTCCCGTTCTGCCCCCTATCTGCATCTTACTCTCAGGGAAGGAACACGGAACCAAAGGAACGTGGCTGGGACAGCTCGCGCGGGCAACGGTATGGCTAAGCTTGATGTCTACAATAAGAAAAGGAACTTCCGGAAAACATCAGAGCCCCCGGGGACGCGCCGCGTGCGTTCAGCCGGAAACCGCTTCGTTGTCCAGAAACATGATGCAACACGCCTGCATTACGATTTTCGGCTGGAGGTTGGAGGAGTGCTGGTTTCATGGGCCGTGCCAAAGGGACCGTCGATGAATCCTGCCGACAAACGGCTGGCCATTCAGACGGAAGATCACCCGCTCGATTACATCAATTTCGAAGGAGTCATCCCGGAAAACAATTATGGTGCGGGACCTGTTGAAGTCTGGGACAACGGGACATACGAGGCGGAAGGCGACCTCGACGCGGAAAAGCAGATCGCCAAGGGCGAGATCAAGTTCGTATTGCACGGCCGGAAACTGCACGGCGGATTCGTGCTGGTTAGAACTACTGGGCGGCAAAACAAAGACGGGAAATCATGGCTGATGATCAAGCACCGGGACACCGCAGCCGATCCCGACTGGAATATCGACGATCGCGGGGAGTCTGTCATCTCAGGTCGCAACATTCGTGAAATAGAGCAAGGCCTCCAGCCTTTCGACAAAGTTTCGCCCGAGTCCGTGGAGGGCGCCCGAAAGGCTCCAATGCCGTCTCATGTGTCGCCAACGCTTGCGGTTCTTGCCGAGCGCCCATTCTCCGATCCTCACTGGTTGTTCGAGATCAAATGGGATGGTGTCCGGGCACTGGCGCGGGTGAATCGGAAGCATCTGCAGCTTCGGTCGCGCCGGGACCAGAACATCACAAACCATTACCCGGAGCTTGCGGGACTACCCCAGCAGCTCCGAGCGAGCGAGGCTATACTTGACGGTGAAATTGTAGTCCTGGACGAAGCGGGACATAGCGACTTTGAGCTCTTGCAATCACGGATGAATGTTCGCGACCCTTCACCTTCGCTGGTGAAACAAAATCCGGTCACCTACTTTGTTTTCGATCTGCTCTACTGTGACGGATATGACCTGCGGCGCGCCGCGCTGGCTGATCGCAAAAAGCTGCTTCGCGACGCCGTCGAATTCAGTCCGCCGATTCTGTATTCGGACCACCAGATTGAAAAAGGAAGGGAGCTGTTCGATCTGGCCAAAAAGAACAACCTTGAGGGCGTTATCGCGAAACAGATTCAGAGTCCCTACCCCGGTGAGCGCACCAGCCAGTGGCAAAAGTTCAAGACGGTCGAGGAACTGGACGCCGTCATTGGAGGCTACACTGCTCCGCGCGGAGCCAGGACACATTTTGGCGCGCTACTGCTTGGCCTTTACAATGACGGCAAGCTTCTTTATGTCGGAGGCGTGGGGACCGGCTTTGATCAGAAGTACCGAAAAAAGATTTTTGACATGATGGAGCCCCTGCGGGTCCAGCATTTTCCATTCCAACGTCGCCCCGACACAAGAGAGAAAGCTTTCTGGATTAAGCCGGAAATGGTCGCTCGGATCAGGTATGCCAACTGGACGCGCGAGAAGCGCCTGAGGGCGCCTGTTTTCCTGGGCCTGCTCCCAGATCACGATCCACGAGAATGCCGGTTTGAAACCCAGGTATTCCCTGGCAAAGAACAGCGGCACAGTAACCAGCCGGCGCATCTGAAGAGGTCGCGAGCCCGCGGCGCGAGCAGCAGTGGCGCTCTCACGAGAGAGAGCGACATTGAAAGCGAGCTGTTCGGTGGCCGCCGCGACGACATCAACATTGAACTCGACGGCAAGCCGCTGCGCCTGACGCACCTGAATAAGGTTTACTACCCGAAGACCGGCCATACCAAGCGTAATTTAATTGCCTACTACTACAGAGTAGCGCCATTGATTCTGCCGTTTCTGCGCGACAGGCCCATGGTGCTGCGGCGCTATCCGGACGGCGTCGGAGGAAAAGCATTTTTCCAAAAAGAAGCCGGCGAAACTTATCCGTCCTGGATGGAAACGACTGCGGTAAAGTCTGAGGAAGACGACCAGGTCACTCACTACTTTCTCGCGCAGGACCGCGCCTCGCTTCTCTTCCTGACCAATCTCGGCTGCATCGACCATAATCCCTGGTTCAGCCGCCGGGACGACCTGAAACACCCGGATTACTTTTTCTTCGATCTTGACCCGAGCGAAAAGACCAGCTTCAAGACGGTGATTATGATAGCGCGGGAAATTTATCGGCAACTCACCGACCTTGGCATACGCGCCTTTCTGAAGACTTCCGGCGCGACGGGATTTCACATGTACGTGCCCATCAAGAGAGAATATGACTATGAGCAGCTCCGGAACTTTGCGGAGATTGTTGGACAGGTAGCGTCAGGGAAGAGAGCAGAGTTGGTAACACGCAATCGAAGGGTGTCAGAGCGCAGGTCCGGCACCGTTCTAATTGACGCCGCCCAGAATTCTTATGGGCGTTCTCTTGCTGCTCCGTACTCCCTGCGTGCCGTGCCCGGAGCCTCGATTTCGTGCCCGGTCTCATCCGAGGAGTTGACCGTCGACTTGAAGCCGGACCGGTTCAATCTCGATTCCATATTCAAGCGCCTGGAGAATAAAGGCGACCTTTGGAAGGACTTCTGGAAAGCGCGCCAGTCATTGACGAAAGCCATCAGCACCTTGGATGCTCAGCTTAAACAGAGGTCGCGCCAAGAGCCCGTTGGATAAGACCCGGCAGCACTGATAGCGTCCTGAAACCTTTGACCTGCGCCAGGCATCACATGGGTGTTGAAGATCCGGGGAGACGATTCGGCTTGGGCGCGACGAGCGAAGTTATGCCTTCAACCACGTGGAAAGGACACATCACCTTCGGTTTGGTCTCCATCCCAATAAAGCTGTACGCCGCAGCCCGCAAAGAAAGAGTAGAATTTCATCAGATCCACAAAGTATGCCAGACCCGATTGCAGCGTCCCCTGTACTGCCCTCACTGCGATCGGCAGGTTGATAATTCAGAGGTAATGAAGGGTTACGAATACGAAAAGGGAAGATACTTGCTGATTGACAAGGAAGAAATCGAAAAGATGAAGCCCGAGACGGGTGGAACCATGGAGATCAGTGAGTTTGTGGATCTTTCGGAGATCGACCCTTTATACTACGAAACCTCATACTTGGCGGTGCCCGACAAATCAGGTGAAAAACCTTACAGGTTGCTGGTCGAGACGTTGGAGCAGACCAACAAGGCGGCCATCGCGACGTTCGTCATGTACCAGCGCTCCTATCTGGTGGTGATTCGTCCTCGTACCCACGGTCTGACCCTCCACACGATGTACTTTGCCAATGAAATCCGTGAGGTGACAGAATATGGCCAGCAGGACGGTGAAGTAAACAAGCAAGAGCTCAAACTGGCCAAGGAGCTTATTAGCAATCTGTCCGGACATTTTCAACCCGAGCAGTACCATGACAAATATCAGGATCAACTAAGAGCATTGGTGGAAGCGAAATTGAAGGGCAAACAGGCTCCTGTTACCGCGGAGCGGAAGCCGGCTCCGGTGATCAACATGATGGAAGCTCTGAAGAAAAGCTTGGCGGAACAGGAACGGACGCGACGGTCCGCCAAGGAATCCCGACAGAAAATTCGCAAAAAAGCGAGTTGAGCGCTTTCATTCCTCCGGTTTTGTTGTCTGGCGCGGTCGATATCAGTACCTGCTTAAAATGTGAACAAGCTGACCGACGATTGCTCAGTCCGCGGCTGCCGGAGCACCAGCCAGTTTGGGAGCCGATCAGTTTTCAATCGAGCTAAGCCGATGTCATAATACTAGCGCCGAATTTTACGAACCCTGTTTCCACTTGTCACAGCGTAGGGGCGCTGTGGCTTCGCCCTCAGGAATTCCGTCACGGCCGTAGATTCGGTAAGTTCCAGCAAGGTGAGCGTAATTGAGCCAGCTTCGCGATGACCCATTTACAACTTCTGCTTATCTTCCCATTCCCATAAAGTCTTTTCTGCTGCGCTTGCGGAGCTGGTACGGCCGCTTTGAGCGACCCATTTCTTCCCTCTCGGTGATAGCCGGATTCGTGTTCGACGCGGTGGCATTGCGTCGCGTCGATGTGTTTTGGGATAATTTCTGGGTTGTTGCCCACCTTGCCATCGTGACTGCCTGCGCCGTCTGGATCAACCTGCTGGACGACTCCGCGGAAGAAAACGGAATGCAGCCGGAAGCCAACCCACGCCGGCTTCACTTCTGGTTAGTGAACGTTATGCAGTTCTTCTTCGGAGGCATCATCTCTGTCTACCTCGTCTTCTATTTTCGGAGCGGCACCATCGCCACCAGTTGGCCGTTTCTTTCGCTTCTTGGTCTAACGTTTATCGCGAATGGGTCTCTAAAACGGCGATTTTCCCGGCTGTGGTTTCAAATCGCACTCTTGTTCCTCGCCTTTTATGCCTTCGCCATTTATATGATGCCGATCCTCCTGCACGAAGTCAGCACCAGAGTGTTCTGGCTCAGCAGCGCGGTGAGTGTGGCGGCGATTGCTCTCATCCTGCTCGTTGTCGCGGTTCTGTCCCGCCGGCGCTTCGCAGGGGGGCGTGGGTGGCTCGTGTTCGGATCTCTGGCGGGCATCCTCACCGTTGTGAACACACTATACTTCCTCAACGTCATTCCGCCCCTGCCTTTATCTCTGAAGGATGCCGGCGTGTACCACTCGCTCGTCGCTAAAGGGCCTGGCGATTACACCGTCACCGTGGAGCCCCAATCCCCGAATGCCCTGGCCTCCATCGAAGTTCTTGCGCGCTTTCTTGCCTTCACTCAGGCGGTTCACGTCACGCCAGGCGAATCGCTGGTGGTTTACACCGCCGTTTTTGCTCCCACCGCGCTTTCCATGAAGATCATCCATGAATGGCAATATTACGACCAAGCAACAGGCACATGGATAACCCGGCACCGCGTTCCGCTTGCGGTGGTCGGCGGGCGAGGAGGCGGTTACCGCACCTTTTCCAGAGAGTCTGGGATCACCGCCGGCCGTTGGCGCGTGAACGTGGAAACTCAAAGCGGCCAACTGATTGGGCGTTTGAATTTCAATGCCGTCGTACAGAGCGAAGAGCCGCCACTCCTTAAAGAAATCATCAGTTAAGTCCCTCACCTGAAGCCATGGAAATTTTTCCTGTCCTGTGAGTACCTCTTTCTTACGTATTTTCACTAACTTCCGAGGCTGCGAGTTTTCATGTGGCCTCTAACTGCTTGATCAGCAAACTCCTGTTTGGCTCGCCGTCATGGAACGGAACGTGCTGTTGGGTAGTTGGGTTCAATTTACTACTTGCTCTGGCGGGGTAGCTCTTGCTCCGGATTCGCCGAAGACGGCCGGGGAAGAGGCGCTGCCAAGCGACGAGATCAGTTCAGGCTGAGTGACAAGCGCCCATGGGAGAGCCGATGAGGAATTGCTGGATCGACCTCGGTGAAGGCAGATCCGTTGCAGGATGGTGGTCCGAGCGCGCCCTTGGCGCGCCGGCTCCCTGATGAGGGGCGAGGAGTAGTTGGTCACGGCAGTCAGGGAACAGGAGTTCCGAGAAAGGAGATTGAGAAATGAAGAAGATCTTGATTGCGTTACTGGTACTCGCTCCCTGGTCGGGAGCGTTTGGGAAGAGCAACAATCTTAATGAGAATGATCAACTGAGAAAAGCTTCGATGGTGATGAACGAGATCATGCAAACACCCGAGAAGGGAATTCCGAACAATCTGCTCGATAAAGCGGTGTGCGTGGGGATAGTGCCCTCGGAAATCAAAGCTGCATTCGGGGTGGGAGGCACGTATGGAAAAGGGGTGCTGGTATGCCGCGAGCACGGAAACGGCAACTGGGGTGCGCCTTCGCTGTTCACCCTGGGAGGCGGCAGCTTTGGGTTCCAGATTGGCGCCAAAGCCACCGACGTAGTGTTTCTGGTGATGAACCAGAAGGGCGCACAAAAGCTGCTGCAGGATAAAGTCAAGCTCGGTGCGGATGCTTCGGTTGCGGCAGGACCGGTGGGCCGTACGGCGGCTGGGGAAACCGATCTGAAACTTCACGCCGAAATCCTGAGCTATTCCCGTTCCCGCGGAGCTTTTGCCGGCGTGGCCCTAAATGGGGCCGTCCTGAAGCAGGATACCGGAGACAACACCGACCTCTACGGCCATCCCGTCCAGCCCAGGACCATTCTCTTCAGCGGGACGGTGAAACCGCCTACCAAGGCCGCCCGGGAACTCGCCGCGACACTGGCCAAGTATTCGCCGCGTGGTGGGAAGCAGGTGGAGGAATCTTCTCTCTAACCAGCGGCTGACTTCGTTCATAAACCAACGCTCCCGGCAAGGCACCGAACAAGCCTTGCCGGACAGCAAGCCTGTAACAACCAGGGGCAATCGGATAACGCCTCCAGGTCGCCACGAGGCAACCTGACGGAACCTGGAAGCGAGAAAGGAGACGCCAATGCTGATATTCATCTTCGTGCTCCTGCTGGCCCTTTGGCTGATTGGAATGATCAGCTCCTACACGCTCGGCGGTTTTATTCACCTCTTGCTGCTGATTGCTATTGTGGTTTTGCTGATCAGAATCATCCAGGGCCGCAGGGTGGTCTGAAAAACCAAGTGAGCTCTTAGGCCGTCGATTCGGCCATGGGAAGTCTGGCTATCCCGTTATGGTTGTTAATTGGCCAGTAAACCGGGTGGCCAGACTTCATCACCTATTCTGGATCCAGTCTGTCGCTCGCGAACATCGCGCCAGCTATCGCACCGGCCCGAACTATCTCGATTCGTTCTCCTGGAACATCGCCGGAATCTCTTCTCTCTTCTGTCCATCGTTGATCCCAGCGGAAGTACGTACGATCTCTTCCGCATTGAAGGAGTACCCTCAGTTCTTTAACATTGTTAAGAAGGCAAGGAACGACTGCAGATGGCAAGAAGACACTTCGCGACAGCCGGGAAAATTAAGTATGTCGAGTACCATGGCATTTACACCACAGATGGAGGGATAGCATTCCCAACATAGTGCACAGTCAACTGCGACACAGAACTTGCCTGATCGTGCGTTCGCTAAAAGCGCTGTAACTGAGGATCAAAGGAGCACTAAAGAACTACTGCTTTGCGGCTTGCTTTTGGCTTGCTGCATGTCATTCCGGGCCGTTCGTCCTCCACTGGCATAAAGGCCTAGACGAAAGGCAATCCCCGGCAGGTGCCTAAAGTGGCCCGAGCCGCCAGTACCTAATTCTCGCTCGGCTCGGAATGACATGCAACAGGCCAAGGGCAGCCCAGAAGGGACCTGCCACCTTTCCCTCCCACCGGCCTCAGCATTTCCAACTGGTACACAGCCTGGCGATGGGCCAGCAATTCGCAGGATTGCCTCCGTTTGAGGTATCATGATTTGCGACGCAGCGCACGTCAGTTCAGGCCCGTAGCTCAGTCCGGTTAGAGCGCTACCTTGACACGGTAGAGGTCAACGGTTCGAGTCCGTTCGGGCCTACCATTTCTTTTCTGCAAGCGCCGTTCAAATTCCCTTGTTTAGACCGCGGTTGCTGTTGATAAAGCAGCCAGCCTAAAGTCAATGAAGGGAGGACCCAGACCAACGGAATTAACTACTCGCTGCTTTTGCGGGGCGATTATGATGAGATCGGGTTCGAGAAGTGGTTATGACTTCTCTGAGCAAAAATACAAGTGACGAGTTTGAAAAAAGGAGGGAGTGAATATGAGCTCCTGTGATTTTAGGCGCGGCTTTCTCGGCATGAACAGACGCGATTTTCTGTTCGGCACGGCCGCGACTGCGGCCGCGTCCGCCTTGAGCCGCCTGGCGCTGGCGCAAGACTCTGCAACTCTCGCCAAGCTCGCTCGCATCAGTCTACTGACTAACGATTTCTCGGACACTCTGCCGGAAATTTGGGATCGAAGCAAACCGGTGGCGCCGAAAAAGCTGGACATGATGGATCTCCCCGAGGCGGTCGCAGAACATCTCCACCTCCACAATCTGGAGGTGTGCAACATCAATCTGCTCTCGATGGAGTCTTCGTACATCGGGGAGTTCAAAAAGCGGCTGCACAAAGCCAGGTCGAAGGTGGTGGACCTGATCGTGGAACTCGACCCGCCCGCAACAGCCTATCGGGGCTATATCAGCGTCTGTTCTCCCAATCCTGAAATTCGCGCTCATGCAATCGAAGAGACGAAGAAGTGGATCGATATTGCGGCAGTGCTCGGGTCGCCCAGTATCATGCCCAATCAAGGGGTTCACTACCTGCCAGAAGACCTGACGCCATGCATCGAGGGGCTAAAAGCTCTGGTCGACTACGGAAAGCCGAAAGGTGTCAATGTCATTCTGGAACCTCGTCGAGAGCGACTGGACCAGCTGGTGGAGCTGATAAAAGGCAGTGGGGCCTACTCGAATCCCCAGATCGCAACGGCAGATGGGTTGCGGCTTTTGTATCCGCTCGCGCTCACCGTCCAGCACGTTAACCTCAGGTCCAATCTCGCAACCGCAATCCCGCTTTCGAAGAAAATGGGTTTTAAAGGTTGGTTCTCGATCGAGACCGACGGCGGCCCTGATGATTGGGCCCCGATTCAAAAGGTGATCAGCGCGTTGCTTCTATACCTGTAGCCCGACAGGGTCCGCGCGCATCCTGCTGCTCACGCGGACCGTTTTCGGTTTTGTCTGGAGATCACGGGTATTGCACCGGCCGATCAAATCATGTAGCGCATTCGCAACTTCCAATGTATGCTTCCGAAGGAAAGCAAACGAAACTCATGGGGCAGTGCTAAAAACTGCGCCTTTCCGGAACTGGGCCAGCTTCTCAACGATGAGCGCCGCCAGCACCTCCAGGAGCAAAACATACCGATGCATCACTCAAGATACAATTGGAGACGGCTTTTGAGCATAGTTCCGATCATTGGCCTTGTCTTTGCTTTAACCAGCCGTGCACAGTCCGCGCCCAAAGAACAAGGGAGAGCGACGTTTCAAAGAACTTGTAGCCCTTGCCATCGCACAAGTCGTATCACATCTCACCGGCTAAGCCATGCCGGGTGGGAAAACGTGGTTGACAACATGATTTCGCGCGGAGCAAAGGCAACGCCAGACGAGCAGGAACAGATCGTGGGTTATCTCACCGCGAATTTCGGCATCGGCACGCCAGCCCCTAAAAAGGCCGCATCGGGAGCACGTTCGGTTCCCGCAAAGATGCCACGGGCGCCAGTTCTGGACGATTCGCAAATTGCGCGGGCCAAACAGCTTGTTAAATCCAGTGGCTGTCTATCCTGTCATCGAATGGGTGGCGAAGGATCATTTGCAGGCCCCTATTTAGACGATGTAGGTGCGAACAACAGCGCCAAGCAGATACGCGCCGCGATGATCTCCCCGAGGGAAGAGATAGCGCCGCAAAACCGTTCGGTTCGGCTGGCGACTCAAGATGGGAAGACGGTAGTTGGAAAGCTGCTCAATCAAGATGGATTCACCGTTCAGCTTATCGACGCGCCCGGTCATCTTCTGTCTTTCCAAAAAGCAGATCTGAGGGAGTTCACGATCATTACCACAAACTCGATGCCGTCTTACGCCAATAAATTGGCGCCTCAAGATCTTTCTCTTCTTGTCAATTATCTGAGTACCTTGAGGGGCACAGGTCAACAATAATAAAAGGCTTTTGCGAAGGATGGGGTCAACCCCTGCACTGAGACAATTTTGGTGTCGCACTTCTGCGCTTCTCACTGAGTTCTCCCCGGATCCTCAAGCAGGGATGGGGTGCGGGGAAGGCGCAAAATGATGACGCGAAATCGATCGGAGAACGGTGAATTGCCCACTAAGTCCGGATACGGAGTGATGGTATCGAGCCAGGATGTACTAGCAGATGGGAGATGGCAAAAGGCGAGTATAGCTAGATCGTTTTTCGTGCTGTTGGCGCTTTTTGCCATGATCGCTCTGGCGCCAACCACTCTGCAGGCCACGGACCAGGACTTCAATGGCCAGTGGGATATTCAGGTGCACGCCAAACCCGCCGACTTTGTGCAGTTCACTACGACGGCCGCATGGTGGCTGGATATCTCCGGTGCGGGAACGCCCCATGTGAAGATCCAATTCGTGGGATCTCCGGACGGCGGTCTGGACGAAATAACCGTCGCAAAAATCCAGAACGGGGTGCTGCACTTCACCTGGAAAGCCAAAGCGCGTTTCGGGCACACTCCGGATCCGAACGAGTATGCCAAATATGAGGTGAGGTTTGCCCGCGGGCTCCTCCAGGGTACGATGACGAGTCCCGCGACAACTCCTGCCACCCATCTGACTTTCACCGGGTATCCCTCACCCAAAATAGATGAACACGATGACGGTTCCTGGATTGCGGGTAAGCCGATCAAGTTATTTAACGGTAAGAACCTCGAGGGTTGGACGGGCGTCAATTCCCCCAAGATGAAAGGTTGGTCCGTAGAGAATGGCCTTCTGGAGTGCACGGATGGGTCGGACGATCTGATTACTGGCAGGAAATTCTGGAACTTTAAACTGCACGTCGAATACAAATTTCCTGTCGGTAAACGAAGCAACAACGGTATCGGCTTGCGCGGCCGCTATGAGTTTCAGATCGCGTCGGATTATGGAAAGCCTCCGGGCATGCATGGCACCGGCGCGCTCTACACGCGAATTTTACCGAGAGTGAACGCGGCCAAGCCCGCGGGTGAGTGGAACACGCTCGACATCCG
Source organism: Terriglobia bacterium (assembly GCA_036278995.1). GTDB lineage: Bacteria > Acidobacteriota > Terriglobia > UBA7540 > UBA7540 > SCRD01. Next base: position 11,829 of record DASUJZ010000061.1, on the reverse strand, counting down.
CCTGGTTGGCCGCGAAATCACTGCGGTCCTGAATGGCCAGACTCTCTACAAGAGGGCAGTTATCGTCGGCCTGAACGGCATCGCCATAGATCCGTTCGAAGGCCGGCCGGGCCCGATCGAGTTGCAGGGCGATGAGACCGCCGCCGAGTTCCGGAACCTCGTACTGGTGCCCCTTGCCAAGCGCAGCGGCAAGTAGCGGAGTTCACGGTCAGGCCCATTTTCCACGGAGAGGGATATGAAGCTAAGCGTGTTGCTGATGTTTGTTTTAGTGACGGTGCCCATGAAGGCGCAAGTTACGTTCGACCGAATACTTCACTCCAAGCAGGAACCTGAAAATTGGCTCACCTACGGCGGAACCTATGCAAACGACCGCTATAGCCTCCTGACGCAAATCCACCGGAACAATGTCAAGAATCTGCAGCTAAAGTGGGTCTGGCGGCCCACCACCACGCCCGCTGACGAGAAGATGGAGTGCACTCCCATTGTCGTGAACGGGGTGTTGTATGCGACAAGCCTGACGTCCGTGGTGGCGCTCGATGCTGCTACGGGCCGGCAGTACTGGAAGTTCACGCGTTCATTCAATCCAGATGATTTCCCCGGGCAACGCATGTACATGGTCAACAAGGGAGTGGCGATCGAGGGGAACACGCTATTTTGGACGACAGGGTGGGACGATCATCTGCTCGCCATTGATGCCAGAACCGGCCACCTGAAATGGGAAGTCAAGGTGGACGATTGGAATAAGGGCTACCAGTTGAACATGCCGCCCTTGGTGGTAAAGAACGAGCTCATCGTCGGACCGGCGACCGACGATATGGGCGCAAACTGCTTTATCGCTGCCTTTAACATTCACACCGGGAAGTTAATCTGGAAAACCTACACAAGTCCGAATTCCGCGGATGATCCCGCCGCCAAGACCTGGGCGGGCAATACCTGGAAGCACGGCGGCGTCCCGGTCTGGAACAACGGTTCCTACGATCCAGAGACGAACCTGGTCTTCTACGGCACCGGTAATCCGAATCCGGTCTCGAATGGAGACCAGCGATCGCCTGGCAGCAAATTCGACAACCTCTACGCAGATTGCGTCATTGCGTTCGATGCCGATACGGGGAAGATCAGGTGGTATTTCCAATTCACGCCGGGCGACGAGTACGACTATGATGCCACCCAGATCCCTGTATTAGCGGATATCAACTGGCACGGCGAACAGCGTAAGGTTATGCTCTGGGCCAATCGCAATGGCTTCTTCTACGTCCTCGACCGGGAGACCGGTAAATTCCTTATGGGCAAGGCTTTTACCAAGCTGACTTGGGCGAAAGGCCTCGATAAGAATGGCCGGCCTATTCGAGATCCAAAGCATTGGCCGAAACCGATGGGCGGAACTCTCGTGTGGCCAGGCTCGCAAGGTGGTACTAACTATTATCCCCCATCTTATGATCCCCAAACAGGGCTATTCTATGTATCGACCTGGCAAAACTACGAAGGCTTTTCGGACAAACGGCCCATTCTTCCATGGAAGCAAATGCACATGTATACCGGAGACGGTTGGTGGCCCGGGTTTGGGCAATCGTCACCCCCAGCTAACTGGCCGCCCCCTTCTCCGCGACCGCGCGCCCCGGGTGTGTCAATGCGCGGGAATGCCGAATATAAAACCCTGGCCGAAGGCTACGGCGCCATCCTCGCGCTCGATCCGCAGACTGGAGAAAAAAAGTGGGAGTTCAAGATGGTCAACTACACCGAGTGCGGCGTGCTCTCAACTGCTGGCGGAGTGGTGTTCGGGGGAGGGAAGGACGGCATCTTTGTCGCACTTGATGCGGAAACGGGCACGCCGCTGTGGCATGTGAACGTGGGCGACACTGCGAATGGAATGGGAAGCGGCCCTATGACTTACGCGGTAAATGGGAAACAATACATCGTAACCACAGCCGCCGACACGATGTATGCCTTCGCTCTGCCAGATTAGGTCGACAGCGTAGCGCTGCAACTTGGCAGAACATTATCTCTCACCCTTATTCGGCGCCCCAATTCCCACAGACATGATCGCAGCACCGAGATGCACATGGCCCGCACCGAGCCCGAGGCGATCCGCCACCAGCCTGGGCCACTTGGCACCCCTCGGCGTACTGGGCAAGAATTTCTCAAATTGAGAAGATAGCTTGTGCGGATCATCAGCCGAAACGCCATCCGAGAAGCGACTTCGAGCGCCTGAAAGCTGCGGCCGAGTTTGTCCCACTGCATTGAAAGGGACGCGTCAAACAGCGCGATGATTGTTCGGGGTGGGCCGGGTGCCGCGGCCTTTGAAAATCTCGAATCGTTTTTCGCCGTGGCCAAATGCAACGGGAATGAGGCCCAGCGAAACTAATACCGCTTGCCAGCGCTTCCGCAGCATAATTTTACTTCGATTCAAGGCTCGCTGGTCTCCGGGAGCGATGAGCGTAGACGAACGTCATCCATCGCACGAACCGTCGCCCGATTATAGCAGGAATTGCCGGTGAGAAAAGCCGCGCTACGGGGGTTTGCCTTACTCGGGCGGCTGGTCCTACGAGCGGTAGCCAGGCCCGATGCTTGCGCAGGTTCAGGGTGTCGTGGCCATCTGGACCTTCAACTTCGTCTTGATGGATGTAAAATCCAGGAACCGCGACCGTTGCCAGGCTGCCAGGAAAAAATCAACGGAAGCGCACTCAACACCGAGGAGGGAAGCGTGAAACGATACGGACAGGTCATCCGGCTGCAGCCCGGCGCAAAAGAGGAGTACGTTCGCTATCATGCCAACGTATGGCCGGAAGTGCTCCAGACAATCCGCGACTGCAACATCCGCAACTACTCGATATACCTGAAAGACGATACTCTGTTCGCCTACTTCGAATACGTTGGTGACGATTACGATGCCGATATGGCAAAAATGGCCGCCGACCCTAAAACGCAGGAATGGTGGGCCATCATGGGGCCGATGCAGCAGCCGGTTGCAACCCGGAAAGCCGGTGAGTGGTGGGCCAACATGGAAGAGGTTTTCCACACCGACTGAAAGCGGCGGGATGAACTGGCGAAAAACTCGGTAACAGCGTGCGGTCTAGTTGAGGCGGTAAACGCGTGCGGCGTTTTCATAGAACAGCTTCTGCTGGTTTTCTTCTCCGGCATCCTCGGTCAGCAGTTTAAGCGTTTCCACCCATTCTCGCAGTGACGCTGCCACCGTGCACACGGGCCAGTCGCTGCCAAACATCACTCGGTCCCACCCGAAGCACTCAATCACGTGCTCAACATACGGGCTCAAATCTTCGGGTGTCCAATTTTCCAGGTCGGCGTTGGCCAGGATTCCGGAAAGTTTGCAGACGAGATTGGGAAACTTCGATATTTCCCGAATGTGCTGGCGCCAGGGCTCAAACACCTGCTCCTTCACCTCAGGGTTGCCGCAATGATCGAGGATAAACGAAACCTTCGGGCACTTATCGATCAGTCGTATGGCAATGGGCAATTGACGCCCCCGCACGCAAATGTCGAACGATAGTCCATAAGTCTCCAGCAGCCGCACGTTTTCAGCGAACACGGGCGAATCCCCGGTTTCGTCAGGCTGCGTGTGCAGTACTCTTCGGACGCCCTTCAGTTTCGGATGGCCGGCAATCTGGTCAAGGTAATCCGCAAAGCCAGGCTTCTCCGGCCTTGCGCACGCCACCACTCCCTCCAGCGGGTTGTCCTGGTCAGCCAGCCCCAGGATGTGCCGAGTTTCGCCCAGCATATACGCCTCATCAACGTCGGCCTCCAGGTGGATGGTTTTCTCGATATTCAATCCTTCACTCGCTTTGAGATAATCTCCCATGCCAAAGCTTCTTCGCAGCGAGGGAATGTCGTCAATCCATGAATACGTAAATAAGTCCAAATCCCAAAGGTGCTGGTGGGTATCAATGATCTTCATGGTGTCGTCCGATCTTTTGATTCAGATTCTCGACCGTAATTTTCGGCTCCCCCGGCCGCGTGCGATTTTACATCCAAACCTACGTCTTTCAAAGAACTCTTGGCTCCCCGGTTTAGCGCAGCCGTTCACTTTCTCCGTCGCCGAGCGCCAGAAAGGATTCGCTGCGCCAATGCAAGAACCTCTCGCTTCGACGGGTCCGCAGACGCTACAATGCAGGCTCGCGGCAGACCGTCATCGGAGTGCATGACCGGCCATTGCGCCAACGGCGCTGATGCGTGCGCGGCAGTCGATGACCGCCGCCCGCGCGCCATCCGGGAAAACACATGCAATTGAGATCATTCGGAAAAAGATTCCGCGCCACTGAGCGACATCCCTCGGCCTGCCGTGATGCCTGGGCACTCCCCCAAACGCCCGCAGAATCTTCCCTGAAAGGCGGCATCTCACGATGAACCGCCGCCGCTGGCTTCTGCTCGCTCTCGTCTTTGTTGCCATCATGATCAACTACGTTGATCGCGGCAATCTCAGCATCGCGGCCCCGGACATGATGAAGGATTTCCGCATCGGCCCGGAGAGCATGGGCGTGCTGCTCTCGGCCTTCTTCTGGACCTACGCGGCATTTCAGATTCCCTCCGGCATGCTGGTGGATCGGTTCGGCATCCGCTGGTCCTATACGCTCTCTTTTCTGGTCTGGTCGCTCGCATCGGCTGCCATTGCCCTCAGCCGCGGGCCCGGCGACGTGATTGGCATGCGCATGGCGCTTGGCGTGGCGGAGTCGGTCGCTCCCCTCGCCAGCGTTGCTTTTATCCGCAGCCGTTTTTCCGGTGAAGAACAGGGGCTGCCCACCTCCATCTACATTGCCGGCCAGAACATCGGGCCTGCGCTGGGGGTGCTGGTCGGCACCATCCTGATTGCCAGATTTGGCTGGCGCATGATGTTCGCCGTCACGGGGCTGGTCGCGCTGGTCTGGGTACCCTGCTGGCTGCTTGCCGCTCCGCCTGACGGCAGCCGAGCCGAGCGCCAGGCGGCCAGGGAAGCTGATGAGCCGTCCGGGCCCCGCCCGTGGACCTGGAACATGCTGCTGCGCAACGGGACCTTCTGGGCCATGGCGTTGGCCACGCTGCTGGCTTCCTACTACTGGTATTTTGTGCTCACCTGGGTGCCCAGTTACCTGGTCATCTCGCGAGGCTTCTCAACCCTCGAAATGGGACGCGTGCTCTCCACGGCGCTCCTGATTATGGCCATGGTCAACATCGTGGCGGGCAAGTTGGCCGACAGGCTCGCAGCCGCCCTCAGTGTCTTTCGCGCAAGATTGTGGTTTGTTGTGCTGGGGTATATCGGCACCGGAGCCATTCTGCTGTTGCTGGTCACCGGCCGCGAATGGTCGCTTCCTGTCCTGACCTTTTCGTTGTGCGCGACCGGCATCGGCAATTCCACCTACTGGGCGATTGTGCAGCACGCCTCGCCAAAACACCTCGTGGGGCGCTCGGTCGGGTTCCTCAACACAGTCTCGGTGCTGGGCGGAGTCCTGGCGCCTATTATTACCGGATGGCTCCTCGGTCCGCAGAAACATTTTGGCCCGGCAATCCTGGTCGCGGGCATCTGCCCGGTTCTGGCTGCTTTCTGCCTGCTTGCAGCGGGCTCGAAAGGGCTGGCAGAAGTTAAAACATTGCTGGCAGGCAAAGTTTACAAGGAAGCGTAGCCGCATAGGGCTTTGCGGACTCGCAAATCACACAGGCTGTGATCGGGAGAGCCTGGATGGACTATTTTGACGCCATACTCGTGGGCATGGGAGGCATGGGCAGCGCCGCGGCTTATCAGCTTGCGCGGCGCGGCCTCAAAGCACTGAGCCTTGAAAAGCACAATCTTCTGCACGACATGGGCTCGTCGCACGGCCTCACGCGCATCATTCGCCTGCCCTATTATGAACATCCCGCTTACGTGCCGCTCCTGTTTCGCGCCTACGAACTGTGGCGCCAGCTTGAAAATCTTACCGGCGAGCGGATTCTGTTTGTGACGGGCGGCATCGACGCCGGGCCTGAGCACGGCCGAATCGTTCAGGGATCGCTCGCCGCCTGCAAGGAGCATTCGCTGCGCCACGAAGTGCTCACCGCCGGCCAACTCCAGAAGCGCTTTCCGGGCGTCTGCCTGTCAAAGGACATGGTCGGCGTCTATTCGCCTGACAGCGGTTTCGTTCTCTCAGAACGCGCCATCTCGCTCTACACGCGCCTGGCGCTCGATCTGGGTACGGTGGTCCATGCTCGCGAGCCCGTCCTCGGCTGGGAAGTCCGTTCGGACTCGGTCATTGTCCGCACGGCCGCGTCCACGTATTCAGCCGGCCGGCTGATCGTGTCTGCAGGCGCCTGGAACTCGAAACTGTTGCCCTTTCTCAGCAAAGTTCTCCAGCCGGAACGCCAGGTGCTCATATGGACCCGTCCGCTCCGCCTGGATATTTTCCAGCTCGGCGCGTTCCCGATTTTCAATCTGCAAAGCCCTGAAGGCCACTTCTACGGGTTCCCTGTGTACGATTTTCCGGGATTCAAGATTGGGCGGTATCATCACCGGAACGAAACAGTGGATCCCGACGCGATGGACCGCGACTGCCATCCCGAAGACGAAGCGGTGCTGCGCGAAGGCATCGCCCGCTACTTTCCGGAAGCGAACGGTCCCACGCTGGCCCTGAAGACGTGCCTATTTACCAACACCCCGGATGAGCACTTCATTCTGGACGCTCACCCGGAATCCGACCGCGTCTTTATCGCCGCCGGATTTTCCGGCCACGGATTCAAGTTTTGCAGCGTGGTGGGTGAAATCATGGCCGAGCTCGCCACCACCGGCGCAACTCGCCACAATCTGAGCCTCTTCCGCCTCAACCGCGAGTTCAAGAACCGCGCAATGGACTAATCAGAAGACCCAGGAACATCGCCGGGTGATCAGCACACACCTGTCCGTCGCCGACATGCGTCATTCTGAGGGCGGTTTCTGGCCGAAGAATCTGCTTTTGACTTCCGGCTCCGCTCGGTGACATCGGTGCTAAAAAGACGCTTGACATTCGAGCGCGCGCGTCGTATAGGTAGATATTCTAGGTGTAATTAATTGCTGAAGAGAAAACGAAACTGCTCAAGGGAACTCTCGACATGCTGATCCTCAAGGTCGTGGCGCTGGGCCCGATTCACGCCTATGCCATCGCTCAACGGATTCAGCAAATCTCCCGGGACTTTTTCCAACTCCAGCAAGGCTCGCTCTACCCCGCGCTGCACCGCCTCGAGGATCGCGGCTGGCGGAAAGCGCAGTGGTGGCGGACAAGCGCGCCTTAACAAGCAGAAGCAGAAGCAAAACGGGTGTCGTTGCCTGCGAGCCGAGCGTTGATGAAGCCCTGTCTGCTGGGGAAGCCTGCGCTAGTTCAATTTGACCGGAGTACCGTCCTGGTTTGAACGGCTGAACCGGGCCATCCCGCTGTGCCTGGATCCAGCAAAGTGAGGTCGCAGCCGAACCTTTCGCCGAGGCATACCAATACTCCGCGGCGCAGAAGCTTCACGGGCACAGTGTCGGGAAGAGGTGAGGTGAATGTTAGACTCGCCAGCCGTTGGGTTGCGACTTGCAGGTCCTTATCACCCTTTATGAACTTGATGTCCTGCACCTTGCCGCCCTTTGATATGAGCACCCAGAATTCTGCGCTCACCGGCTTGGTGGAAAGTTTCCCCAAGTCGGCCCGATGGATGCGTTTCAGCCGTTCCTTTGCCTCCTCAATGGCCAGTGCCGCCGCAGAACTCGACTTAACAAGGGTCGACAAACGGGCGCGAGCCTGACTTCTGTCCCCATGCACCACGTCGGCCATTGCCGACGCGTAGGCCGCGATGGCAGACTGGATCTTGCCTTCCTTCTCGTAGGTCTGGCCGAGGCGATAGGCGGCCACGTCATCCGGCTGTAAATTCCATGCCGAACTCAGATAAGCCTCGGCTTTCTCAAAGCTGTGCTGTTGAAGGTAAATCCGTCCCAAGGTTCCCCAGAACCTTGCCAGTTCTACCATGCAAGTCACGTCAGAACGGTCCAAAGCGTCCAGCGTGATCAAGGTTGCCTTGTTCTCTACTGCTTGAACGGCCTTTTCGGCATACCGTTGAGCCGCCGCTAAGTCTAGTTGGTGATCAGCAAGGTCTTCTGCAACTTTGTTCAAGTTATCCGGAGAGGGATCAATCTGGGCGGCCCGCTCCAGTGCCTGTGTCGCACCCGTGTTGTTCCCTGTTTCGAGGCAAGCCTTGGCCAGCTGCTCCTCCAGGGGAGCGCTTGCGGGGCCATCCTTAACTGCAGCCTCCAACTCCAGTGATGCCTCGCTGAACTTCTTCTGGTTCAGGAGAATAGTCCCAAGCGTCAAGTGTGCCTCCCGGTCGTTCCGCTGGAGCTTTAGCACCTCCCGCCAAGCCTGAGCTGCATCGGGCGATCCGGAGAGGGTAAGACACTCGGCAAGCGCCTTTCGTGCAACTGGATCCTGAGGGTTAAGGTCAGTTGCCTTGCGGAAATCTGTAGCTGCATCACCGATTTCATTCAGTCTGAACTGTATCGAACCCAGTGCCAACCAGCCTGCCGCGTATTGTGGATCTACCGCGAGGCCCCGCTGCACCAGGTCACGGGCAGATTGAAGATCGCCGACCTGAAAGGCATCGCGAGCCTGCTGGAAAATTTGTGCCGACTCTGGGCTGGGAGGAAGAGCCGCTAAGGACTCCGCTCGCGTGTATAGGTAAGTGTAGGCCCGCGAATCCAGACTGACTGCGCTGCGAAAAGAATTGTAATCCTTAAAATTGGAAGCCGCCACTTGTTCGGTCTTTACCTCCAACGTCCTGGTGATGGTGAGAACGCCGTCTTTGAAACCATACCAGGAATGATATTCCGCAAAGTCTTGAATCAAGTCCTGGACGGGAAGCAGTTTTGGTGTGAAACCCGGTGGCAGTTGGAGTTTTATGCTAATCGTGACTTTTCTGGGCGAACCAAGTTGTATGGGATTCTTTCGCCCTTTTCCGTTGTCCTCCAGGGTTGGTAGGCCCAGAACAGGGACTTGTAAGATGATCCGTTTATAATCCCAATCGGTTTTGTCTTTGGCTGTGAACTCATACGAATACGAAAACGGGGTATCGGTATCCTCGGGCGGAGTCGCCTTTACGTCGCTGACGTCACCACCGTACGCCGCTCCGTAAGCAATAAACTGGACAACGTCTTTCCATTCCGGCTTCGGTGTTTCGTGGAGAGATTGGCGGAGCCCGACCTCGGCATCACCGCGAGATGTTCGGTGAACATTACATTCGATTGTCCCGTCTGGTCTTATCGTGCCATCAACTTCTACGGTCTGGAATCCTGCGAAAGGAAGTGTTGCTGGCGTTTCCACTAGCGATGTAGGTGCAGAGGTTGAGACCAGGAGGGCTCGCTTGCCCCGCAGATCGCTAGCAAGGTAGCCAATTGGTGCAACCTGCGCGGTTGTATCAGCCCATACCTGACTCTTTCCGAGCGGAATTACACTGACGACATGATCGAACTGCCCCGGCGAGGGGACGTCCGGATCAATTTCTCTTCCTGCGCTCATAAGCGCCGGCAAGGCTTGAATCCCAACCGCCTTCAGAAGAGTCGCGAACAGCGTGTGCTTGTCCTTGCAATCGCCGTACTCATTGTTCAGGACCTGCGAAGCCGGATGCGGTTGATATCGGCCGATTCCGAAAGAGATGCTGATATATCGGAATTGCGTCGCCACATAATCGTAAATAGCCTTTAGCTTGGCATCGTCGCTCGCGGCGCCCCTCGCCAATTCTGCCGCTTTAGCACGGATCTCGGGAGTAATCACCATTTGTGATTGCTCGAGATTGTTCCACCACTCTCCTACCTCTTCCCAGCTCCTGAAAGAGGTGACCTGAACCGCCGGAGGCGGAGCTGGCCACATGAATTCATCCTCCGCGTGAGTCTCCAGATTCGACGTTTTCCAAGCGTAAATTTTTCGATTGCCCTCGGCGACGAGGGTGGGTTGGACAGTCCTACTCTTCACGATCACGTCACGCTTCTTCGGGACGCTCACGTCCAATTCCTGATCAAGCACGGTGGCAATCGTGTTGAAATCATACTGAAACCAGAATTCCCGCGGAACGAGCGGTTTTTTTGTCCGAACGATGTATTGATACTCGAGTACATCTCCCGGACTCAACCCTTTCACAGGCACGTGTTTTTCGTGATGGTCGCTATAAACTGGAGCCTCGCGAGAAACCTCATCCGTTACGTCCTGTACGTCCCCAGGAGGCGTATTGATGATGGAACCATCCGGCTTGAGCACTCTGACGTAGCGCACTTCAGCTTCCTGATTGGCGGCGCTATAGCCAAAGGCGATCAGCCCCCAGTCCTCTACTCCTGCCGCAGACTGTATTCGAATACGGAATGTATCTTCTCGGACTGAGGTTCCATCGTTCTCAAAATCCACCTTGCAGAGGGTCTTCTCAACCAGATATGGCTGAGCTGAATATGAATGAGAACTCGGAGTTGATGGGCTGGCAGGAGAAGACTGTGCATAGACTGCGGCTGGAAAGCTCAAAAGGATCAAGCCCATACCTAATGAATACGAGCTTAACTTGAGTAGAGTCATCTGATTCACACCGCCCCAATACTGGAAATTCCCGGCGCGCAGGCGAGATTGAGCGCCTAGGTGGCACTACAGCAACGCTTACTGGGACTCTGCCTGTTAAGTTGAGGCACGTAAACTGCCGATCGCGATAAGGCAACATTACCACTCACGCCAGCCGTCGAACAGGGCCCAATTTTCTGTCATGTGGGAGTATTTCGCAAGTATCCGTTCTGCGACGGTTCAACTCGGATAAACCGAGCCAACCCACGGTCCATGTGCAACAATTACGAAACCCACCAAATCTGCGGACGGGAGTATGTGAAAATATGATCAGCTACGCCTGTTGCGGAAAGGAATCTGATGCCTCAGTCCCATGCCTGTGATAATTTTTTCATGCGAGGACAAAGCAATGGCGAATCATTCGTTGGATGGCCGGTTGGCGGTGGTCACGGGCGCGAGCCGAGGATTGGGTAAGCAGATGGCCATGGCGCTGGCAGAGGCCGGAGCGGCGGTCGCTCTGGTGGCTAGAAGCAAAGAATTATTGGAGCAGGTAAAGGCGGATATCGAAAGCCGCGGCGGTAAGGCCCACGCGTTTGTTGCGGACCTGCGCGAGGAAAATGAAGTGGCCAGAATGGCCCGGCAGGTGAGTGACGCGGCCGGCGCCCCCGACATCCTGATCAACAATGCCGGCATCAACCTGCGCAAGCCGCTGCACGAGTTCTCGCTCCCAGAGTGGCACCGCGTGATGCAGACGAACCTCGACAGCGCGTTCCTCTGCAGCCGCGCTTTTGTGCCGGGAATGATGCAAAGAAAATTCGGGCGCGTCGTCAACATCGCGTCCACCATGGCGCACGTCGCCCTTCCACACCGCACGGCCTATTGCACCAGCAAATTCGGACTTTTGGGGATGACCAAGGCTCTGGCGCTGGAACTCGCGCCCTACGGTGTCACTGTCAACGCCCTCAGTCCCGGCCCTTTTGCGACGGAGATGAATACCGTTCTGACCCAGGACGCCGCGCGCAACGCCGAGTTTACGTCCAAGATTCCATTGGGCCGGTGGGGCAAGGTGGAGGAGATCGGGCCGCTGGCTGTTTTTCTCTGCTCCGACGCTGCGGGTTTTATCACCGGCACCGACATTCTGATTGACGGCGGCTGGACGGCCCAGTGATTCGAGCAGGAGAGCTTTCCGTTCCACATCATTGTGATCGCCGGTTTTGTAAAATTTAAACATGTGATAGTTTTGTTGGAAGTCGGAACATCGGCGCGGTCTGCGGTGTCTATAAGCCTTGTAAGGGTCCGAACATATTGGAGATGCGGAGGACGATCGCAC